>NZ_RJAD01000001.1:613599-920399 GCF_003999995.1 Microbacterium sulfonylureivorans
GCACGGCCCGGGTTCCGGGCGGCCCACAGCGTGAGGGTGAGCCCGCCGGTCGAGTGCCCCAGCAGGACGAGGCGGCGGCGGGAGGCGGCATCCGTCGCGTGGCCCATCGCGACGAGGGCGGCCTCGATGTCCACGTCGTAATCGTCGAGTGCATCGATGTAGCCGGGCACGTTGTCGGCGCGGAGGCTCCGCCCGTAGCGACGCAGGTCGAGTGCATGGAAGCGCGCACCGAGCCCGGTCCAGAACCGGGCGAGCTGGGTCTGGAAGAAGAAGTCGGACCAGCCGTGGACGTACAGGACGTCGACATCGCGAAGCGGCTGCACCAGCGCCGCGATCGGGTTCGGGCGCAGCCGCACCAGCGTCGCGACGAGCGGCCCGTTGTCGCCTTCGACGCCGAGATCGAGCGTGAGCTGCTCGAACGGCTCCCCGAGGACGTCGGGTACCCAGTCGGCGGCCATGCCGCGAGCCTATCGAGCCGCCGCCGCACGGCGGGCGGGCCACCCCGCTCCGGCCGTTCGCGGGGACGCGATCACTCCCCGCGCGAGATCGTCACCATCTCGTCGCGCGGGACCACCTTGACACGCGCCCGCTCGTGCGGCGCGCCGAGGGCGATCTCGTGCTCGTCGAGGCGGTGCCAGCCGTCGAGGTCGGTCCAGCGCACGCCGCGCTCGGCGAGGAGCGCGGGGATGGCGCCCTCGGACGAATCGGCCGGCTGCCACCACGACCCCTGGTCGTTGATGAGGTGGCGGACCGTCTCCATCGCGTCGGACTTCGTGTGACCGATCAGGCCGACGGGACCGCGCTTGATCCAGCCCGTCGCGTACACGCCCGACACGCGCTCGTTCGAGTCCTTGTGCAGCGCCTGTCCCTCGTGGTTCGGGATGACGCCGTGGCGCTTGTCGAACGGCACGCCCGGCAGCGGCGACCCGAAGTAGCCGACCGCGCGATAGATCGCCTGGATCGGGACCTCGCGGATCTCACCGGTGCCCACGACGCCGCCCTCGCCGTCGGGGCGCGTGCGCTCGTACCGGAACGCGGCGACGCGGCCCTCGGCATCCTTCACGACTTCGAGGGGCTTCGCGTAGAAGTGCAGGTGGAGTCGGCGGGATGCCTCTCCTCCGGCGTTGTTGGCGGCGGGGCGCTGCCGCCACGACTGCAGCACCCGGTCGATGACCATGACCTGCTTGTTGCTCGCGATGGCCGCTTTCGACGCCTCGTCGTAGTCGAAGTCCTCGTCGTAGACGACCATGTCGACATCGCGCAGCTCGCCGAGCTCGCGGAGCTCGAGCGGCGTGAACTTCACCTGCGCCGGCCCGCGGCGGCCGAACACATGGACGTCGGTCACCGCGCTGGCCGCGAGGCCCGCGTGCACGTTGTCGGGGATCTCGGTAGGCAGCAGATCCTCGGCGTGCTTGGCGAGCATGCGCGCGACGTCGAGCGCGACGTTGCCGTTGCCGATCACCGCGACGGACTCGGCGTCGAGCGGCCACTCGCGCGGGACGTCGGGGTGTCCGTCGAACCAGCTCACGAAGTCGGCCGCCCCGTACGACCCGGCGGCGTCGATTCCGGGGATGTCGAGGTCGGAGTCGCGGATCGCGCCCGTCGCGAAGATCACGGCGTTGTAGTGGTGCTTGAGGTCGTCGAGGGTGATGTCCTCGCCGAAGCGCACGTTGCCGAACAGACGGATGTCGCCGCGGTCGAGCACTTCGCGCAGGGCCGTGATGATGCCCTTGATGCGCGGGTGGTCGGGCGCCACACCGTAGCGGACGAGGCCGTACGGCGCGGGGAGCTGCTCGAACAGGTCGATCGAGACGTCGAACTTGCGCTCGGCCTTGAGCAGGATGTCGGCCGCGTAGATGCCGGCCGGGCCCGCGCCGACGATCGCCAGTCGGAGCTTGGTCATGGTGGTCCTTTCGGGGTTGCCTCGGTCGGTGCGCGAACGAAGCGAGACGAAACGAGTGCGGAGCCTCAGCTCGAGCGGTCGGCCACGGCCTGGGCGAAGCGGGTCAGCGCTTCGCGCACGGCGCCCTCGGGAAGCGGCGCGAGCGCCTCGACGGCCTCGCGCGACCAGGTGTGCGCGAGATCGAGGGTCGCCTGGGTGGCCTCATGCTCGCGAAGCTCGGTGAGCGCGTCGTCGAGGATGGCCGGGTCGGCCCCGTCGGCGATGCGGGCAACGCCCTCGTCGATCTGCTCGCGCAGTGCGAGGGAGGCGGGGTCGGTGCGCTGGCCGAGCACGATGTACGGCATTGTCGGCACACCCGCGCGCAGGTCGGTGCCGGGCACTTTGCCCGTCTCGTCGGGATCGGCCGAGAGATCGATCACGTCGTCGAGGAGCTGGAAGGCCACGCCGGCCTTCTCGCCGAACGTGACGAGCGGCTGCTCGAACTCGGCGGGCCCGTTCGAGAAGACGACGCCCGCCTGGGCGGCCGCGGCGATCAGGGAGCCGGTCTTGTCGGACAGCACCTGCAGATAGAACGCGACCCGGTCGTCGCCCTCCTGGGGTCCGACGGTCTCGTGCATCTGCCCCAGCACCAGACGCTCGAACGTGTCGGCCTGCAGCTGGATGGCGGCGTCGCCATAGCGGGCCATGATCTGGCTGGCCCGCGAGAACAGCAGGTCGCCGGTGAGGATGGCGATGCTGTTTCCCCAGATCGCGTGGGCGCTGGGCACCCCGCGGCGCTTGTCCGCGGCATCCATCACATCGTCGTGGTACAGCGAGCCGAGGTGCGTCATCTCGAGCGCGGTCGCCCCGTCGATGACCTGGTCGTTCGCGCCGTCGCCCAGCTGCGCCGTGAGAAGCGCGAGCATCGGGCGCACCCGCTTGCCGCCGGCCTCGTAGAGGTAGCGGCTGGTGGTGTCGGCGAGGGAGTCCGCGACGCGCAGCTCGCGCTCGAGGGCGCTGTCGACGCGCTTCAGGCCCGCCTCGACCGTGGCGAGCAGCTTGCGAGACCTCGGCCCCGCGAAGACGCGGTCGTTGAGGCCCAGCTTGCCCGCGATGCGCGAGCCCGGCGCTGAGGGAGTCACGTGCCCAGCCTACCGGGGCACGTGACCGCCGATCGCGGCCGTCGGTCAGTCGCGCGCATGCGGCTTCGTCGCGCGGTGCAGGGCGACGATGCCCATCGAGAGGTTGCGGTGGGCGACATCCGTCCAGCCCGCCTCGCGGATCCACGTCGCCAGCGTCGCCTGATCGGGCCAGTCGCGGATGGACTCGTTGAGGTAGTCGTAGGCCTCGGCGTTCGAGCTCATGGTCTTCGCGACGACCGGCAGGACGCGGTCGTTGTAGAAGCGGTACAGCCCGTTGAACACCGGCGACGGCGGATGCGAGAACTCGCACACGACGAGGCGTCCGCCTGGGCGGGTGACGCGGAGCAGCTCGGCGATCGCCTTCTTCGGCTCGTTCACGTTGCGCAGCCCGAACGACATCGTCACCGTGTCGAACTCGGCGTCGGCGAACGGCAGGTCGGTCGCGTCGGCCTGCACGAAGGACAGATTCGGGATGCCGCCGTGCCGGCGCTTCCCCTCCGCGATCATGCCTGGCGAGAAGTCGGCGGCGACGACGGTCGCGCCGCTGCGCGCAAGGGCGACGCTCGACGCACCCGTCCCCGCGGCGAGGTCGAGGATGCGCTGGCCCGCCCTCGGAGAGACGGCACGCGTGGTCGCGGCGCGCCAGAACCGGTCGTTGCCCATGCTCAGCACGGTGTTTGTGCGGTCGTACGCGGGCGCGACCTGGTCGAACATGCCGCTCACCCGCGACGGATCCTTGTGGAGGTCGGCGCGGTTCGGCTCGTGCTCGGAGGGGTGCGATGCCACCCGTCGAGTCTAGGCGGCGGGCGGCAGGCGGTCAGCCGGGGTCGACCGGCGCCGGCGACGGACCCTGCCCGGTCATTCCAGGCCGAGCGCGGCGAGCCGGTCGAGCCAGGCATCCGCCGTCGCGTCGTCGAACGGAGCCTCGTGTGCCGTGACGCGCTTCTCGAGATCGGCGGCGAGCGCCTCGAGGTGCGCCACGACATCGAGCGGATAGCCGTAGGCGACGCGGTGCTCGTCCCACTCGTCCTCGTCGTCGATGTAGACGCCGCGGTCGGTGCGCTCGACCACGTCGAGGTCCATGTCGATCCCGGTGGGCTCGCCGGCCTCCCATCGGAGGTCCCACGCGATGTCGATGTAGATGCGCGTGTGGTGCGGAGCGGCGTTGCGGGTGTACGCGTAGTCGCCGCTCGGCGGCACGAGGGTGACATTGGGATGCTCCGGCGCGAACGTGCGGCCCGGGCGCGAGCTGTCCCACCCGGGGAGCTGGCCGAACCAGTCGCCCCAGCGATCGCTGCCGAGGTAGACGCACTCGTGCAGCCAGTGCGGGTCGCCTGTCCATTTGCGCCAGCGGAAGGTCAGTCTGGTGCCCGCCTCGGGGCGTGCGGGGACGGCGTCGTCTGTCACTCCGCGAGTCTAGGCTTGAGGGGTGACATCTCTGCACCGCCTGCCGAAGCTGGTGGTCGAGACCCGCGAGATCGATCCCGTCGAGGATCTGCTGGCCTTCGCCGACCCGCGCTCCCCGCTCGCGTGGCTGCGCCGCGGCGAGGGGATCGTCGGCATCGGCAGCGTCGGCGGGTACGAAGCCGGCGGCGCGCATCCGGTCCCGGGGCTCGACCCGTCGGAGCAGCCCTCACCGGCGGACTCGTGGCGGGCGATCTGCGCCGACGCCGAGATCGACGATCCGGTCGGCCTGCACGGCACCGGCCTCGTGGCGTTCGGCACGCTGGTCTTCGATCACCGCTCGGCGGCGTCGAGCCGCCTCATCGTCCCGCAGGCGGTCATCGGCCGCCGCGACGGACGCTCCTGGATCACCCGCATCCGCTCGACGGTCGCCGATCTCGTCGAGCCGGTCGTCGAACCGGTCCCGTACGGCCCGTACTGGTCGGCCACGCTCGGACCGGGCGCGCTCGATCCGGAGGGGTACCAGGCGGCAGTGCGCGCCGGGCTCGACGCGATCGCGGCCGGCGAGGTGGGCAAGGTCGTGCTGGCGCGCGACCTCGTCGGCACCGTCCCTGCCGGCTCCGACCTGCGCCGGCTCGTCCGCGCCCTCTCGACCGGCTACCTCGACACGTGGACGTTCGCCGTCGACGGTCTCATCGGTGCGAGCCCCGAGACCCTCGTCACGGTGTCGGGCGGCGAGGTCACCGCGCGCGTCCTCGCCGGGACGTTCCCGCGCGGAGCCGACGCCGACGACGATGCCGCGGCATCCTTCCGCCTCTCGCACAGCGGCAAGAACCTCGACGAGCACCAGTACGCCGTGCAGAGCGTGCTCGACGCGCTCGCGCCCCACGTCAGCTCGGTGCGCGCCGACGACGAGCCGTTCGCGCTCGAGCTTCCCAACCTCTGGCACCTCGCGACCGACGTCGCGGGCGAGATCGCCGACCACGCGTCGGCGCTCGACCTCGTCGCGGCGCTCCACCCCACCGCTGCCGTGGCCGGGACGCCGACGGATGCCGCGATCGAAGTCATCCGCAGGATCGAGCCGTTCGACCGCCGCCGCTACGCCGGACCGGTCGGCTGGGTCGACGCGAGCGGTGACGGCGAGTGGGCGATCGCCCTGCGCTGCGCCCAGATCGGCGCCGAGCCCGCGCGCGGCTTCGCGGAGTTCAGCGACACGATCCCGGTCGTCGCCCACGCCGGCGCGGGGATCGTGGCGGGAAGCGACCCCGAGACCGAGCTGCTCGAGACGCGCGTGAAGTTCCGGCCGATCGTCGACGCCCTGGCCTGACGCTGGAGCGGCGTCGGCTGCGCAGAACTCCTGCAGTCTCAGTCCTGCGCGGCCAGATCGGGCCCGAATCACCGCCGGGCGAGCCGATTTGGAGGAGTTCTGCGCGCCACCCGCGTCAGACCGAGCGCTGGTAGGCCCGGATCGACCGGACGGCCCAGAGGAAGGCGAGGCACGCGAGCACCGCGAGCCCGGCGGCCTGCCACCATCCCTCGGCGGGGTACTCGCCGCTCAGACCGCCCCGCCCGAGCTCGACCGCCCAGTTCATGGGGTTCCACCGGGCGACGTCCTGCACCCACGCGGGCAGCAGCTCGGCGGGCATCATCGTCGTCGAGAGGAACGTCGCCGGCAGCACGATGAGCTGCGACAGGCTGATGAGCGCGATCTGGCTGCGGGTCGTGAGCGCGACTGCCGTCGAGGCGCAGCAGAAGATCGTCGCCAGGAGCGTCGCGACACCGAGGGCCACCAGCATCCCGCCGATTCCGCCCGGGAAGCGCGCGCCGGCCAGCCAGCCGATCCCGAGCACGACCAGCGACTGCGCCAGGTTGACGATCAGCTGCTGGGCGAGCTGGCCGGTGATGATCGCCGATCGCGACAGCGGCGAGGTGAGGTACTGGTCCATGACGCCGGAGGTGATGTCGTCGATGAAGCCGGTGCCGGCCCACGCGCCCGAGTAGAGCACGGTCATCATGAGGATGCCGGGCACGAGGTAGTCGATGTAGCCGGCGGAGCCGAACTGCGGCAGTTCGCCGAGCGACGAGAAGACCGCACCGAACAGCACGATCCAGATCACCGGCTGAATGAGCGACATCACCGGTCCCCACGCCTGGCGCAGGGTCGCGATGAGCCAGCGCCGGAGCACCTGTCCGGTCTGGGTGAACCACCCGGCGCGCGCGGGGCGCACCGCGGGGGCGAAAGTCAGCGTGGTCATGCCGCTGCTCCTTCCGTGACGGCGGTCGCCGAGGCGTCGCCGAAGGTGTGGCCGACGAAGTGCAGGTACACGTCGTCGAGGGTGGGGTGGGATGCCGCGACCTGCCCGAAGCGAATGCCCGCGGCATCCAGAGCGGCGATTACGGCCCCGACAGCGGCCGAGGCGTCGTCGGTGCGGGCGGCGAGGACGCCGTCGACACCGGATGCCTCGACCAGGACGTCGCGGAGGCCGGCGACGGAGGCCACGGCTCGGCGCACGGCGTCGACGTCGGGTTCGATGAGACTCACCCGCACCGAGTCTCCGTGGAGCGCGGCCTTGAGCGCGCCGGGCGTGCCCTGCACGACCGCGCGGCCCCGGTTGACGAGGAGCAGCTCGTCGGCGAGGCGATCCGCCTCCTCCATGTAGTGCGTCGTGAGCACCACGGTGAGGGCCTCCTCGCCCGACAGGCGCCGGATCTCGGCCCACATCGCGGCGCGCGCCTCGGGGTCGAGCCCCGTCGTCGGTTCGTCGAGGAACAGCACCCGCGGGCGATGGACGAGCGCCGCCGCGACGTCGAGCCGACGGCGCATGCCTCCGGAGAACGAGCTCACGGGCCGACGGGATGCCTCGGCCAGCCCGAACTCGTCGAGCAGGCGCGCAGCCCGGGCACGGGCATCGGCGCTGTTCGCGCCCCGGAGCCGGGCGGCGATCTCGAGGTTCTCGATCGCGGTCAGGAGCGGATCCGTGCTCGACCCCTGCGATACGTACCCGATCGCGGAGCGGACGGCGTTCGGCTCTCGGGCGACGTCGAACCCGGCGACGCGCGCCGTTCCCTCGGTCGGACGCGAGAGCGTCGTGAGGATCTTCGTGGTGGTGGACTTGCCGGCGCCGTTCGGGCCGAGGAGGCCGAACACGCGTCCGGCGGGGACCTCGAAGCTGAGGCCGTCGAGGGCGCGGACGGTGTTCTTGCGGCCGCGACCGGTATAGACCTTGACGAGGCCACGGGCGACGATGGCGTCGCTGTTGTTTTCGGGCATGGCGAAGCATCCCTTCCTTAGTGTGTGTTCCGTGTGCGAACGGCTGTCGTTCGAATGGCCCCGCGGAGAGCGGCCGGAGCCGTTCGTGAACGGCCGGGCGAGGGGCGCCGGGGTCAGGACCTCTTGTCGGGGCCGAAGAGCATCCGGGCGAGGACGAGCATCATGACGGCGAACCCGCCGGCGAACGCGACGGGCGCCCACCACCACCCGACGGTGAAGACGAGGACCGCGATCACGGCGAACGTCACGATCCAGATGGACACCGTGTAGATGCCGAACCGAGCGGCGACCTCAGGCTCGCGCTCGAAGCGATTGGGGGGCTCGTGCGCGAAGGCCTCCCTGGTCCACGCCTTGTGACGGTTCGTCTGGCTCGAGAGGAGGAAGGCGAACAGGATGATGGACGCGATCACGCCGAGCGCGGCGAAGACGATGCCCCACACCGGCATGGCGCCGCTGAGCACGAGCATGCCGAACCCGAGCCCGTAGACGGCGAGGAACGTCGCCAGCGCGTAGCCGCCGGCACGGTTGTCGGGCATCGGATGGTTCGTGGTGGTCTCCTGCGCGAGCGAGTCCCCGACAACGAGTCCGAGGGCGGTCGACGCGAAGCCGAGCATCCCGATCATGGCTCCGACGGGGAGCGGCAGCACGCCCGTCGCACCGAGGATCGCCAGGGTGATGCCGACCACGGCGGCCAGCGAATACGCCACGACGCGCACGACATAGCCTGCCTTGGGCTTGACGCGGTAGCGCTGCTGCAGGGCGGCGTAGCCCTCGGAACGCGCGGTGGGTGCGGCATCCGTCGACTCGTCGAGCAGTTCGCGCACGTCGCCGAGCTCGGCGACGGCTTGCCGTGCGGCCTCGGCGGGCGTGCGCCCGGCCTCCTCGAGCTCGGCGGCGCGCGCGATGAGGTTGGCGCGCACCTCCTCCTTCAGATCCTGGGCGTCGGCCGTCATGTCGACGCCGCGGAAGGCCTCGTCGAGGAGGCGATGGATGTCGGTGTTCTCGGTCATTTCTGCGTGCCCTTCACGTCTGTGCTCTTGGCGTCCGTACCCACGTCCAGGAGCGAGTCGATGATGCGCCGGGTCGCCGCCCATGCCGCGACGTTGCTGCGGAAGACCGCGCGGCCGGCGTCGGTGATGCGGTAGTACTTGCGGCGGCCGCCCTGCGTCTCGTCGCCCCAGTAGGACTCGACGAGCCCGTCCTTCTCGAGGCGGCGGTAGGTGGCGTAGAGGGTGGCCTCTTTGATCTCGTGGTCGCCGCCGGTCGCGTCGCGGATCGTCTTGTAGATCTCGAAGCCGTACCGGTCGCCGCGACGGAGCACACCGAGCACGATCGTGTCGGTGTGGCCGCGCAGCAGGTCGGCTGCGAACGCGTCGTCCTTTGTCATGTCGAGTACTGTATCACATCCAGTACTTGATGAAGCAGTCATCTATACCGTATCGACATCACCGGGCCTAGACTGCGCGCATGTCGTTCGACGTCGCCGCGGAGGCGTACGACCGATTCATGGGCCGCTACTCCGCTCCCCTGGCCGCTGTGTTCGTGCACTCCGCACGCCTGCCCGCCGCAGGGCGTGTGCTCGACGTGGGCTGCGGCCCGGGTGCGCTGACCGCCGTCCTGTCCGAGAGGTTCGGTCCCGACCAGGTCGCCGGCGTCGACCCGTCCGAGAGCTTCGTGGCCGCCGCGCACGACCGCTTCCCGTGGGCGGACATCCGGCACGGTACGGCCGAGGCGCTGCCATTCGACGACGACACCTTCGACGCGACGCTCGCCGAGCTCGTCGTGCACTTCATGACGGATCCCTCCGCCGGCGCCCGCGAGATGAAGCGGGTCACGCGCCCCGGCGGCGTGCTGGCGGCGTGCGTGTGGGACTTCGTCGGCGGCCGCGCACCGCAGAGCACCTTCTTCGAAGCTCTGCGCTCGGTCGTCGTGGGCATCGACGACGAGACGCACCGTGTCGGGGCAGACGCGGGCGATCTCGGCGAACTGCTCGAGGGCGCGGGCTGCACAGACGTGGAGGAGACGGAGCTCTCCGTCGCGGTCGAGTACGCGGCGTTCGAGGACTGGTGGGGGCCGTACACGCTCGGCGTGTCGCCCGCCGGCAAGCAGCTCGCGGCACTCGGCGAGGTCGACCGTGCGCTCGTGCGCGAGCGCTGCGTCGAGCTGCTCCCGAACGGGCCGTTCACCATCACCGCGACGGCGTGGAGTGCCCGCGGCGTGGCGTGACGACGGGCGCGGCGCCTACGTCGCGGCGAGGCGCTTCTTCTCGACCTCCACATCGAATGTCGCCGCCGGCCACTGCGGGTCGATCGACTCGAGGGCTTCGAGCAGCAGGTTCTGCACGGCGATGCGCGCGTACCACTTGCGGTTGGCCGGGACCACGTGCCACGGCGCGTGCTCCGTCGAGGTGCGCTCGAACACCCGCTGGTACGCCTCCATGTACTTCGGCCACAGCTCGCGCTCGTCGACGTCGCCCGGGTTGTACTTCCAATGCTTGTCGGGTCGCTCGAGCCGCTCCTCGAGACGTGCCTTCTGCTCGTCGGACGAGATGTGCAGCATCACCTTCACCACGCGGGTCCCGCCATCCGTCAGCCGCTTCTCGAACTCGTTGATGGCGCCGTAGCGGCGCTCGATCTCGTCGGTCGGGGCGAGCTCGCGCACCCGTCCGATGAGGACGTCCTCGTAGTGGGAGCGATCGAAGACCCCGATGATTCCGGTCTCAGGCAGCCGCCGCTCGACGCGCCACAGGAAGTCGTGCTCCAGCTCCTCGGGCGTGGGCTTCTTGAAGGCGGTGATCGATACCCCCTGCGGATCGACCGACCCCACGACATGCCTCACGATCCCGCCCTTGCCGGCCGAGTCCATCGCCTGCAGCACGAGCAGCACCGAGGCGTTCGTCGCATCGACACGGCTCTGCGCGAACAGGCGCTCCTGATACTCGTCGAGCTGGCCGGCGCCCGACGCCAGATCCTCGGCCGCCTCGACCTTGGTCTTCTCGTACCCGGGCGTGGACTGGGGGTCGACGTCGGCGAGCGCGAAGCCCTCGCCCACCCGGAGGAGCGCGGCCGCGTCGCCGCTCCAGTTCTTCTGACTCTTCGCGATCATCTGCCCATCATGCCGACCGCGGTGTCGGAGCGCACGGTTTCGTTGCGCGCCAATCGGGAGGGATGCCGAGACTACCGCTCGAGCGGCACCTCGATGAGCTGACGGCCGCCGACGGGCGAGGTGAGCGCCTGGTCGAGTGCCGATCGCGTCGTGATGCGCCGGTACTCCCACCCGTACGCGAGGGCGAGATGCTCGAGGCGAACGGTGTGCGGCGTGTACAGCACCCGGTCCATCGCCTCGGCACCGGCGACGCCCGCGACCTCGAGCCCGTCGAAGATCGTTCCACCGCCGTCGTTGCCCACGATCACCTGGATGCGGGGCTCGGCCTCGCCGGGCGGAAGCAGGAAGGCTCCGACGTCGTGGAGCAGCGCGAGGTCGCCGAGGAGCACACGGGTGACGCCCGGCCGCCCGTCGGTCTGGCTCGCGAGGGCGATGCCGGTGGCCGTGGCGACCGTGCCGTCGATGCCGGCGAGCCCGCGGTTGGCGTGCACCGGGACCTTCTTGCCTCCGAGGAGGTCGTCGGCCACCCGTACGAGGCGCGACGAGCCGAAGACGAGCCGGTCGTGCGGCCACGTCGCCCGCCAGACCGCGTCGGCGAGCGCGGCGCGGTCGAGGGGCGCGCGCACCGCCGCGAGCTCGGCGGCGATCGCTCCGAGCCGCTCCTCGGGGACGGCGGAGGTGAGGCCTTCGGCATCGGGGGCGGGCGGGGCCAGGTCGACGGATGCCTCGCGCGACGCGTGTAGCCACGCGCCGAGCCAGTCGCGATCGGGGTCGCCGGTGGCCACCGCGACGGTGTCGACAGCGGTGGTGGCCGCGTTGAGGTTGAGCGGCTCGCCGGGGCCGCGCAGCGCGATGACCTCCACCTCGGGGTCGGACAGGAGCGCCGCGACCTCGCGGCTGAGGGTGGGGTGGCCGAGCACGACCGCGCGCTCGACGCGGCCGCCGAGTTCCGGGTCGCGCAGCAGCGCGCGATAGCCGTGCACCAGGTGGCGTCCGAACCTCGCCCCGCTGACGATCTCGGCGATCAGAGGCCAGCCGCCGGCGTGCGCCAGATCCTCGGCGTCGGAGCCGGCATCGGCTCCCGCGACGACGACGGTGCGGGGACCGCGCACGAGCACGAACGGGTGGTCGTCGGGATCGACGGGCACATCGGACTCGCCGATGCCTCCCCCGCCCTGGTAGAGGGCTCCGGATGCCTCGTCCTCGGCGTGGGCCTCGGCCGGCGGGGGTCCGTCGGGGTCGTCCTCGGCGGTCGCCGCGAGCTCGGAGGTCGGCACGCCGAACCACGCGGGGAGGTCGCCGGCGAGCGGCTCGCGGTAGGGGAGGTTGAGGTGCACGGGACCCGGGGAGCGGAGGCCGGCGCCGAGCGCGGCTTCGAAGGCCTCCTCGGCCACGCGGCGCAGCATGAGGCTCTGCTCCTCGTCGCCCTCCGCGTCGCAGGCCTCCGGAACGGGAAGGTCGGCCTCGTACCGCACGCTCGGCGCGAACATGCCGGGCTGACGGGTGGTCTGGTTCGCCCCCACGCCGCGCAGCTCGGGCGGACGGTCGGCCGTCAGGAGCAGGAGCGGCACACCGGCGTGATGCGCCTCCAGCGCGGCCGGCAGCAGGTTCGCGACCGCGGTGCCCGACGTGCACACCACGACGGCGGGCACCCGGGACTCCCGCCCGATGCCGAGTGCGGTGAACCCGGCGACGCGCTCGTCGACGCGGACGTGCAGTCGGAGGCCACCGCGTCGCTCGAGCTCGGCGGCGACGAGCGCCAGAGCCTGCGAACGGGACCCGGGGCTGAGCACGACGTGCTCGACACCGAGCTCGACGAGCCTGCTCAGAAGGGCCGCGGCGGCGTCGGTGGCGGCGGAGGCGAGCCCGCCTCGGCCGTGCGACACGGTCAGCTGACGGCTCCGCGCTGACCGCGCTCGTCGTCGCCGTCGGCGGGGCGCACGGGCGGATCGGGCGGAGCGTCGGGGGACGCGGCCTTCGGCGTGCCCGGCGCGGCCTGGCCGGGGGCGTCTGCCGCCCAGCGAGGGTCGTCGTCCTCTGCGTCGAGCTGGGCGAGCTCCTCCTCCAGGCGGCGGATGCGCTCATCCTGGTCGGTGATCGCACCCAGGCTGCCGAGGAACTCGGGGTCGTCGTCGGGGGCGCGGCGGGCAGCGATCGCCGAGCGGCGCACGCGGCCGACGAGAAGCCAGAGGAGACCGCCGAGCACCGGGATCAGCACCACGATGAGGATCCAGACCGGCTTGCTCACGCCGCGATGCCGAGTGGGCGGCTGGACCGCGCAGTCGACGATGGTGAAGACCCAGAACGCGGTCGCCACCAGGGCCAGTATCAGCAGGGCCCGTGTCATGACCCCATCCTAGGCGGGCGCGGTGGGCCGCGGCCCTCTCGTGACCGAACCGTCGCCTCGGCCGGCATTTCGTCCGGGATCGCTCCAGGATCGCCTCGATTACGATGGACGGGTGAAAGCGCGCTCAGCCCTCGTCTACACGGTGCTGCGGCTCCTCGCCTTCCTCGTGCCGTTCGGCATCCTCATGCTCTTCCCGGTCATGCAGGAGTACTACTGGCTTGCGGCGATCTTCGCCGCCCTCATCGGCCTGAGCCTGTCGATGCTCTTCCTGCGGCGGCCACTCGACGACATGACCTCGGGACTCGCCGAGCGACGCGCACGCACGAAGCGGGCCGCCAGCGACGAGGACGTCGAGGACGCCGTGACCGACGCCCCCGAGACCCGCTCCGCGGACTGACGCGCGCACCCGGAGCCTGTGCCCGGCCGGAGTCCGGTCAGCCGATCAAGGCCCAGGCGAGGAACGCCCCGTAGGCGATCGAGGTGAGCGACGTGAGGCCGAGTGCCACGACGAGCTCGCGCGGGTCGCGGTAGGTCCACACGATGAGGATCGCCGGCAGCGCCGCCAGGAGCACGAGCAGGGTCAGCCACGCGATCGGGTAGAACAGCGCGAGGAAGATCGCGATCCCGAACGGCACGAGCACGAACACGGTGAACAGCCACCGGGTCGCCGTGCGGCCGATCAGCACCGTGAGGGTGCGCTTTCCCGCGGCACGGTCCTGGTCGAGGTCGCGCAGGTTGTTCGCGAGCAGCACGGCGCAGGCGAGGAGCCCCGCCGCGACCGCGCCGAACCACGCCTCCTGCGGCAGGGCGAAGGCCTGCACCCACGTGGTGCCGAGCGTGGCGACCAGCCCGAAGAACACGAAGACGAACAGCTCGCCGAGGCCGTAGTAGCCGTAGGGCCGCTTGCCCCCGGTGTAGAACCACGCGGCGACGATGCACACCAGGCCGACGGCGATGAGCCACCACTGCTGCGTCCGGATCGTTATCGCGAGGCCCGCGACTGCGGCGATCGCGAAGAACAGCAGCGCGACGCTGAGGACGGCGCGAGGCCTGACCCTGCGCGACGCCGTCAGCCGCGCCGGGCCGACGCGGTGGTCGTCGGTTCCCCGGATGCCGTCGCTGTAGTCGTTGGCGAAGTTGACGCCGATCTGCAGCGACACCGAGACGATCAGGCAGAAGAGCGCGATCACCCAGTGGAACCGGTCGACGACGAGGATCGCCGCTGCCGTGCCGATCACGATCGGCGTCACCGCGAGGGGCAGCGTACGCAGGCGCGCCGCGGCGATCCAGTCGCCGGTGGTCACCGGCTCGACGGTGCGCGGGTCGCGCGACTCGCGCACGCGCTGCGGGTTCCCCCGCGACGGCTGCTTCTTCGGACCGGGATGCTTGCGCTTCTTGCTGGGAGTGCCTGCCACGAGTCGCCATCCTAGAGGGCGACCCGATGTGGCGCCGATCCGAAGGCCCGGACTGTGGAAGGGCGGGCACGCAAGCCCCTGGCCGCGGACCGGCCGTCACGAAATGATCGGACCCATGCTGAGCATCGGGACGATCGTGCTGACGGTGGAGGACATCGAGCGGGCGGGCGCCTTCTGGCGGGCGGCCCTGGGCTACGTGAACCGCGGCGAGCCGAGCGAAGACTGGCTCATCCTCGACCCGCCCGGAAAGGCGAACTGGGCCGCACCCGGGGCGAGCGTCGCCCTGTCGGTCACCGGCTATCCGCAGCACTATCCCCCGCGCATCCATCTCGATCTCTACGCGGAGGACCAGGCGGCCGAGATACGGCGGCTCCTCTCCTTCGGCGCGCGCGAGGTCGACTGGCACGACTACCCCGACGATGCGGACTGGGTCGTGCTCGAAGACACCGAGGGCAACCGGTTCTGCGTGGTCGACACGGGCGACTTCTCCGCCGCGTGAGCGGCGTCGTCAGTGCAGCGCGGCGACCGCGCGTCGGATGGCCTCGCGGTCGGGCTTGCCGGAGGGCAGCGTCGCGAGCTCGTCCACGAGCACGAGGCGCGACGGCCGCGCGTACGACCCGATCTCGTCCTTGACTGCGGCGCGCGCCTCTTCGAGCTGCACCGACTCGCTCCGGCGCAGCGACTCGCCGCGGATGGCCACGACGACGGATGCCTCGCCCCACCGCTCGTCGGGCACGCCGACCACCACCGCGCCGGACAGCCCGGGTACGGTGCGGACGACCCGCTCCACGCGGTCGAGGGACACGTTCACCCCGCCGGAGACGATGACGTTGTCGATCCGTCCGCGGACGCGCAGCAGTCCGTCCTCGAGGAGCCCCGCATCGCCCGTGCGGTACCACCGCGTGCCGTCGGCTGCGCGGGGGAACACGGCATCCGTCAGCTCGTCGTCGCCGAGATAGCCCTCGGCCAGGGTCGGGCCTGCAACCTGAACCTCGCCGCGCTCGATCCGCACGCGCACTCCCCGCAGCGGCGTCCCGTCGTACACGCAGCCGCCCGAGGTCTCGGTCGATCCGTAGGTGCGGACGACGCGGGCGCCGGCGGCCTCGGCGCGCTCGAGCGTCACCGGCGGCAGCGCCTGCCCGCCGACGAGGATCGTCTCGAACGAGCGGAGCGCGGTGCGCACGGCGGCGTCCTGCTCGGCGGCGTCGAGGAGGGTCGCGAGCTGCGCCGGCACGAGGGACGTGTAGGTCGGGATGCGCAGCCCGCGCTCCGACGACGCCATCATGAGGGCGGCCGCCGCGAACGACTGCGGCGTGAACGATCCGCTGAGGATGGCGGGCTCCCGGTCGGCGACGATCGACCGCACCAGGACCTGCATCCCGGCGACGTAGCTCGCCGGGAGCGCGAGGAGCCAGGCGCCTTCGCCCACGCGATCCGCCGTGGCCAGCGCGCTGGCGGTGAGGGCGTCGCGGCTGAGGACCACGCTCTTCGGCACGCCGGTCGACCCCGAGGTCGTCACGACGACGGCCGTGCCGGGTCGAACCTGACCGGGAAGCTCGCTCACCAGCCCCAGTCCGAGCGCCGGTCCGGCGCCGTGCAGCGCGCTCTTGAGCGCCCGCAGGACGTCGCGGGGGTCGTCGCCGGTGACGGGCTCGAGGTTCATCGCGTCAGAAGTGCCACGGATACGGCGACCAGTCCGGGTCGCGCTTCTCGAGGAACGCGTCTCGTCCCTCGACCGCCTCGTCGGTGCCGTAGGCCAGGCGAGTCGCCTCGCCGGCGAACACCTGCTGGCCCACGAGCCCGTCGTCGACGGCGTTGAACGCGAACTTGAGCATGCGGATCGCGGTCGGCGACTTGGTGAGGATCGTGCGCGCCATCGCGATCGCCTCGCGCTCGAGCTCGGCGTGGGGGACGACTCGGTTGACGGCGCCCATCTCGTACGCTCGCTGCGCCGAGTACTCCTCGGCGAGGAAGAACACCTCCCGGGCGTTCTTCTGCCCGATCTGTCGCGCGAAGTACGCGGAGCCGTAGCCTGCGTCGAAGGATCCGACATCCGCGTCCGTCTGCTTGAACCGGCCGTGCTCGGCGCTCGCGATCGACAGGTCGCACACGACGTGCAGCGAGTGCCCGCCACCGGCGGCCCACCCTGGGATGACGGCGATGACGACCTTGGGCATGAACCGGATCAGCCGCTGCACTTCGAGGATGTGGAGGCGTCCGGTGCGCGCCAGCAGACCGGGGGTCTGCGGCGGAGCCGCGGAAGGCGAATGGGCGACGTCGGTGACCTCGTCGGTCTCGGAGTACTTGTACCCGTCGCGCCCCCGGATGCGCTGGTCGCCGCCGGAGCAGAACGCCCAGCCGCCGTCCTTCGGGCTCGGCCCGTTGCCCGTGACGAGCACGACGCCGACGCGCGGGTCCTGCCGCGCCGAGTCGAGCGCGCGATACAGCTCGTCGACGGTGTGCGGTCGGAAGGCGTTGCGCACCTCGGGGCGGTCGAACGCGATGCGCGCGATGCGCCCGTCCTTCGACACGTGCGCGGTGATGTCGGTGAAGCCCGAGGCGCCGGGTGCCGGCATCCATTCGTCTTCGTCGAACAGCTCGGAGACCATGGAAGCCAGCTTATTGCGGTGGGATGCCGCGCCTCATGCCCCGTTCTTGGCGTCGCGCCAGCGCAGCCACGACGTCACGAGGTCGTAGTCCCAGTCCGGTCCTTGGAATCCGAGGGTGAACAGGCGCACGCCGGCGTCGTAGAGGTCGTCGGCGAAGGCCTCGCCCCGCTGATGCAGTTCGTTGGAGATGACGAGGCCCGACGTGTCGCGCTCCTCCTTCTCGGCCCACCGCTCGATCACGCCGATCTTGTGGGCGAGCTCGTCGGGGCGCACGAAGCTGTGCCAGATGTCGGCGTGACGGGCCACCAGCCGCAGGGTCTTCTGCTCGCCCTTGCCGCCGATCATGACCGGGATGCGCCGCGTCGGCGCGGGGTTCAGCTTCTCCCAGCGCGCCTCGATGCGGGCCAGGCCGGCGGCGAGGTCGTCGAGCCGCGAGCCGGCTGTGCCGAACTCGTAGCCGTACTCCTCGTAGTCCCGGGCGAACCAGCCCGACCCGGTGGCGAAGATGAAGCGCCCGGTGCCGTCCTTCGCAGAGATGTGGTCGATCGTCCGCGCCATGTCGGCCTGGAGGTCGGGGTTGCGATAGCTGTTGCAGTTCACCAGCGACCCGAACTCGACGCGCTCGGTCTGCTCCGCCCAGGCGGCCAGCATCGTCCACGACTCGAAGTGGAGCCCGTCGGGATCGCCCGACAGGGGGAAGAAGTGGTCCCAGTTGAAGAGGATGTCGACGCCGAGGTCTTCGAGGCGGAGCACGGCGTCGCGGAAGGCCGAGTACGGCGCGTGCTGCGGCTGCAGCTGGATGCCGAGGCGGACCGGGGTGTCGAGAAGCATGGGAATAAGCCTAGGGGCGTGCGCGGAGGGACCGGCCCGATCGGACCGGCCCCCTGACCGCGGTGCGGCCGCTCAGCCCTTTCGGGCGCGCGCCGCCTTGAGCGCGGCATCCGCGGTGTCCCACGCTGCGATCCCGACGATGACGAAGCCGATGACGACCGTCACGATCGTCTGCACCTCGTCGCCCTCGGCGCCGATGATCGTGGGGAAGTACTCCGGGTTGAGGAGCCGGCCCTGCGTGAGCAGCCACACGGCGGGAATGGCGATGGCGAGGTTCAGCAGCCCGTTGACGATCGCGAGCCCGACCGTCCAGCGGCGCACCGCGTACACCGCGACGGCGAGGCCGGCCTCGAGGGCCATGAGGGCGAACAGCGCGAGGATCCATGCCGGCCACAGGCCCGGGTCGAGGAACGAGAGGCCCGGATGCATCGGCACGAACCCGATGAACAGATCCCAGAGGATCGCGCCGGCGGCGAGAACCAGGAAGACGAGGGATGCGATCATGTCGCCGAATCCGACGCCCCGCGGGCGGGCCTCGGGGAGCTGGTCGACGCTCCAGGGGACGAGCGGGTCCTTACGGTCGCGGACAGCCGTGCGCTCGACGACCGCGAACACGAGGACCGTCCAGAACCCGAGGTGGACGACGACGCCGATGAGGACGGGGATGACCGTCCCGACGATCTCGCCGAACGACTTCCCGTCGAGCACCAGCGCGAACGAGACGCCGAACGCGGCGCACGCGGGGACGATCCACAGGAGGAGCTTGAAGAGGCGCCACCAGTCGAGGAAGTAGCGCGGTCCGATCAGGTACAGGGGCCGCTCCGTGTACCCGGCGGCGAGCTTGTCGGGGTCGCCGAGGTCGGTCAGCACCGCTCGCTCGGCGGTCTCGCGTGGTTCGCCGTCGGCGACGCGGGCCTCGATCTGATCGTCGATCGAGCCGCGCAGCTCGGCGGAGAGGTCGTCGCGCTGCGCCTCCGGCACGGTGCGCATCGCCGCCGACACGTAGCGGTCTGTCAGAGTCGTGGTGGTCATGTCAGTCCTCCTGGGGCAGGGATTCGATCGCCGTGGCGATCGCGCGGAAATCGTCGGTGAGGGCGGCGGCGAGGCGGGAGCCCGCTTCGCTCGTGCGATAGAACTTGCGAGGCCGCGCCTCGTCGGTGTTCCACTCGCTCGTGAGATGCCCCTGCTTCTCGAGACGGCGCAGCAGGGGGTAGAGCGTGTTGGCGTCGGTGTCGAACCCGCGCGACTGGAGCTCTTCGAGCAGCCCATAGCCGTAGCCGGGGGCCTCGAGCAGTCGCAGGCACGCGAGCACGACGGTGCCGCGCCGCAGCTCCTGCAGGTGGGTTTCGAGTGCTTCGGTCTCGCTCATGCTTCACACTGTACTGTGTGATACACACTATCGTCAATCACACATCGCTGTTCCGGATAGGCGCCGCCCCTTGGTGGATGCCGCGCGATCCCGCAACCCCCTCCCCGGCCGGCGGCAGTCCGGAGAGACTCGGGTGATGGTCTTCCTCGGGTACCACGCCTCCCACGAGCAGCTTCCGCCCAGCGCGCTGCTGCGCGCCGTCGTCGACGCAGAGCGCGCCGGATTCGACGGCGCGATGTGCTCCGACCACCTGGCGCCGTGGGGCGTGCGACAGGGCGAGTCCGGTTTCGCCTGGTCGTGGCTCGGCGCGGCGTTGGCTTCGACATCCTTCTCGATCGGGGTCGTCAACGCACCGGGCCAGCGCTATCACCCCGCCGTGATCGCTCAGGCGATCGCCACGCTCGAGGAGATGTTCCCCGACCGCTTCTGGGCCGTGCTCGGCAGCGGTGAAGCCATGAACGAGCACGTCACCGCCGACCCGTGGCCGCCGAAGGACGAGCGCAACGCCCGCCTCGACGAGTCGATCGATGTGATCCGGCGGCTCCTCGACGGAGACGAGGTGACGCACGACGGGCTCGTCCGCGTGCATCGCGCACGCGTGTGGTCGCTCCCGGCCACGCCCCCGCCGCTGCTCGGCGCGGCGGTCAGCGCCGAGACCGCGGGATGGCTCGCCGGCCGCGTGGACGGCCTCGCGACCGTCGCCCAGGACCCCGCCGCGCTCCGTCGCGTCGTGGACGCCTACCGGTCGGGCGGAGGAGAGGGACCTTGCGTCCTGCAGGTGCACGTGTCGCTCGCGGAGACGGATGCCGCGGCCCTCGCCCTTGCGGAGGACCAGTGGCCGAACGGGCTCATCGGGCCGCCTCGCGCGTGGGACTTCGACCAGCCCGAGGACTTCGACGCCGCTGTCGCCGACCCCGATGAGGGCGAGCTGCGCAAGGCCGTACTCGTCGATTCGGATGCCGCGGCCCTCGCCGAGCGGATCGCCGAGCTCGCCGGGATCGGCTTCGACCGCGTCTACGTCCACCACGTCGGCAAGGACCAGGGCGCGTTCCTGGACCGCGCCGCCGCCGACCTGCTGCCGGCTCTGCGGAGGATCCTGTGAAGATCACCGACACCAGCGACCTGTGGTGGAAGACGAGCGTCGTCTACTGCCTCGACGTCGAGACCTACCTCGACCACGACGGCGACGGCACCGGAGACTTCGCCGGGCTCGCGCGCCGGATCGACTATCTCGCGGATCTCGGCGTGACGTGCCTGTGGCTCATGCCCTTCTACCCGACGACCGATCGCGACGACGGGTACGACGTCACGGACTTCTACGGCGTCGACCCGCGCCTCGGCTCGCACGGCGACCTCGTGGAGGTGGTCCGCACAGCGCGGGATCGCGGCATCCGCGTCATCGTCGACCTCGTCGTCAACCACACCTCCGACCGGCACCCGTGGTTCGTCGCGGCGAAGCGTTCGCGGCCGTCGCGCTTCCGCGACTTCTACGTGTGGCGCGACGAGCCGCCCGCGAACAACGTCAACACCGTGTTCCCCGGCGAGGAGAAGACGCTGTGGGAGCTCGACGAGAAGAGCGGCCAGTACTACCTGCACAGCTTCTACCGTCACCAGCCCGACCTGAACATCGCGAACCCGTCCGTGCGTGATGAGATCGCCAAGACGATCGGGTTCTGGCTGCAGCTGGGGATCTCCGGCTTCCGCGTGGACGCGGTGCCGTTCCTCCTCGAGGTTCCGGAGGGGGCCGACTTCTCCGACCCGCACGAGTACCTGCGCGACATCCGGCGCTTCCTGCGACGCCGGTCGCGCGAGGCCGTCCTCCTCGGCGAGGTGAACCTCCCGTATCGCGACCAGCTCACCTACTTCGGCGGAGACAAGGGCGAGGAGCTCACACTCCAGTTCGACTTCATCGGGATGCAAGCGCTCTACCTCTCGCTCGCCCGCTCCGACCCGCGCCCGCTCGCGAAGGCGCTGCGGGCGCGGCCGCCGATCGCCCCCGAGGCGCAGTGGGCGAACTTCGTGCGCAATCACGACGAGCTCACCCTCGACAAGCTCACCGACGCAGAGCGCGAGGAGGTCTTCGAGGCCTTCGCCCCGGACGAGGACCAGCGCGTCTACGGCCGCGGCATCACCCGGCGCCTGCCCACGATGCTCGGCGGCGACCCGCGGCGGATCCGCATGGTCTACAGCCTCCTGTTCTCGCTGCCCGGCGTCCCCGTGCTGTTCTACGGCGAGGAGATCGGCATGGCCGAGAATGCCGACATCGCCGGACGAATGGCGGTGCGCACGCCGATGCAGTGGAGCGACGCGCGCAACGGCGGATTCTCGACGGCTGCCCCGTCCCGGCTGCCCGCGCGTCCGCCCGAAGGCGGCTACGGCCCGGAGCACGTCAACGCGTCGGAGCAGCTCAACGACGAGGAGTCCCTGCTGCACTTCATCCGACGCCTCGCCGCCCGCTACCGCATCTCACCCGAGATCGGCTGGGGCGAGGTCGAGCTGCTCGACCATGAGGCACCCGCCGTCCTGGCGCACTCGCTGCGCGCCGACGTCGGGCGGATGATCGCCGTGCACAACTTCGCCGACGAGCCGACGCGCGTGCGCCTCGCGATCGCCGACGAGCCCGAGGGCACCGAGCTGAGCGATCTGTTCAGCAGCGAGCGCGTCGGCCTCGGGGCACGCGGCGGCTTCGAGCTCGACCTCGCGGCGTACGGATGGCGGTGGCTGCGGGTGGCCCGACCGGGCGACGGACGACTCGGCTGACCCGCCGATCTGAGCAACCGCGGCTCGGGCGCCGAGAGCGGCGCGCACGCGCGGTCCATCCAGAACCAGACATGGGGGCCGATGTAGGGGCATGATCGAGGCGTGACCACCCTGCGCCCGTCCCCCTCCCTCGCCGACATCCTCTCGACCGCGCACGTGGTGGCTCTGCCCCTGGCGGCGCGCTTCCGGGGGATCGACGTGCGCGAGGCCGTCGTCTTCGAGGGCCCCGAGGGCTGGACCGAGTTCTCGCCCTTCGCAGAGTACGACGACGCCGAGGCCGCAGCATGGCTCGCGGGGGCGATCGACTTCGGATGGATGCCGCAGCCCGCGCCCGTCCGTGCCGAGATCCCCGTGAACGCCACCGTCCCGGCGGTGGACGCAGCATCCGTCCCCGCGATCCTCGCGCGCTTCGACGGCTGCCGGACGGCCAAGGTCAAGGTCGCCGAGCCCGGCCAGCGGCTGGCCGACGACGTCGCACGGGTGCAGGCCGTCCGCGAGGCGATGGGCCCCGAGGGCCGCATCCGCGTGGACGCGAACGGGGCATGGAACGTCGACGAGGCGGAGCGGGCGCTTCATGCCCTGGCCGAATGCGACCTCGAGTACGCCGAGCAGCCGTGCGCCACGGTCGACGAGCTGGCCGAGTTGCGGCGCCGCGTGAAGTACATGGGCATCCCGATCGCGGCGGACGAGAGCGTCCGCAAGGCGTCCGACCCCGTGGCGGTCGCCCGAGCGGGCGCCGCGGACCTGCTCATCGTGAAGGCCCAGCCGCTGGGCGGCGTGAACCGGGCCCTGGCGATCGTGGCCGAGGCGGGTCTGCCGGCCGTCGTCTCCAGCGCACTCGACACGTCGATCGGGCTGTCGATGGGGGTGACGCTGGCGGGCGCGCTTCCGCAGCTCGACTACGACTGCGGACTGGGCACGTCGTCGCTCTTCACCGCCGACATCGTCGAGCCCGCTCTGGCGCCGCGGGGCGGGGTGCTGCCTGTCGGGAGGATCGCCCCCGACCCGGCGCTGCTCGCTGAGCACGCGGCTTCCGACGACCGACGCGACTGGTGGCTCGCGCGACTCGCGCGCTGCTACGAGGAGCTCAGCGGCCCGGACTGAAGGTCGACGCGCATCGCTCGCTCGGCGACCGGCGGGGCGGCGCGGGATGCTCAGCGCGCGGGATCGGCGGGGTGCTCGATGATGAGCTCGGCGACTCTGGCCAGCTCCTCGTTCGTGCGCAGGGACATCTCGGCGTGGTCGAGCCCGGCCATGGCCGATCGCACCGAGGCGCCCTCCCACACCGTCAGCATGAGCCGCGCGGCGGCGAGCGCCGGAAGCCGGAAGCGCATGGTCTTGGCCCGGCCGATGTCGTCGATGATGTGGGCGACCCCCTCGAGCATCTCGTCCTCCTGGGCGAGATATGCCGCGGCGAGCTGCGGCGAGCGCAGGGCGTGGATGCGGATCTCGCTCATCAGCAGGACGCCGAGCCGGTCATCGGCCGAGATGTCGAGCACCTGCTGCACGATGCCGAAGGCATTCGAGGGCGCTTCGTCGAGCCCGCCGGCGCGATCGAGCTCGGCGACCCGCTCGCGGACGGCGGCCACGCGCTCACGGGCGACCCGACCGGCGAGTTCGAGGAACAGGTCGTCCTTCGTCTCGAAGTTGGAGTAGAACGCCCCGCGGGTGAATCCGGCGCGCTCGCAGATGGCCTCGACGGATGCCGCGTCCAACCCGACCTCGGCGAACACCTGCGCGGCGGCGTCCAGCAGCTTCTGGCGCGTGGCCTCGCGACGACGCGAGGTCACGGCGACGGTGTCTGTCATCCGTCCTCCTCTCGCTCATCTTCACACGGACTACTCAGGTTGGGCTCGCGGGCCCGCCCTACGATACACTCATGTATCCGATACAGCGCTGTATCGAAAGATCCTGATCCCGTAACGCGGAGGCGCTGTGTCCACCCTGCTCTATGCCCTCGGCCGCTGGTCCTACCGTCACCCGTGGCGGGTCCTCGTGGCGTGGCTCCTCCTGCTCGGCCTCGCCGGCGGCGGGGCGCTCGCCTTCAGCAAGGGCACCGACAACTCGTTCTCGATCCCCGGCACCGAGGCGCAGGCGGGCCTCGAGCAGCTGAACCGCACCTTCCCGCAGGCGAGCGGCACCAGTGCCCAGATCGTCCTGGTCGCCGCCGACGGCGACAGCGTCGAGGACGAGCCCTACGCCGGCGCGATCGACGACGCCGTCGGCGAGCTCGAAGACATCGACGGCGTGCTCGCGGTCACCGACCCGTTCGACGAGATGGTGTCCGGACTTGTCACCGAGGACGGATCGGCCGCGATCATCCGCCTCCAGTTCGACGGTCAGGCGACCGACGTCTCCCCCGAGTCCAAGGCCGCCCTGCAGGAGGTCTCCGACGAGCTCGCGGCCGCGCTGCCCGATGGCACGGAGGTCGCCCTCGGCGGCGACCTGTTCTCGATGTCGGTGCCCGGGATCACGATCACCGAGGGCCTCGGCATCCTGATCGCCCTGCTGGTGCTGATGGTGACGTTCCGCTCGTTCCTGGTCGCTGGCCTGCCGCTGGCCACCGCGCTGGTCGGCGTCGGGCTGTCGATGGCCCTGATCCTGCTGTCCACCGCAGTCGCCTCGATCTCGTCGACCACGCCGCTCCTGGCGCTCATGCTCGGCCTCGCCGTCGGCATCGACTACGCGCTGTTCATCGTCGCCCGACATCAAGACCAGGTGCGCGGCGGCATGGACCCCGAGGAGTCCATCGCGCGCGCGACCGGCACGGCCGGGTCCGCCGTCGTGTTCGCCGGCGTCACCGTGCTCATCGCGCTGATCGGCCTCGGCTTCGCGAACATCCCGTTCCTCACCACGATGGGCATCGCCGCCTCGGTCGCCGTCGCGATCGCCGTGGCCGTGGCCATCACGCTCACCCCTGCGCTGCTCGGCTTCATCAAGGGCCGCGTCAAGGGGCGGATGCCGAAGCCCGCCGGCGCAGGACGACGCCGTCGTTCGGCCGGCGAGGACGCCCCCGGCGACGTCACCCCGGCGCGGGTGCGCCGCGGCTTCGCCACCCGCTGGGTCGACGGGGTGACGAGGCATCCGATCGTCACCACGATCGCGGTCGTGCTGGGACTCGGCATCCTCGCGATCCCGGCATCGAGCCTCGCCCTCGCGCTGCCCAACGCGGGAGTCCAGCCCGAGGAGTCCCAGGCGCGGGTGAGTTACGACCTCGCCGCCGAGCACTTCGGCCCCGGCTTCAACGGCCCCCTCATCCTCACCGGCACGATCGTCACCTCGAACGACCCGCTCGGGCTCATGGCCGACCTCGCCGCCGAGATCGAGAAGGTCCCCGGCGTCAAGGAGATCGCCCTCGCCACCCCGAACGAGACAGCCGACACCGGCATCGTCCAGGTGATCCCGACGACCGCGCCCGATGACCCCGCCACGGCGGAGCTGGTGCGGGAGCTGCGTGCGCTCGCGCCGGAGTGGGCCGACGAGTACGGCGTCGACCTCACCGTGACCGGATTCACCGCCGTCGCGATCGACATCTCCGACCGCCTCGGCGCCGCCCTCGTGCCCTTCGGCATCTTCGTCGTGGGCCTGTCGTTCATCCTGCTGATGATCGTGTTCCGCTCGATCGCCGTGCCGCTGACCGCTGCGCTCGGCTATCTGCTCTCGGTCGCCGCCGCCTTCGGCGTCGTGGCCGCGGTGTTCGAGTGGGGCTGGGGCGCCGACCTGCTCCACGTCGCGCGGACCGGGCCGGTGATCAGCTTCATGCCGATCGTGCTCATGGGGGTGCTGTTCGGCCTCGCGATGGACTACCAGGTGTTCCTGGTCTCGCGCATGCGGGAGGACTACGTCCACGCCGTCCGCGCCCGAGGCGGCTCCGACCGCGAGACCGCGGTGGCTGCGATCCGGTCGGGCTTCACCGCATCCGCCCGCGTCGTCACGGCCGCCGCGTTCATCATGTTCGCCGTCTTCGCGGCGTTCGTGCCCGAAGGCGATTCGTCGATCAAGCCCATCGCGCTCGGCCTCGCCGTCGGAATCGCGATCGACGCGTTCCTCGTGCGCATGACGCTCATCCCGGCGCTCCTCGCGCTGATGGGCGAGAAGGCGTGGTGGATGCCGCGCTGGCTCGATCGCGCGCTCCCCCACTTCGACATCGAGGGCGAGGCCGTCGAGCGCGAGCTCGCGCTCGCGGACTGGCCGGAGCCCGACACCACCGCCGCCGTGGTGGGCGAGGACGTCGTCGTCCGAGCCGACGGCGCAGCCACGGGCGATGTCACGCTGATCGACGGCGCGACGTTCCGCGTCGAACCCGGCGGCACGCTCATCGCCACGGGAGACCCCCACGCGACCCGCGCCTTCGGACTCGCGGTCGCCGGCCGCTTGGCACCGAACGACGGGCTCCTGCGGGTCGCGGGGCACCTGCTGCCCGGCCGTGCCGCCTGGGTGCGCGCCCACGTGGGCGTCGCTCTCCTCGCCGAGTCGGGCGACCCGGTGCGAGAGCTCCGACGCGCCCTGAGCGGTCGCACGACCCTCGTCGTGATCGACGGGCTCGACACGCTCGACGCCGCCGAGCGCGACCAGGCCGCGGCACTGCTCCGCGATGCCGAGGCCGCCGTCCGCGCGCGGCCGGGCGAGGCATCCTCCCGACTGACCGTCGTCGCGACCGCGAAGGCCGACGGGCCGGTCCTCTCCCTCCTCGCCGACGCGCACCGCTCCGACGTCACGTCGCTGGCGCTCCGCTCCGGCACGACCCCTGCTTCCGCTCCCATCGCCGAGGTGACCGCATGACCCTCCACATCGAACGTGCGCGCACGCGCCGACCCATCACATGGCTGACGCTCATCGGCGTGCTGCTGCTCCCCGTCGTGATCGGCGGCATCCTCGTCGCCGCGCTCTACAACCCGGTCGAGCGCCTCGACGGGCTGCAGGCCGCCATCGTGAACGAGGACGAGGCGGTCACGATCGACGACCAGCTCGTCCCGCTGGGGCGCCAGCTCACCGCCGGGCTCGTCGAGGGCTCCGACGATCAGCCCAGCAACCTCACCTGGACGATCTCGAACGCCGACGAGGCGGCAGAGGGTCTGGCCGACGGCACGTACGCGGCCGTGATCACGATCCCGGAGAACTTCTCGGCCGCGGCGACCTCGACCCAGCCGGGCGAGATCCCGGAGCGGGCGACCATCGAGGTGCAGACGCCCCCCGACAGCCTCATCGTCGACGACGCCATCACCGCCCAGGTGACGACGGCCGCGGCATCCCTCATGGGCGAGCAGCTCTCGCAGGTGTACCTCGAGAACGTCTTCCTCGGCTTCACGACCCTCGGCGACCAGCTCGGCGAGGCCGCCTCGGGCGCCCAGGACCTCGCCGACGGCGCCGGTGAGGCAGCGGACGGCGCGAGCGCGCTGGCCGACGGGTTCCCGGGGCTCTCAAGCGGGGCGAGCGGGCTGGCGGACGGCGCCGGCGAGCTGCAGAGCGGGCTCGGCACGATCGCGGGCGGCATCGGGGACGCGGCCGACGGTGCGGCGCAGCTCGCCGACGGCGTGAACCAGGGCGCCGCGGAGCTCGAGGCTGCGGGGATCGTGCCGGATCAGCTGACGCAGGCCGCGAACGGCGCGGCCACCGCCACAGGGATGGCCGCGACATCGGCCCAGGACGCCACCGACACGCTCGGCGCGCTCATGGCCACGTGCACGCAGTCGCAGGAGTTCTGCGAGCAGCTCGGCGCCGCGCTGACGTCGGCTGCCACCGCCTCCGCGATCCTCACCGGCGACGGCACCGCGCAGAACCCCGGCGCCGTCACACTCACGCAGGGCACCGCCGACGGGCTCGCGCAGTTCGACACCGCGGCGACCGCGGAGTTCGCCGCGCAGCTCCGCGAGATCGGCACGAACGTGTCGGCGCTGAGCGGCGGTCTCGACCAGCTCGCCGCAGGCACGACGCAGTCCGCGGCCGGGGCAGGCCAGCTCGCCTTCGGCGCGTCGCAGCTCGCCGGCGGGCTCGACTCGGCCGGATCGGGCGCGACGTCGCTCGCCGACGGCGTCGCCGCGCTGGCCGACGGCACATCGACACTCGCGGACGGGCTGGACCAGGCATCCGCCGCCGTGCCCTCGTACACCGACAGCGAGGCGTCGAGCCTCGCGGACGTCGTCGCGAACCCGGTCGAGGCCGACGGCGTCGGCACGTCGCTCTTCGGAGCTTCGGCGATCCCGCTGCTGGCGATGCTCGCCCTGTGGTTCGGCGGCCTCGGCACCTTCATCGCCCTCCAGGCCGTGTCGCGGCGCGCTCTCACCGCCCGCGAGCCGTCGGCGATGCTCGCCCTCCGCAACTTCGCCCCCGGGGCGGCGCTGGGCGCCGCGCAGGGCATCCTCGTCGCAGCCGTCGTGCAGGTCGCGGCGTCGTACGACTGGGGGCAGTGGTGGGTGTTCGCGGGCGTGAGCGTCGTCGCTGGCGTCGCGTTCGCCGCCGTCAACCAGGCGCTCGTGGCCGTGTTCGGCGGTGCCGGACGGTGGATCTCGGCCCTCATCGGCGTGCTCGCCGTCGCGACCGGGGTGGTCTCCACGGTTCCCGGGGTGCTGTCCGGGATCGCCGCCCTCATGCCGACGTCTCCGGCGTACAACGGCATGGTGGCGGCGCTCACCGACACCGACGGAGTCGGGGCTGCCCTCGCCGGCCTCACCGTGTGGGCGGTCCTGGCGTTCGGCGCCACGATCCTCGCCGTCGCGCGGCGCCGCACGACGTCGGCGCGGGCGGTGCTGGGCGCGACGCCCGTCACCGCTTGATCGGCGACGGCATCCTTCTCCTTCTGCAACACCGCGCAGACCCGTCGCACGCCGACCGCCACGAACCCTTCCCCGACGCCGGATGCACCCGGCAGGGGCGGCGGGTGACGGGCTGGCGAGTCGGGGGAACCTCCGGGATCAGTGGAGCTGTCCGGAGGCGGAGCAGCGAGGCGTTCGGCTCCTCCGTTCCGCCGGAGGCGGTGCGGAGATCACGGAGTCAGCTCAGGCCCGAGTAGGCGTGGAGCCCCTTGAAGAACATGTTCACGATCGTGAAGTTGAACAGCACCGCGGTGAAGCCGATGATCGACAGCCACGCCGAGCGCGAGCCGCGCCAGCCGCGGGTCGCCCGCGCGTGGATGTACCCGGCGTAGAGCACCCAGATGACGAAGGTCCACACTTCCTTCGTGTCGAAGCCCCAGTAGCGTCCCCACGCGTCGTTGGCCCAGATCGAGCCGGCGATGAGGGTGAACGTCCAGAAGATGAAGCCGAGGATCGCGAAGCGGTACGCGAGCGACTCGAGGGCGTCCGAGCCGGGCAGGGTCCGCAGGAATCGCGGACCCGTCCGGACGGGCTGAGCGGATGCCTCGGCCGCGGCGGCCGCGAGCGTCTTCCGCTCTCTCCGCGCCTGCATGAGCTGCAGTACGGAGAGGCCGAACGCGAGGGCGAAGAGGGCGGTCGCGAGGGAGGCGACGAAGACGTGGATGACCAGCCAGACGGACTTCAGCGGATCCATCAGCGGCACGATGTCGGTGTAGAACCAGATGGCGGTGCCGCCGAGCAGGACCACGACGAGCCCGGTGATGAAGGTGCCGAGGAATCGCAGGTCGTAGCGGAGAAGCACACCGAGGTACACCGCGACCACGAGAAGCGTTCCGGTCAGCGCGAACTCGTACATGTTCGACCACGGGACCCGGCCCGCGGCGATTCCGCGCGTGACGTCGCCGCCGAGGTGGAAGAGGAATCCGAGCACCGTCAGGGACGTTCCGATGCGCGCCCACACGAGCCGCTGACGGTCGCCGATCCGCGCCGTCAGCGCGGCCTCGGACCGCTCCTCCTGCGCCCTGACCTCGGCCACCGACTCGCCTCCGCCGACGCCGACGCCGACAAGTTCGCGCTCGCGCACGCGCGCGTCCTTCGCGTCGACCGCGACGGCTCCGCGACGCGCCAGGTCGACGGCGTACGCGATGAAGGCGAGGGCGTAGACGGCGATCGCCGTCCAGACCAGGAGCACCGAGACCGAGTCGAGCGAGAGGGCGGAGGTTTCGGGCATGGATTCAGTCTACGCGGGGGGTCGGCGGGGTCTCGAGCGAGGCGCCGTGGCGCTGCGCGAACTGCGCCACCGCTCCGTCGAGGGTCGGGTCCTCGCCGCGCGCGAGTCCCGCGTACTCGATGTGCAGCGTGTTCCCCTGAGGAACCGCCTTCACCCACATGCGGCGACGCGGCACGAACAGCGCTGCGAGCAGTCCGGCGGTCGCGAGCACCGCGAACAGGAGCACCCACCCGGCCGCGGCATCCCGGTGGATCGACAGCGACACGTACCGCTTCACCGACTCGTCGTAGCCCTGGGCGCCCTCCGGAGCATCGTTCTCGAACGTGATGGTGCCGTAGCCGCCCGGGAGGTCTGCCGTCTCGCCGGGGGCGAGCTCGATCGGATCGACGTCGGTGCCGCGCCCGGCCAGCTGCGTCATCTCGGACGGGTCGAGCGTGTACACCGAGCGGGGCGTTCCGTCGTCGATGCCGAGGTCGCCGACGTAGACGTTGAGCGACACGACCGGGTTGACGAGCGCCGGGTACGCCGACGCGAACGCTCCGGTGTGCAGCGGCGCCTGCGTGGGGTAGAAGAAGCCCTGGAGCGCCATCTGGTCGGTCAGCCCGTCAGGGATTTTCACCACTCCGAGCGAGGTCATGTTCGTGTCCTGCGGCAGGAACGGAACCGACTCCGAGAAGACGATCTCGCCGTCGGCGTCGCGCACCGTCAGCGTCGGGGCGTACCCGTTGCCCATCAGATAGATCCGGTCGCCGGCCATCTCCAGGGGGTGATTGACCCGCACCTCGCCGGTCTCGGCCTCGGCGCCGGCGTGCTGGGTCGTGAGGTTCGCGACGAAGTCGCCGGCCTGCCCCTGCCCCTGCACGCCGAGCGGCTGGTAGGTCACGTCGAACCGGTCCAGGGTCAGTGCGTACGGCTCGAGCGCGTTCTCGTCGACGAAGCGGCCGGGATTGAACGACGTGTAGTCGAGCATCGTGTTGACGAACGTGCGCCCCTCGATGATCACGGTCTGCCCGGTGTAGGTGAATCCGCCGCCGAGTCCGACGGCGAGCAGCACGCCGACGAGCGCCGCGTGGAAGACGAGGTTGCCGGTCTCGCGCAGATAGCCCCGCTCCGCCGATACCGAGAGCGTCGGGCCGGCGTCGTACCGCTCGACCCGGTAGCCGCTCCGCTTCAACTGCTGCTGCGCGCTCTCTATGGCCGAGGCAGCGGCGGCCGCGGCATCCGTCTCGGGTGCCAGCTCGATCAGTTCGGAGCGGTGCACGTCCAGGCGCGACAGCCGGGCGGGCGTGCGCGGCGGCGTGGCACGCAGCGCCTTCCAGTGGTGCTTCGTTCGCGGGATCACACAGCCGATGAGCGAGACGAACAGCAGGATGTAGATCGCCGAGAACCACGGCGACGAGTAGACGTCGAACAGGCTCAGGTTGTCGAGGACCGGCGCGAGGTCGGGATTGTCGGCGAAGTACTGCGTGACGCCGTTCGGGTCGGCGCTGCGCTGCGGAACGAGCGACCCCGGCACGGCGGCGATCGCGAGCAGGAGCAGCAGCACGAGCGCCGTGCGCATCGACGTGAGCTGGCGCCATCCCCAGCGGAGCCAGCCGACGAACCCGAGGGCGGGCTGGGTGATGTCGCCGGAGACGTCCGATTCGGCGTGGTCGGACGGGCGGAGCGGATCGGCCGTGGCCGACGAGCCGGCCTCAGAGCGGGAGCGGGACACTCTGGAACACCCCCTGCAGCTGCGACATGATCTGGGTCCACACGCCGGTCACCATGAGGACGCCGAGCGCGATGAGCAGCGCTCCGCCGACGAGGTTGACGACGCGGATGTGGCGGCGGATGAAGCTCACCGAGCGGGTCGCCCAGCCGAAGCCGAGGGTGAGGAGCACGAACGGGATGCCGAGGCCGAGCGAGTACGCGAGGCCGAGGGTCGCGGCGCGTGCCGCCGAGCCGGAGTCGAACGCCATCGTGAGGATCACGGCGAGCGTCGGGCCGATGCACGGCGCCCAGCCGATGCCGAGTGCGATGCCCAGCAGCGGCGCGCCGATCAGTCCGAGGTTGCCGCGCACCTGCGGGCGGGCGATGCGCTGGGCGAGACCGAAGACGCCGATGAAGACGAGACCCATCGCGATGATCACGACGCCGAGGATGCGGGTGATGAGGTCGGCGTACTGGACGAAGAAGCGGCCCAGCGTTCCTCCGAGCATCGCGACGCTCACGAAGACGAGGGTGAAGCCGGCTATGAAGAGGAGGACGCCGACCAGCAGCTTGCCGCGGGTCGGCGCAGTCTGCTCGGCGACGGCGGCCCGCGTCGATGCTTCGCGCGGAGAATGGCTCCGATCGCGGAGGTCTGCGGTCGCGGCATCCGCACCGGACCCGGTGCTCCGCGATTCGGGCCGCGGCGACACCGCTCCCCCGATGAACCCGAGGTATCCCGGGACGAGGGGGAGCACGCACGGCGACAGGAACGACAGCAGCCCTGCGAGGATCGCGATCGGGATCGCGACGAAGAGCGAGCCGTCGGCGACGAGCTCGGCCGGGCTCATGACTCCTCCAGGGTGTCGCTGACGAGGGTCTCCAGGATCGACGTCTCGCTCAGCCGGCCGATGATGCGCGCGGCGACGCGTCCTTCCCGGTCGAGCACGAGCGTCACGGGGACGGCGTTGAGCGGGGTCTGCCCGGCGAAGGCGAGCTTGATCGAGCCGTCGACGGTCGCGAGCGCGCTCGGGTAGCCGACCCCGTGCGTCTCGGCGAAGGCGCGCGAGGCCTCGGCACCGTCGGTCAGGTTGATCCCGAGGAACGAGACGTCGTCGCCCTCGAAGGCCTGGTGGGCCTCTTCCAGGAGCGGGGCCTCGACACGGCACGGCGCGCAGGCGGCGTACCAGAAGTTCACGACCATGACATCGCCCGCGTAGTCGGCGCTCGTGACCGGTTCGCCGGTGTCGAGCACCCCCTCGAAGTCGATCGGCTCGGTGCGCTCGCCCTCGGGGATCTCGACGACCTCGAAGCCGTCGGCCGCGATGAATCCCTTGTTGTCGCCCGCGCGGTACTGGTCGGCGAGCGGGTCGTTCGCGCACGCGGCGAGGCCGGAGACCATCACGACGGCGAGGAGAGCGGATGCCACGGCCCGCCCCCGACGGCCGGGGGCGCGGTCGCGCCCCGTTCGGACTGCGCCCATCACACCGCTCCCACGTCGACCGAGCCCGACAGCGACGCCGGCTCGGCGTAGGCGATCTCGGTCCACTTCTTGTCGACCATCTCGAAGCTCGTCACGCTCGACAGCGCACAGCGGCGCTCGCGCGGATCGTGCCGAAGCGGCTGCCCGGCGACGGCGAGGTGGGTGATCCAGATCGGCAGCTGGTGCGACACGATCACGACGTCGCCGGAGTCGGCGGCATCCCATGCCTCCGTCATCGCCGCGTTCATGCGGCCGACGACGTCGAGGTACGGCTCTCCCCAGCTCGGCAGCGCGGGCTTGCGGAGGTGGCGCCAGTTCCAGGGGTTGAGGAGGGCGCGGACCATCCGGCGGCCCTCGAAGACGTTGGTCGGCTCGATCACGCGCTCGTCGATGCGCGGTTCGGCGCCGAACAGCTCGGAGAAGGGCTCGGCCGACTCCCGGGTGCGCTGCAACGGCGAGCACACCAGGGCGGCCAGCGGACGCTCGAGCGAGTGGACGTACTCGGCCGCCTGGCGCGCCATGTGGCGGCCGTCGGCGCTGAGTCCGAATCCCGGGAGTCGCCCGTAGAGCACGCGGCGGGGGTTGTGGACCTCCCCATGGCGCACGAGGTGGAGGCGATCGGCGGGCACCCGTCCAGTCTACGGTGGGCGGATCTGTGGGGCGGCTGAGCGTCAGTCGGCGCGCGACGAGGCGAGCTCGCGCGGCTGAGCGGTGTCTTCGGCAGCGCTGCGCCGACGACGGGATGCCGCGACCGCGCCACGCGTGCGGACGACGACGAACCATGCCGCGGCGAGCGCGACGACGCCGATCACCGCGTACTGCACGATGTCGACGTACTGCTCGACGACGTGCCACGACTCGCCGAGCAGGAAGCCGGTCAGGACGAACACCGTGTTCCAGACGAGACTCCCCGCCGCCGTGAGGAGGCCGAACCTCCACAGGGGCATGCGCGTCACGCCCGCCGGGATCGAGATCAGGCTGCGGAAGATCGGGATCATGCGGCCGAAGAAGACGGCCTTGCCGCCGTGCCGCTGGAACCATCCGACGGTGCGGTCGATGTCGTCCGGTCGGAGCAGAGGCACGCGCGCCGCGATGCGGCGGAGCCGGTCCACGCCGAGCCATGCCCCGAGCCCGTAGAGGAGGAAGGCTCCCACGATCGAGCCGGCGGTCGTCCAGGCGAGCGCCTCGAGCAGCGTGAACGAGCCCGTGCTCGCGGCGAGTCCGGCCATGGGGAGCACCACTTCGCTCGGCAGCGGCGGGAAGACGTTCTCGAGCGCGATCGCCAGCCCCGCTCCGGCAGGACCGATGACGTCCATCAGCGAGACGGACCAGTCCAGGAGGGCGGACAGCCACGAGGAGTCGGGGGAGGTTGCGGTCATCGGGGGCATCGCTCTCGGTGATCGGATGCTGCGCCCCGGCCGGGCGCGCACCCTCCACGCTAGGAGATCCGGATGAGCCGTTCCTGGGTGCGAGCCCCCGGATCTGCGCGAGGGCCTGCCGGTGAAACCCCTGGCACGGCGGGGAACCCGGCCCCACGTAGACTGGTGCCTCGTGAGTGAACGCGTTCTCGTCAACCAGCTGCAGGGCCTCGCCGACGGCCCCGTCTCCGTCTCCGGATGGGTCGAAACCGTCCGCGACCAGAAGAAGGTGCAGTTCGTCATCCTTCGCGACGAGACGGGTGCGGTGCAGCTGGTCAATCCGGCCACCCGCCCCACCGAGGACGGGAGCGAGCAGGATGCCGCGGCCCTCGCGCTCACCGACACCATCTCGAACCTCGCCACCGGCACGTTCCTGACGGTCACCGGCGAGCTCAAGCACGACGAGCGCGTCAAGCTCGGCGGCGTCGAGATCAAGATCGGCGACCTCGTGATCGCGGGCGCCGCGCTTCCCGAGACGCCGATCGCCGCCGACAGCGCCGCCGACAAGCGCATGGACTGGCGCTTCCTCGACCTGCGCCAGCGTCGCAACAACCTCATCTTCCGCGTGCAGACCACGCTCGAGCACGCGATGCGCACGTACTGGATCGAGCGCGACTACATCGAGGTGCACTCCCCCAAGCTGATGGCCTCGGCATCCGAGTCCAACGCGGAACTCTTCTCGCTGGAGTACTTCGGCGATCAGACGGCGTATCTCGCGCAGTCGCCGCAGTTCTTCAAGCAGATGGCGCAGGTCGCCGGGTTCGGCAAGATCTTCGAGATCGCGCCCGCGTTCCGCGCGGACCCGTCGTTCACCTCGCGGCACGCGACGGAGTTCACGAGCATCGACGCCGAGATCAGCTGGGTCGACTCGCACGAAGACGTCGCGAAGATGCAGGAAGAGCTCCTCGCCACCGCGTTCGCCGCGGTGAAGGAGAAGCACGGCGCTGAGATCGAGGAGCTCTTCGGCCTCGAGGTGCAGGTGCCGGCCATCCCGTTCCCGCGCATCCCGCTCGCCGAGGCGCTCGAGATCGTCAAGAGCCGCGGATACGAGGTCCCTCGCACCGACGGCGATCTCGATCCCGAGGGCGAGCGCCAGATCTCGGCCTACGTCGAGGAGACCTACGGTCACCAGTTCGTCTTCATCACGGACTACCACCCCGAGATCCGCGCTTTCTACCACATGCGCGACGAGGAGACCGGGCTCACCAAGAGCTACGACCTGCTCTTCAAGGGCGTCGAGATCACCACGGGCGCGCAGCGCGAGCACCGCGTCGACGTGCTGATCGAGCAGGCCAAGGAGAAGGGGCTCGAGCCCGAGCACCTGGAGTTCTACCTCGACTTCTTCCGCTACGGCGCCCCGCCCCACGGCGGCTTCGGCATGGGCCTCGCCCGCGTGCTCATGCTGCTGCTCGGCGAGTCGTCGATCCGCGAGGTGACGTACCTCTTCCGAGGCCCTACGCGCCTCGCCCCCTGACCCGCTTTCAGCGCCTCCGCGCCGGCCCTCGATGCACATCAAGGGCCGGCGCTTCTGGCACCATGGGCGGATGATCACAGGCCTGCAGAACTTCCGCGACACCGGCGGCACGCCCCTCACCGACGGTGGGACCACTCGCAGCGGAGTGCTGTACCGGTCCGAGGCGCTCAGCGGGCTCACATCCGATGGGCTCGCGCAGCTCGCCCGGAGCGCCATCGGCGTGATCGCGGACTTCCGCACCCCCATCGAGCGCGGGATGGCGGCCGACGTCGTCCCCGACTCGCGGCCCTTCCGGATGGTGGAGCTCCCCCTCCTCGAGGGGGCGCTGACGGGCATGGCCCAGCAGGCCACGGTGGCGGACGACCCCGAAGCCGCGAAGGCGGCCATCGCCGCGGCGGTCGCGCAGATCCCCTCGCTCGGCGATCTCTACGTGTCGATGCTCGGGCAGGGCGCAGCATCCTTCGCCCGACTGGCCCGCCTCGTCTCCGCAGCGACCGACGACCCGCCTACGGCGGTGCTCGTCCACTGCACGGCAGGGAAGGACCGCACCGGAGTCGCCGTCGCCCTCATGCTCGACGCGGTCGGCGCGGAGCGCTCCGCCGTGGTCGCCGACTACAGCTCGTCGGCCGCGAATCTCGCCGGGTCCTGGGCCGACCGCATGCGCGCGATGGTCGCGGGCATGGGCGTCCCGCTCACACCGGCGGTCGACACCCTGCTCACCGGGACCCCGCCGGAGGCGATCGAGCAGGCGCTCGCCTGGGTCGACGCGCGCGGCGGTGCCGCGCCCTACCTCCAGTCCGGCGGGCTCTCCGACGGCGACCTCGCCGCGCTGCGCGCACGGCTCGTCGTGTGATCTGCACCGCCCTTCCCCCCGCTCCTGCCCGCCGCTAGCGTGAAGGCGGTGTGAGAGGCCGCGGGCGCGGCATCCGACGACGCCCGGATCAGAATCGAAGGGGGTTCCCGGTGGCGGGAAAGTTCGAGCTGTTCGAAGACAAGGGCGGGCAGTGGCGCTTCAACCTTCTGGCCTCCAACGGCCAGGTCATCGCCTCGAGTGAGGGGTACTCGTCGAAGTCCGCGGCGAAGAACGGGATCGAGTCGGTCAAGACCAACGCTCCCGGCGCGGAGGTGGTCGAGCGCGAGTAGCGCACGGCGTTCGATCGGTGCGAGGGGTCCGCGGCGACGCGGGCCCCTCTGTCGTCGAGCGTCAACCCGCCGGGATCGCCTCGGTGAGCGCGGCGCGCAGGCGATCCGGAGACACGCGCCAATGGCCGTGCAGCGAGCCGTCGATGAGCACGACCGGGATCTTCTCCCACCACAGGGCGTAGAGCGCCGGGTCGTCGGCGATCGACAGCTCATCGATCTCGACGGCATCCTCCGGGAGTTCCGCCACCACGGTCTCGACGACCTCGCGCGCGACGTCGCACAGGTGGCAGTCCGGCTTGCCGATGAGGGTGAGAGTCGTCACCCTTCGAGTCTAGGAGCGAGCGGATGCCTCGGCTCGGCGCTCAGCGCTCGACCGGATACCCCGCCGCGATCCACTCGTCGGTGCCGCCGTCGACGTTGGTGGCGTCGTAGCCACGCGCGGCCAGGGCCTCGACGACGCGGCCCGACCGGCCGCCGACCTTGCAGATGACCGCGAAGGCGCCGTCGGGCAGCTCGTCGAGGTGCTCGCCGATGGTCGACATGGGCAGGTTCACCGCGCCGGGAACCCGGCCGCCCTCGAACTCCCACGTCTCGCGCACGTCGATCACGGGGGTGTCGGCGCTGTCGCGGAGCTGGTGGACGGTGATCGACTGCATGGCGGCCTCTCGGGATGGCGGATGCTCGGGGGGATACACGAAGCGCCCATCCGAGGACAGGCGCTTGGTGTCGATGCCGCTTACTTCTTGTTGCGGCGCTGGTGGCGAGTCTTGCGAAGCAGCTTGCGGTGCTTCTTCTTCGCCATGCGCTTACGGCGCTTCTTGATGACTGAACCCACGGAAAACCTCACAATGTCGGGGTCTGGGCGCAGCTCGTGCGCGCCCGGGAACGGGCAGATGCGAAAAATGCCTCGTGACAGTCTAGCCGACGTCGGCGATGGGCCGTTGCAAGGCGGCGGTCACCGCCGATTCGGGAACGCGATAGCTGCGACCGAAGCGCACCGCGGGCAGCTCGCCGGAGTGGACGAGCCGATAGACGGTCATCTTCGAGACGCGCATCAGCTCGGCGACTTCCGCGACCGTCAGGAATCGCACGTCGGGCAGTTCCGCCATGTCATTCCCCTTTCCCCAGAGTGCTGAGGACACTCTAGAGGTCGCGAGGGACGCGTGTAAACCTGTGTGACTGATGAGAATTCTGGGGCAGTCGTCGATCATGCCCCGCCGCGCAGTCGGGCCCGCCGCTCGCGGGCATCGCGCGCAACCTGGCGCTCGATCTTCTTGGCGTCGCGCAGACCCTTCTCCGCCTCGCGCACGGCCTTCCGAGCCTCACGGAACTTCTTGTCGTCGGCGATGTCCTCGTCGTCGGCGCGGAGCCACGGCTCGCGCTCGACCGCACGCCCCTCGGGCACGGCGTCGATGTACGCGGCCACGCCGTCGAGGCTGCGGGCGAGGTTGAAGCTGAACGGATCGGACTCGTCGAGGAAGACCCCCGCGTCGATGGCCGCCCGCAGGTCGGGGTAGCCGTCCTCCGTGATGAGGGCGCGGAACATCGCATCCTCGCGTGCGGCGATGTCGTGGTCCGCGAGACCGCCCTCGCGCTGCATGCGGGCGTAGCCGGCGAGGACCATCCCGGTCCACCGCGCGTGGCCGGTCACCAGGAGCATCACTGCGAGGCGGTCCTGATGCGAGAGCGGGGTGCCGGCGAGCGCGTGGAGGCCGGCGTCCATCCACGCCGCGCTGTTCGGCGTCGTCGGCGACCCGCTGATCGGCACGTCGAGGACCCACGGATGCTCGAGGTACCGCTGGACCTGCTCGCGGTAGAGCGCCTGCAGCGACGCTCGCCAGCCTTCGGCCTGCCGGATCTCGTCGGACGGGAGCCCGGTCGCCTCCTCCTGCATCAGCAGGAGGAGATCCTCCTTGGCCGTGACGTAGCGGTAGAGCGACATCGGCGTGTAGCCGAGGCGCGCGGCTACTGCGGCCATCGAGACCGCGCCCAGTCCGTCGGCATCGGCGATCTCGACGGCCGCGTCGACGATGCGCTCGACGCTCATCTCGCGCTTCGGGCCCCGCTGGGGGTTCGCGGCGACTCCCCACGCGAGGGCGACCCCCCGCGGCAGATCGATGTCCGTGGCATCCGTCATGTCGTCAGTCTAGGACTGTTTATCAAATAAACAGTGTGTTACTGTCATAAACAGTTTCCTCCGTACACACGCGATACCTCCATACACATCCGTGTCACTCGTACACAGAGAAGGGATGCCTCATGGCACACGACACCGCACCGCCCGCGATCGACGTCCGCGGTCTCCGCAAGACGTTCGGAAAGCAGGTCGTGCTCGACGACCTCGACCTCGTCGTCCGACGCGGCGAGGTCTTCGCCCTCCTCGGGCCCAACGGCGCGGGCAAGACGACGACGATCAACGTGCTGACCACGCTCACGCGCCCCGAGTCGGGAACCGCGACGGTCTCGGGCATCGACGTCATGGCGTTCCCCGAGCGGGTCAAGCAGCGCATCAGCCTCACCGGCCAGTCCGCCGCTGTCGACGATGTGCTGACCGGCACGGAGAACGTCGTGATGCTCGGACGCCTGTCGGGCCTCTCCCCTCGCGCCGCGCGGCGGCGTGCCGGCGAGCTCCTCGAGCGGTTCGGCCTGACGGATGCCGCGTCCCGGCGCGTCGGGGCATACTCCGGCGGCATGCGCCGCCGCCTCGACCTCGCCCTGAGCTTCGTCGTGACCCCCGAGGTGCTCTTCCTCGACGAGCCCACGACCGGCCTCGACACACGCAGCAGGCGGGAGCTGTGGGACGTGATCCGCTCCCTCGCCGACGCCGGCACCACCGTCTTCCTCACGACGCAGTACCTCGAGGAGGCGGACCAGCTCGCCGATCGCATCGCCGTGCTCGACGGCGGCAGGGTCGTCGCGACCGGTAGCGCGGCCCAGCTCAAGTCCCGCGTCGGCGGCGACACCGTCGAGCTGCACGACGCGCACGGCGAGCTCCTCCGCGAGGTGCCCACCGACGGCACGGTCTCAGACCTCCGCCGCGCCCTCGACGTGCTCGACGAGTCCGGCGCGGAAGGCGTCGTGAGCCTGCGGCGCCCGAGCCTCGACGACGTGTTCCTCGCCCTCACCTCACCCGACGCGCGCCGCGCCGAGGCATCCCTGAAGGAGATCGCATGACCGCCCTGACCCTCGCCCCGGAGGCGCCGACGCTGCGCCCGCGCATCTCGGGGCTCACCGCCGAGAGCGTGTTCGTCGGCCGCAGCCTGCGCCACTCGCTTCGCGACGGCGAGTCGCTGCTGATGGCGATCATGCTGCCCGTGATGCTCATGCTGCTGTTCACCTATGTGTTCGGCGGCGCCATCGACCCGACGGGCGGCTACGTCGACTACGTGGTGCCCGGGATCATCCTGCTGTGCGCCGGCTTCGGCGCCTCCAGCACCGCGGTGTATGTCGCGAGCGACATGAAGGCGGGCATCATCGACCGCTTCCGCACGCTGCCCGTCCGCGCCAGCGCCGTGCTGACCGGGCACGTCGTGGCGAGCCTGCTGCGCAACCTCGTCGCCACCGGGCTCGTGGTGTGCGTCGCGCTGCTGGTGGGGTTCCGGCCGACCGCCGATCCGGCCGGCTGGCTCGCGGCGCTCGGAATGATCGCGCTGTGGATCCTCGCGATCACCTACCTCTTCGCGGCGCTGGGCCTCGCGTCGAAGAGCCCTGAGGGCGCCAACGCATACGGATTCGTCATCCTGTTCCTGCCATACCTGTCGAGCGCCTTCGTGCCGGTGGACTCGATGCCCGAGTGGCTGCAGTGGGTGGCCGAGAACCAGCCGGTCACTCCGATCATCGAGACGATCCGCGGACTCCTGATGGGTACGCCGATGGACGGGCAGGCGTGGTGGGGAATCGGATGGTGCCTCGCGATCCTGGTGGTCTCGTTCGCGTGGGGCGCATGGCTGTTCCGCCGCAAGGCGGGGCGCCGCTGACCGCTTGCGCTGCGGGGTCAGCGGCCGGGGAGCTTCTTGAGGGCGTTCTCGATCGCGTACTTCGCGGATGCCGCGGCCCTGCCCACGACGTCGGCCGCGTGTGCGGCGGAGTCGGGCAGGGTAGACCCCGCGTACTGGGGCGCGTCCTCGTCGCCGAGGAACGGCACGAGCCAGTCATCCACTTCGTCGAGCGGCTCGGCCGACAGGCTGTAGTAGCGGTGCTGGCCCTCCTCGCGCACCGAGACCAGGTGTGCCTCGCGCAGCACCTTGAGGTGCTTCGACACCGTCGGCTGGCTCGCGCCGAGCTCGTGCACGATGTAGGAGACGCTGGTGCCGCGCTCCCCCGAGGCGGCGCGATCGAGCAGGAGTCGCAGGATGTCGCGACGCGTGCCGTCCGCGATCACGTCGAAGATGTCCGCCATGTGCTCAGATTAGTCAAGAGCCCCGCGGAGTACCATGACGGGAGTCTCGTGGCGAAAGGGGCGACATGGCGACTGACCCGGCTGGGTCGATCGTGCGCCGCGTGCCGTCGGTGCTGAAGGCCGCTTGGGATCGCCTGCGGAATCTCACGACGTCATCGCCCGCTCGCTTCGCAGTGCTCGTCTTCGCGTCCCTCGTGCTGCTGTTCACGGCACTGCTGTCCCTGCCCGCAGCGACCACGGACGGGCGCCGGCTTCCGCTGGCCGACGCCGTGTTCACCGCGGTGTCGACGATCTGCGTGACCGGCCTCAGCACGATCGACATCGCCACGGTGCTCTCCCCCTTCGGCAAGGCCCTCATCTTCATCGGCGTGAACATCGGCGGTATGGGCGTGCTCACGCTCGCCTCGATCCTCGGCCTGATCATCTCGAAGCGTCTCGGGCTGCGCGCCAAGCTGATCGCCGCGAGCGACTCGAATCCGCTGCGGACCCATGGCGGCCCCGTCAACGAGGGGCAGACGGTCCGCCTGGGCGAGGTGGGCACGCTGCTGCGCACCGTCGCTCTGTCGACCCTGCTCATCGAGGCGCTCGTCGCGCTCGCGCTCTACCCCTCCCTGATCTTCGCGGGCGTCCCTCCTCTCGATGCCCTCTGGGAGGCGCCGTTCTACGCGGCGATGTCGTTCACGAACACCGGCTTCACCCCCAACCCCGGCGGGCTGGTGCCGTTCGCAGACGACTACTTCCTGCTGACCGTGCTCATGGCGGGCGTCTTCCTCGGCAGCATCGGGTTCCCCGTCATCTACTCCCTGTGGCGCCACTACTGGCACGTCCGCAAATGGGGGCTCCACACCAAGCTCACGATCATCACCACCGTGCTGCTGTTCTTCGCGGGGGCAGCCGCCTTCCTCGCGCTCGAGTTCAACAATCCGAAGACCTTCGGCTCGATGGACGCATGGGACACCACATTCCAGGCATTCTTCCTGTCCGCGATGACGAGATCGGGCGGTTTCGCCGTCGTCGACATCGGCGATCTGTACGGCTCGTCGATCATCGTGGGCTGCATGCTCATGTTCGTCGGCGGCGGCTCCGCCTCGACGGCGGGCGGTATCAAGGTCACGACGCTCGCCGTGCTCGCGCTCGCCGTGTGGTCGGAGGCGAAGGGCCGCCAGTCCGTCGAGGCCTTCGGCCGGCGCATCCCGAGCGACGTGCAGCGCGTCGCCCTATCGGTCGTCGCGTGGGGCGCGACGATCGTCGCCCTCTCGACGATCACGATCGCCCAGATCAGCCAGGCGCCTGTCTCGGACGTCCTGTTCGACGTCATCTCGGGGTTCGCGACCGTCGGCCTGTCGACAGGTCTCACGGCGGAGCTCAGCGACCCGGGCGTCTACGTGATGGCCCTGACGATCTTCATGGGCCGCATTGGTACAGTGACTCTCGCCGCGGCGGTGGCCGCGACGAACCGATCGCAGCTGTACTCGCTGCCGGTGGAAAGGCCGATCGTTGGTTGAGCGGATCAGGAGCGACGCACCCGTCCTGGTGATCGGCCTCGGGCGCTTCGGCGCAGCGTGCGCCGGCGAGCTGGACAGGCTCGATCGCGAGGTGCTCGCGATCGACGAGAGCCTCGAGCTCGTCCAGAAGTGGTCGGAGCGCGTCACCCACACGGTCCAGGCAGACGCCAAGAACATCGATGCCCTGAAGCAGATCGGCGCCCAGGACTTCCAGGTGGCGGTCGTCGCGGTCGGCTCGTCGATCGAGGCATCCGTCCTCATCACCGCGAACCTGGTCGACCTCAAGGTCCCGCAGATCTGGGCGAAGGCGGTGTCGCAGTCGCACGGCAAGATCCTGGCGCGCGTGGGGGCCAACCACGTGATCTACCCCGAGCGCGAGGCCGGCGAGCGCGTCGCGCACCTGGTGAGCGGACGCATGCTCGACTTCATCCGCTTCGACGACGACTTCGTGCTCGCGAAGATGTACCCGCCGAAGTTCATCCGCGGGGTGGGCCTGAACGAGTCCGGCGTGCGGACCAAGTACAACGTGACCGTCGTCGGCGTGAAGAGCCCCGGCAAGCCTTTCCGCTACGCCGAGGCGAACACCGTCGTCACCAACCACGACCTCATCATCGTGTCGGGCACGAACTCCGACATCGAGCGCTTCGCCGCCCTCGACCGCTAACCGCCCGCCGCGAGCTCCTTCGCGCGGGCGAGCGCCGCGTCGGTCGCGCGCGCGAACACGTCGTCGAGCCGTGCCTCCTGCAGCACGGCGACGGCCCGCTCGGTCGTGCCCTTGGGGCTGGTGACGCGTCGGCGGAGCTCGGCCGGGTCGTCGTCGGATGCCTCCAGCAGCGCCGCAGCGCCGATGAAGGTCTGCTCGGCCATCAGCCGGGCATCGGCCTCGGAGAACCCCTGGCCGATCGCAGCCCTGGTGAACTCCTCGACGACGAGGAAGAAGTAGGCCGGCCCCGATCCCGAGATCGTCGACAGCGGGTCGATCTGCGACTCGGGCACCTCGACGACCGTGCCGACGGTCTCGAACAGGCGCCGGACGACGGCCACCGCGACCTCGTCGGCGTGGGTGCCGGCGGCGAGGCCGGTCACTCCCCTGCCGACCAGCGACGGCGTGTTCGGCATGGAGCGGAGCACCGCGACATCGTCGCCGAGGATCGATTCGAAGGTGGCGACGGTCACGCCGGCCGCCAGGCTCACCACGATCGTCCCCGGCCGAAGCACCGGAGCGATCTCGCGCAGGAGGTCGGGGACCATGACCGGCTTGACGCCGATGAGGACGATGTCGGCGGCGGCCGCGGCATCCGTGTTGCCCTTCGGGTTCGACTCGAGCGCGATGCTCGTCACGCCCGCGAGGCCGGCGAACTCTGCGGCCTTGGCGGCCGAGCGGTTGGTCGCGGTAACCCCTCCGGCCGCGAGGCCGGAGCCCACCAGGCCGTGCAGGATCGCACCGCCCATCGAGCCGGCACCGAGGATCGCGATCGGGGGAAGGGCGGAGCTGTCGGTCATGGCGCCATCCTATGAGCGCGGGGGCGCGGCACCCGCTATTAATCATCGTTGACTTATATAAGCCGCAATGCAATCATTGATCCGTGCACGCCCTCGATGTCCTCGGCGATCCGGTCCGCCGGCGCCTGCTCGAACTCCTCGCCGACGGCGAGCGCAGCGCGGGCGACCTCGGCGAGACCGTGCAGCGCGAGTTCGGGATCTCCCAGCCCGCGGTCTCGCAGCATCTGCGGGTGCTGCGGGAGTCGGGCTTCGCGACCGTCCGACCGGAGGGCACCCGACGGCTGTACGCGGTCGACCCGGCGCCCCTCGAGGCAGCGGACGGCTGGTTCGATCCCTTTCGGCGGATGTGGCAGCCGAAGCTCGACGCCTTGGGCACCGAGCTCGCGCGCGGACGCCGGGCACGGCGACTCGCCCCGGCGGAGTCCTCCCCCGAACCCGAAGGCCCGTCCGACGACACCGACAAGGAGAACTGACATGGTGGACGTGAACGCGCAGATCGGCGCGGTCGACCGCGCCGTGCGCACGACCGAGATAGACGGCGACGAGGCACGCGTGCAGACGCTGGCCCAGGACTACCCGTCGCCGATCGACGACGTATGGGATGCCGTCACCTCGGCAGAGCGGATCGTGCGGTGGTTCGCCCCGGTCGACGGCGAACTCCGCCTCGGGGGTCGGTACCAGGTCGTCGGCAACGCCGGCGGAGAGGTGCTGGTCTGCACTCCCCCGCACGACGGCCGCGCCGGGTACCGCGTGACGTGGGAGTACGGCGGCGGGGTCTCGTGGCTCGAGATCGGGCTCACTCGGATCGACGACGAGTCGACCCGGCTCGAGCTGACCCACATCGCGAAGATCGCCGGCCTGCCGCCGGGCTTCTGGGAGACGTACGGGCCCGGGGCCACGGGTGTCGGCTGGGACCAGGGTCTGCTGGGCCTCGCGCTGCACCTGACCGGCGGCGAGCGCATCGCGCCCGAGGAGGCCGAGGCGTGGATGGTGGGCGACGAGGGAAAGCGGTTCGCGCGGGCGGCCGCAGACGGCTGGGCCGCCGCGCAGATCGCCGACGGGGCGGATCCGGATGCCGCGGCGAGCGCCGCCACCCGCACCTACCTCTTCTACACCGGACAGACGGCGGACGAGGCCGCGGAGTCCTGAGCGGCGGAGGGCTGACATGAAAGCCTGTTCACGTCGTTGGAATGCGGGGCTATAGTCGAGACTGCGGGGGCGAGGACGTCTCCGGCGCGGACAGCGGAGGACCCGACCATGACCCTCTTCGACGGCATCACGGAGCGCGTCATCGAGACTGCGCGACTGAACGTCAACATTCTCGAGCGCGCGGGCGACGAGCCCAGCACGCCCCCGGATCGCACGGTCGTCCTGATCCACGGGAACGTCTCGTCGTCCCTGTTCTGGCAGGAGCTGATGCAGGACCTGCCCACCGATCTCCGGGTGATCGCCATCGACCTGCGGGGGTTCGGCGGGACGGAGCACGCGCCGATCGACGCGACCCGAGGAGTGCGCGACTTCAGTGACGACGTGCATGCGACGCTCGAAGCGCTCGATATCCGCCGCGCCCACCTCGTCGGGTGGTCGATGGGCGGCGGCGTGGTCATGCAGTACGCCCTCGACCACCCTGTGCTCAGTCTGACGCTGGAGTCCCCCGTCTCGCCCTACGGCGTCGGTCCCACGCGACGCGACGGCACACGCCTCACCGACGACGACGCGGGCTGCGGTGGGGGCAGCACCAATCCCGACTTCGTGCAGCGCCTCATCGACCACGACGAATCGGACGAGGCACCCACGTCGCCGCGGAACGTCTTCCGCTCGAGCTACGTCGCCGACGGGTACACGAGCGAGAACGAGGACGTGTGGGTCGCATCGATGCTCACGACGTCGACGGCGACCGGCAACTACCCGGGCGACAGTGCCCGGAGCGAGAACTGGCCGGGCTTCGCCCCGGGCAGGATCGGGGTTCTCAACTCGATGGCACCGCAGTACTACGACGTGTCGGGCATCGTCGACCTCGGCGAGAAGCCGCCGGTGCTGTGGGTGCACGGCACGCTGGACCCGATCGTCTCGGACTCCTCGCTCTACGAATTCAACAACCTCGGCAAGCTCGGAATCATCCCGGAGTGGCCGGGCGACGAGGTCGCCCCGCCGCAGCCGATGGTGTCGCAGATGCGCGATGTGCTCGCCGCCTACTCCGCCGGCGGCGGCGTCGTCACCGAGCTCGCCCTCGAGGGGGTCGGTCACACCGCGCACCTCGAGCGTCCGGCCGAGTTCCGCCACGCGCTGCTGACCGTGATCGGCTACGTCGGCCCGTCGGCGCATCCCGCCCCGCCCACCGAGGCGATCATCATCCGCTCGGCCGACTGACCTCCCGGACCCGCGCCGAACGGAGGACGCTGCATCCGTAGACTCGTCGCATGAGTGCTTCCGGTGGCGGCAAGGCGATCATCGCGGCGTTCCTGGCGAACATGGGCATCGCCCTCGCCAAGTTCGTCGCCTGGCTCATCTCGGGGTCCGCGTCGATGCTCGCGGAGGCCATCCACTCCGTCGCCGACTCGGGCAACCAGCTGCTCCTCCTCCTCGGCGGTCGCCGCGCCAAGCGCGCCGCGGACCGCGACCACCCGTTCGGCTACGGACGGGAGCGGTACGTCTACGCCTTCGTCGTCTCGATCATCCTCTTCTCGGTCGGCGGCCTGTTCTCGATCTACGAGGGCATCGAGAAGATCACGCACCCGCACGAGCTGACGAACTACTGGGTGCCCATCGCGGTGCTCGTCATCGCCATCGTCCTCGAGTCCTTCTCGCTGCGCACCGCGATCCACGAGAGCAACCACATCCGCGCCAAGGGACAGTCGTGGGTCTCGTTCGTGCGCCATGCGAAGGCGCCCGAGCTGCCCGTCGTGCTGCTCGAAGACGTGGGCGCGCTCATCGGCCTCGTGTTCGCGCTGTTCGGGGTCGGCATGACCTGGATCACGGGCAACCCGCTGTTCGACGCTCTCGGGACCCTCATGATCGGCACGCTGCTGATCATCATCGCGATCACCCTCGGCATCGAGACCAAGAGCCTCCTCGTCGGCGAGGGGGCGACGGTGGCCGACCACGACCGCATCGTGAGCGCCATCACCGACGGCCCCGAGATCGAGAAGCTCATCCACATCAAGACCCTCTACCTCGGCCCGGACGAGCTGATGGTGGCGGCCAAGCTCGGCTTCCACTCCGACAAGCCGCTCGCGTCCGTCGCCTCCGACATCGACCGCATCGAGAAGCGCGTCCGCGAGGCGGTGCCCACGGCGCGTGTGATCTACCTCGAGCCCGACATCTACCGCCCGGGTGACGATCCGACTCCTCCGACCGAGGACTTCGTCATCCGGTCCATGGACTGACCTGTGGAGTACTGCCTCTTCACCGAGCCCCAGCAGGGCGCGAGCTACGACGACCAGCTCGCGTTCGCGCAGGCCGGCGAGCGCCACGGCTTCGACGGGTACTTCCGCTCCGACCACTACCTCCACATGGGCGACGGCGACCCCCACCCCGGTCCGACGGACGCCTGGACGACGCTCGCCGGCCTCGCACGGGAGACCTCGCGCATCCGCCTCGGGACGCTCGTGTCGTCGGTGACGTACCGGCTGCCGGGCATCCTCGCGATCCAGGTCGCCCAGGTCGACGCGATGTCGGGCGGACGCGCCGAGCTCGGCCTCGGCACGGGGTGGTTCGAGCGCGAGCACCGGGCCTACGGCATCCCCTTCCCCGCGAAGCGGTTCGACCTCCTCGAGGAGCAGCTCGAGCTCATCACCGGCCTGTGGGGCACACCGGCCGACGAGACCTACAGCTTCTCGGGCAGGCACTACGAGCTCACGGATGCCCCGGCACTGCCCAGGCCCGTCCAGGAGCGGGTGCCGGTGATCGTCGGCGGCGCCGGGCCGCGGCGGACGCCCGAACTCGCCGCACGGTTCGCGACCGAGTTCAACATCGGCTTCCGGCCCGAGCACGAGATCGCCGAGAAGTTCGCCGGAGTCCGTGCCGCCTGCGAGCGCGTCGGCCGCGACCCGGAGTCGCTCAGGCTCTCGGTCGCGCTGCCGACCCTGGCCGCGGCATCCCCGGCCGAGCTCGACCACCGCGCGTCCAACATCGGCCGCACCGTCGACGAGCTGCGCGGCGACACGAACATCGTCGGCGGTCGCGACGAGATCATCGCCAAGGTCGAGCGGCTGGCCGCGCTGGGTGCCGACCGCGTCTATCTGCAGCTCATGGATCTGCGCGATCTCGGCCAGGTCGGCTTCCTCGGCGAGGACGTGCTGCCTCACCTCCCCCGCTGACTTCAGCCGCGCGTGACCGGCAGCCGGTACGAGGGCAGTCCGCGACGGCGGATGAGCCACTCGGCGACCACGAGGTTCGGCAGCCAGCACAGGAACGGCACAGCGGCGTACGCGTTCGCGAAGGCGGAGTCGAACTCCCACGGCTGCCCGAGGAGAAGCGGGGCGAGCAGCAGCAGCGGCAGCCATACCCGAAGCGTCACACCCGCATAGGTCAGGGCGTAGTTGCGGATCATCCACGCCTGATGGCTCGGCACGTCCCGTCGGCGGATCGCACGGTAGGCGCGCCAGCCGCTGGCGAGCCACAGGACGCCCAGGGCACCGAAGCCGAAGAAGCCGACGTACCCTGCAGGGCTCGACGGGGCGATGATCAGCCCGCCGACGCCTCCCACGGCGACACCCGTCAGGTAGATCCGCCCGATCCAGCGATGCACGCGCGGTGCCCGGGTGCGCAGGCCGCGCCAGAACTGCAGAGCGCCCAGGACGAGGGCGGTCGCGCTGCCGGCGATGTGGACGTAGAGCGCTCCCTGCACGAAGACGGAGGTCTCGGCGTACGTGGGGGCGAGCCCGACCTCCTCGCCGGCGAGGTCGTGGAGCGACGCGGTGAAGTACGGCACCGCCGAGTAGGCGACGACGGCCAGTGCGGCGAGCAGGACGAAGGTCCAGCCGATGCGGCCGGCGAGACGGCCGGAGCGCGTGGCGACCGGGGCGGTGCGAACGGGTTCGATGAGGCGGGTCACGCCTGTCACGGTAGGGGCGGGCGCACACACGCCGGCAGGGGGCAGACCCCCGGAATGCGCGCGCGTGAACCCCCGGTCGAGCGCGGTTTCCCGTTCAGCGCCGGGCGTCGAAGAAGGCGCGGAGAAGAGCGGATGCCTCGGCCTCCCGCACCCCCGCGACCACCTCGGCCCGATACGGCAGGCGTCGGTCGCGCACGACGTCGTACATCGACCCGGCGGCGCCCGCCTTCTCGTCCCAGGCGCCGAACACGAGCCGCGAGACTCGCGCCTGCAGCATCGCCCCCGCGCACATGATGCAGGGCTCGAGGGTGACCACGAGCGTGCAGCCGTCGAGGTTCCAGGAGGCGAGGGATGCCGCGGCCTCCCGGAGCGCCACCACTTCGGCGTGCCCCGTCGGGTCGTGGGTGACCTCGCGGAGGTTGCGGCCGCGCCCGATCACCTGGCCCGAGGCATCCGTCACCACCGCACCGACGGGAACGTCGCCTGCGGCGCCCGCCGCGTCCGCCAGCGCGAGCGCGAGGTCCATCGCGGCGAGGTCGGCGGGCTCGAAGGTCACAGCACGAGCGTACGACGGCGAGGCGTCACCCGAACTCCCCTCCGGGGCGGGGCGTGTCACGCACTACCCTGGGCGTATGCGCCTGCACGTCGCCGACCACCCCCTCATCACCCACAAGCTCACGGTGCTGCGCGACCAGCGCACCCCGTCGCCGGTCTTCCGGCAGCTCACCGAAGAGCTCGTGACCCTTCTCGCCTACGAGGCGACCCGCAACGTGCGGGTGTCGCCGATCGAGATCCAGACCCCCGTCACCACGACGACCGGCGTCAAGATCAGCGAGCCCCGCCCCCTCGTGGTGCCGATCCTGCGCGCCGGACTCGGCATGCTCGAAGGCATGGTGAAGCTCATCCCGACCGCCGAGGTCGGCTTCCTGGGCATGGTCCGCAACGAGGAGACCCTCGAGCCCTCCACCTACGCCGAGCGTCTGCCCGACGACCTGAGCGATCGTCAGTGCTTCGTGCTCGACCCGATGCTCGCGACGGGCGGATCCCTCGGCGCAGCGATCGAGTTCCTGTTCGCCCGCGGGGCACAGGACGTCACCGCGATCTGCCTGCTCGGCGCACCCGAGGGCGTCGCCGCGATCGACAAGCAGGTCGCCGGCCGAGACGTCACGCTGGTGCTCGGCGCGATGGACGAACGGCTGAACGAGAAGGGGTACATCGTCCCCGGGCTCGGCGACGCCGGCGACCGCCTGTACGGGACGGTCTGACGCCGGTCAGACGATGCTGGCGGCGCGGGGATCGGACGCCCCGATCGCCGTCACCTCACCGGTCGTGAGGCCGCGCCCCATCACCGCGATGGGCGTGAGCGCGCGACCGTTGAACCGTGTCGCCGTCACTGCGGTGTAGGCGCCCATCGTCGGGCTCACGAGCAGGTCGCCGACGGCGAGCTCGGGCAGCAGCAGCTCCCGCGCGACCACGTCGGACGAGTCGCAGGTCGGCCCGCCGAGCGTCGCCCAGCGATGCGACGCCTCGTCCGGCGTGCCGCCGAGCAGCTCCCGCTCGGCGAACACGAGCGGATGCACGTCCTCCGCGACGACGTTCGAGTATGAGCCGTACACCCCGTCGTCGATGTAGTACCAGCGGCCGTCGTCGCGCTCCGCGACACCCACCACGCTCGTGACGAGCGTCATCGCCTCGGCCACGAGCACGCGGCCGGGCTCGGCGATGATGTCGAGGCGTGCCGCGTGGGGCTCGAGGATCGGTCGCAGGCGCTCCGCGACGTCCTCGAGGGAGCTGGTCGGAGCGTCGTACGCGACAGGGAAGCCGCCGCCGATGTCGAGCGTGTCGAAGCTCACGCCGAACCGTCGCTCCAGGTCGTCCATGAGCGCGAGCGTGTCGCCGACCGCGTGCGCGAAGCGACCGGGATCGTCGAGCTGACTGCCGACGTGGAAGCTGAATCCGGCGATGCGTGAACCGGTCAGACGCGCCCGCGCGACGAGGTTCGCCGCCTCGAACGGGCCCACGCCGAACTTGCTCGACAGATCGCTCTTCGCGTGCGGGCTGCGGTAGGCCAGCCGGACCAGCAGGCGCACGTCAGGCGGGGCATCCGCGAACTTGCCCAGCTCCGCCTCGTTGTCGATGACGAACGTGCGCACGCCCGCCGCGATGGCCTCCGAAATCTCGGACGGCTTCTTGACCGGATGCGTGTGGATGATGCGGGATGCGTCGATCCCGCGGCGCTGGAGCAGCGAGAGCTCGTCCGCGGTGGCGACGTCGAATCCGCTCCCGGCGTCGTCGAGCGCGCCGATGACGGCGTCATGCGCGAGCGCCTTCACCGCGTAGTGGAACCTCACGAACGGCAGCGCGTCGCACAGCCGCCGGTATTGGCGCCGCACCCGATCGGGGTCGAGCAGCAGCAGCGGGGTGCCGTGCACCGCGACGGCGGCGCGTCCGGCATCGGTGGCGAGCAGGGCGGATGCCTCGGCTCGCCGCCGCTCGATCAGGGTGCGCATCGCCCGCCGGTCCGCGCGCGTCGCCTGGCTCACGGCGCACTCTCCGGTGCCGTACTCTCCGATGCCGCACCGCCGTCGCGCAGACCGGCCTTCGATGTGATCGTGAAGGCGCCGGCGGCGATGGCGTAGAAGATCACGTCGGCGACGACCTTGCCGACGAGCAGCCCCCACATCGGGTCGGCGAACAGCCATATTCCCGCCATCAGCAGGGCGGGCCGGAGGAGGAGGGTGTCGAGCAGTTCGGCCACGCCGAACTCGGCGACGAGGAGCATGCCGGTGCGTCCGACGGCGGCGCGGCGCGACCGTGTGATCGGTGCCTGCTCGAGGTAGATCGTGGCGGCCAGCACGGCATAGAAGCCGACGACCTCACCGAGGAGCGCCGCCAGGGCGATGATCGCCGCGTTGTCGCTCCACAGCGTGACGCCGAGGCCCGCCATCACCATCGCGGCGGTCCCGACGATCTCGGCGGGCAGGTACCGCGTGATCCAGAAGACGATGCCGCGGCGGCGCAGCGCGGGCTCGGCATCCGTCCGGCTCAACTCGGTGACGATGCTGTCGTGCGTGATCGCAGTCATCTCGCACCCCCTTCCCCCTGAGAGAGGGAGAGGCGCGAGAGATGATACCGGCACGACAGGACGGTGCGGCATCCGCCCCTCGCCGAACGAATGCCGCACCCGCGCCAAAGACGCTCTGCCAGGCTACGTGCGCGGTCCGACCCCGAGTACGGGGTTGACAGGCTCGGATGAGGCGTCTAGCCCTCCTGAATCAGGTGTCGAGAAGCGGGCCCTGAGGGTTGCGGCGACCGGTCTCCTGCTCCCAGAACTCCAGCTGCTGGGTGAGCGCCTTGGCGAGCTCGAACACCTGCTCGGGAGGGATGCGGATCCGGCTCACGACGCGGGCGGGAACGACCGTGTGGTGCTCCCCCGTCTCGGGGTCGACCTGCTCGCGCGGCGGCTGGGCGAGGGTGAGGAAGTCCATGACGAACACCGTGGGCGTGTGCCACACATTGGCGAAGTCGGCGTAATTGCCGCCGATGTGCTCGGGGGGCAGGTCGATCTCGAACTGCCGGGGTGCTTCATCGGCCATGGATGCCTCCTGGGTCGGTGTGAGCGCAGTCTACGCGGCGCTCACGCGCGGCCGACGAGCCGTGCGAACCCGCTGAGTCGGGCGACCCCCTCGGGCGTGCGCGGAAGGTCGTCGAGGAGCGCAGGCGAGTGGATCAGGTACGCGGTGTGCTTCGCCCGCGAGATGGCGACGTTGAGCCGGTTGCGCAGCAGCAGGAACTCGAGTCCGCGCGGGGCGTCGCGCCCCGACGAGGCGGCCAGCGACACGATCGCGACGGCGGCCTCCTGACCCTGGAACTGGTCGACCGTCCCGACGGGCACATCGGCGAACCCGGCGCCGGCGAGCGCCTCCTCGACCGCCACCTGCTGCGCGTTGTACGGCGTGACGACGATGATGTCGCGCGGGCCGAGCGGACGGGGTGCGACGGGTGTCGTCACCCCGTCATCGTCGACCCGGATGTCGGACCACGCCCGTCCGACGAGACCCTGCACGATCTCGACCACGGCGGCCGCCTCTTCGAGGGACTGCGTGGCATTGCCGTGGTGGCGCAGCGGCAGCGCGACGAGCCCGGCGTCCACGCCTTCGAGCATGCGCAGGGCCGTCGACGGATGGGCCGCGAGCTCGCCGCGGTACGACAGCTCGGACACCGGTGCGGCCACCGCCGGGTGCATGCGCCACGTGCGGGCGAGGAAGTACCCGTACTCGGGCGGGATGACGTCGGCGCCGTCCATGACCCACCCGAGCGCCGAGGTGTCGACGGGCTCGGGGTGGGTGCCCTGGCTGACCTGCGGCAGCTGCTGCGGGTCGCCGAGGAGGAGAAGTCGAGTGGCGGCGAGCGAGACCGCGATCGTCGAGGCGAGCGAGAACTGGCCGGCTTCGTCGATCACGAGGAGGTCGAGGCTGCCGCGCGGGATGCGGCCCTCGTGGCTGAAGTCCCATGCGGTGCCGCCGAAGACGAAGCCCGATTCGGCCCGGGCTGCGGTGAACTCCGCCACGCCGTTCTTGCGCAGCGGGGTGAACGGGTACTCGTCGCGATCGACCTTGGGCGCCTTGCCCACCAGCTCTTTCGCGACGCCGGCCGCGACGATCCGCTCGAGCATGTTCTCGACGACCGCGTGCGACTGCGCGACCACGCCGACCTTGTAGCCGCGCTCGGCGATGAGCCGCGCGATGACGTGCGAGCCGACGTAGGTCTTGCCCGTGCCCGGAGGCCCCTGGACGGCGAGGTAGCTGCGGTCGAGGTCGACGACCGCGCGCACGATCGCATCGACGTCGTCGCCGCCCGGCACCGGCAGTGTGCCGGTGACCGTACGGGGTCGCCGGCGGCACAGGATGTCGGTCGCCGGGTCGCCGGGAAGCGCGGGAGCAGCGTCGATCACGGAGTCGGCCCACGCGTCGATCGCCGACTGCTGATTGCCCGCGGTCGGCGGAGACGGCGGCGTCAGCGCGATCGGCAGCTCAGCCCACGTGACGCCGTCGACCGCAGTCTCTTCGACGACGGCGCCGTCGTCGAGCACCTCGAGCACGGTCACGGACCGGTACGAGTGGATCCAGCGCGGCGATCCTTCGAACGGGTACGGCGCGGGCAGCTCGTAGAGCGCGAAGGGGCTGGTGCCCTCGCTGAGTCGCGTGCCCGGTGCGAGCTCGCCGCGGAGCTCGATCGTGCGTCGCTCGCCGCCGCGCCCGCTCTCGGCGAAGTGCCAGTCCTCGACGACGCGCGAGCGCGCGGGATCGACGACGGCGACGTCGCGCGTCTCTTCCCACAGGGACACCGGCTCGCGCAGGCGCAGGAAGTGCGTCGCCCAGAAGGTCTTGGACTCGCGCGGGTAGTAGTCGATCGCGGCTGCCCCGAGTCGCAGCGACTGGGCGTCGGCGGAGTCGACGGGGTGGTGCGCCGCGAGCGCCTCGAGGGCGAGCGCGCGGGGTGAGGGCTCGTACGCCCTCTCGTCGGGCTCGGGATTGGGAGACGGACGCAGGCCGGCCTCGCGGGCGCGATCGACCAGCCAGTCGCGCAGCCGCCGGGTCGAGACGCAGTCGTAGCGGTTGTAGTCGGCGAGGTCGTCCAAGATCTCCTTGGCCGCCGCGTCGTCGCCGTCGGAGGCGAGGGCGCGCGCCTCGACATAGCGGACGATCGAGTCGTCGCCCTTCTGCACATCGCTCGTGCGCACCTCGTCGCCCATGTACAGCGGCTCGAGCTTCTTGATCGAGTACGACCGCGAGCCGACACGCAGAGCCCGCCGAACGACGGGGTAGAGGTCGACGAACACCCCGTCGCGGAGCAGCCTGTCGACGTCGGCCTCGCGCACGCCGTGTCGGGCTGCCATCGCGAGGAGGTGGCTCGGCTCGTACGGGGCGTAGTGGTAGATGTGCATGCCGGGATGCTGCTGCCGCCGCAGCGTGACGATGTCGAGGAACCTCTCGAGCGCGATCCGCTCGTCGGCGAACGTGTGCGCCCACAGCGCGCTGTACTGCTCGCGGTCGTCGACCCATCCGAAGAGATAGTCGATGCCCCACTGCACCGGCTCGCCCTCGCGCCCGGCCGGATTGGGCTCGGTGTGCAGCGGATCGCCTTCGAAGTCGAAGAACATGTCGCCGTGGTCGGGACGGGGCAGTGCGCCGAGGGCCGTCGGCGCGACGACTTCGAACGTCGGAAGCGGCGGCGCGGCGTGCGCGGCCGGCGGCGCGATGAGGGGCGGCGTGCCGGCAGGGCTCTCGAGCTGCAGGCGCGCCTGGGTGCGAAGCATCCCGAACGTATCGGGGTTCATGCCGGCGGGGCCGGTCGCCGCGGCGGCGAGGTCTTCGATCGTGCGCACTCCCCCGGCGCGGAGCCGTTCGCGCTGCACGGGGCGCATGCCCGCGACGAGGAGGAGATCGCGGGATGCCACGACCTCGGCGTCGCAGGTCGCGCACCGCCCGCAGGCGACCACGTCGAGGTCGCCACGGGGATCGCCCCAGGCGATCGCCTCGCCCGCCGCACCGAGGTCGAGCCGGCGATCGGCGATGAGCGCCGCCAGCCGCTCGCGGCGGAGCACGAAGACGGGCATCAGGTCGTCGACGTCGTGCACGCTGACGCTGCCGTCGCCGAGGAGCAGCTCGACCCGGTCGGCGCGCGCCACGCCCAGGCGGTCGAGCTGGTCGACGTAGGCGGCCAGCTGCATGAGCGCCGTGACGCGGGCGTGGCGGGCGAGCTTGGTGTCCTGCACGACCCACCGGCCGGCCCCGTCGCGCACGAGGAAGTCGGCGAAGCCGACGAAGTCGCTCGTCGCGAAGGCTGCCTGGTAGACGACGTCCGCGTCGGAGGCCAGCGCCGCATCGGTCAATGCGACCGCCTCGGCGAGCGCGTCCGCGTGCGACGAGCGCGTCTCGGGGATCTCGACCACGCCGGTGCCGAAGCGCTCGACGTAGTCGGCGAGGACCTGCAGCTCGTGGGCGGTGCCGAGCCGGCCGGCGCGCTGGAGGGTGAGGTCTTCGGGGTCTTCGACCGCGACCACGCGCCCGAGCTTGGCGTCGATCGCACGAAGCCACGCGAACTCGCACTCGGCAGCCGCCTTGAGGTCGCTCGCGCTCCAGACGATCCGGCCTTCGTCTTCGATGTATCGCATGCCCGCCTTTCCCTTATGACCATAACCGCGGCATCCGACACCTCCTCCCCCGGAGGCACGCCCTCGCCGTCACCGGACGCGTCCTGCCAGACTGGGGGCATGAGCCTCCCTTTCGAGAGCGCCTACCGGCACGGATTCGCCCGGATCGCAGCCTGCACCCTCCCCGTGGCGATCGCCGACCCGGCGGCGAACGCCGACGCCGTCCTCGCCACGGCGCGCGAGTGCGACGCCGACTCCGTCGCGGTCGCGCTGTTCCCGGAGCTGTGCCTCACCGGGTACTCGATCGACGATCTCGTGATGCAGGACGCCGTCCTGGACGCCGTCGTGCGTGCGATCGAGCGGCTGGTGGAGGCATCCGAGGATCTCTTCCCGATGCTCGTGGTGGGCGCACCGCTGCGCCACCGCAGCCGTCTCTACAACTGCGCCGTGGTGATCCACCGCGGCGAACTGCTGGGCGTCGCGCCGAAGTCGTACCTGCCGACCTACCGGGAGTTCTACGAGCGCCGCTGGTACGCGCCCGGCGACGACCAGGCGGAGGAGTACATCCGCGTGGGCGGGCTCGAGGCGCCGTTCGGTCCCGACCTGCTGTTCGAGGCGCTCGACGTCCCCGGGCTCGTGGTGCACGCCGAGGTGTGCGAAGACGTCTGGGTGCCGATCCCGCCGTCGGCGGGCGCCGCGCTCGCCGGCGCCACCGTCCTGCTCAACCTGAGCGGCAGCCCGATCACGATCGCGCGGGCCGAGGATCGCAAGGACCTGTGCCAGTCGCAGTCGCTGCGCTGCCTCGCCGCGTACGCGTATGCCGCTGCGGGCATGGGCGAGTCGACGAACGACCTCTCGTGGGACGGCCAGACCATGGTCTACGAGGGCGGGATGCTGCTCGCCGAGACGGAGCGCTTCCCCGACGGGCCCCGACGTTCGGTCGCCGACGTCGATCTCGACCGCCTCCGGCAGGACCGCCTGCGCCAGGGCACGTTCGACGACAACCGCCGCACGCACGATCCGCAGTTCCGCGTGGTGCACTTCGAGCTCGAGCCGCCCGCGACCGACATCGGCCTGCGCCGCCCGCTCGACCGGTTCCCGTTCGTGCCCGACGATCCCACCCGCCTCGCCCAGGACTGCTACGAGGCCTTCAACATCCAGGTGTCGGGCCTCGAGCAGCGAATGCGGGCGATCGGCGGACCGAAGCCGGTGATCGGGGTCAGCGGCGGGCTCGACTCGACGCATGCGCTGCTCGTGGTCGCTCGTGCGATGGATCGCATGGGCCGGCCGCGCAGCGACATCCTGGCGTACACGATGCCCGGGTTCGCGACGAGCGAGCACACCAAGTCGAACGCGATCGCCCTGGCCGAGTCGGTCGGCGCCTCGATCGAGACGATCGACATACGTCCCGCCGCGAGCGAGATCCTCGAGGGCATCGGGCATCCGTTCGCCGACGGCGAGCCCGTCCACGACGTGACGTTCGAGAACGTGCAGGCGGGCATCCGCACCGACTTCCTCTTCCGTCTGGCGAACCAGCACGGCGGCATGGTCATCGGCACCTCCGACCTGTCCGAGCTCGCGCTCGGCTGGGCGACGTACGGCGTCGGCGACCAGATGAGCCACTACGCCGTCAACGCCGGGGTCCCGAAGACCCTCATCCAGCACGTCATCCGCTGGGTGATCGCGCACCGGGAAGGCGTCGACGAGGCCGAGGCTGCGGTGCTGCAGGCGGTGCTCGACACCGAGATCAGCCCCGAGCTCGTGCCCGCCGGACAGGACGGGAAGATGCAGTCGACCGAGGACCGCATCGGTCCCTACTCGCTCCACGACTTCGCGCTGTTCCACATCCTCCGATACGGGTTCCGCCCGTCGAAGATCGCCTTCCTCGCGGCCGCGGCCTGGGGCGACAAGGATGCCGGGGCGTGGCCCCCCGGATTCCCCGCCGACGACCGGTTCGCGTACGACCTTCCGACCGTCGCGAAGTGGCTGCAGGTGTTCCTGCGGCGCTACTTCGCCTTCGCGCAGTTCAAGCGCTCGGCGATCCCCAACGGGCCGAAGGTCTCGCCGGCGGGCTCGCTGTCGCCCCGAGGCGACTGGCGGGCGCCGTCCGACGGCAACGCCACCGTGTGGCTCGCGGAGCTCAAGGCTGCTCTGCCGGAGCTCGTCGAGGAGTGAGCGGATGCCGCGCCCGCGGCGTCCCGACTCCGTGGCGTGGCGTCACCGATGGCGTTCGGGGCGCCTCGTGTCGTTCGGGGCGCGTATGACCTGCCCCGAACGACGGCACACGCCCCGAACACCGGGCCCGGCGCTCAGACCGGCGCGGCGCCGTACGCGAGCGTGATGACCCAGCTGTCGCGGGACAAGTCGGCGAGCTGGTAGTAGACGCGGCGATCCGGGATCCACCCCTTGGTCAGCGGGCTGTCGAGCCGCACATGGTCGGCGGCGACGCGGGCGCCGCGCCCGTCGGCGTCACGGATCGCCTGGACGCGGGTCCAGTGGGCGATGAGCTGATCGAGGTTGCCCTCGTCGTACAGGTGCGAGTGCCGCCTCATCTCGTGCAGCGTCGGCTCGTCGGGATGCGCATCGCGCAGGTCGAGGCCGAGCGGGACGGCGGGATCGGCGACCGCGACGACCGTCGCCGCGCGGAAGTTGGCGTTGCGGATGCCGAGGGGCACCTCCTGGCCGTCGACCTCTGCGATCAGCTGGGTGTGGAAGCCGAACCTCCCCGGCGCCTCCCGTTCGATCAGCACGGACTTCGGGTCGACGCCGAGCTGAGCCGAGACGATCTCGCGTGCGAGCGTCCGCTTGCGGTCGTGCTCGGGGATCTTCGGATCCCAGCCGAGGCGGGCGGTGATCCCCGCCGGGGTGTCGAGCAGCACGGATTCCATGTCCCACCTCTTCCCGCGGCGGAGCCGCCCATTCATCTTGTCGCGGCTTGTCGCGTGGAGGAAGTGCGCCGCGCGGAGTGATTGCGACGCCGCCGGTCCTTCCCGTCGACGACCCTGTGACGGATGCCCTCGCATCGGTGCCAGGATGGAGCCATGGCCAGACGCGCGACCGTGGTCGGCAGCGGGCCCAACGGGCTCTCGGCCGCCGTCGCACTCGCGCGGGCGGGTTACGAGGTGCGGGTGCTCGAGTCGTCCGCCACCGTCGGCGGGGGCGTCCGCAGCGCGGAGCTGACGCTCCCCGGGTTCGTCCACGACGTGTGCTCGGCGGTGCATCCTGCGGCGCTGTCGTCGCCGTTCTTCCGCGCCTTCGGTCTCGGCGAGCGCATCGAGTGGATCCGCCCCGAGGCGTCCTACGCCCAGCCGCTCGACGGCGGCCGGGCGGCGATCGCGTGGCGCGACATCGAGCGCACCGCCGCCGGCCTCGGCCGCGACGGCCGGATGTGGCTCGCGGCGCTCCGTCCGCTGAGCGCGCACCTCGACGCCGTCGTGGACTTCACGGGATCGCAGCTGCTGCGGTGGCCTCGGCATCCGATCACCACCGTGCGCTACGGCCTGCGCGCACTGCAGCTCGGCTCGGCCCTGGGCCGGGGGACGTTCGCGACCGAGGAGGCCGATGCCCTGCTCGCCGGGGTCCTCGCCCATTCGAACTCCCGTCTGCCGAGCGTCGGCGCCGCGGCGTCGGGCCTGTTCCTCGCCGCCCACGGCCACGCGGGCGACGGCTGGGCGTTCCCCCGCGGCGGTGCTCAGCGCATCGCCGACGTGCTCGCCGACGACCTTCGCGCGCACGGCGGCGAGATCGAGACCGGGAGCCTCGTCTCGACCCTCGACGGCCTCGACTGGGGCGATCCGGATGCGGGCGACCTGCTTCTCCTCGACACGACGCCGCGACTCGCTCTCACGCACCCCGACATCCCCGCCCGGTACGCCGCGGCGATCCGGCGCTATCGATACGGGGCGGCGGCGGCGAAGGTCGACTTCGCGCTCGACGGGCCCGTGCCGTGGCTGCATCCCGATGTCGCGCGGGCGCCGACCGTGCACCTCGGCGGAACCCGCGCCGAGGTGGAGGCGAGCGAGAACGCGGTCGCGCGGGGCTCCGTCACCGACCGGCCGTACGTGCTGGCCGTGCAGCCTACGGTGCTCGACCCGACGCGGGCGCCGGAAGGCAAGCACGTGCTGTGGACGTACATCCATGTGCCCGCCGGCTCATCGCTCGACGCGACGGAGCTCATCACGCGTCAGGTCGAGCGCTTCGCCCCCGGATTCCGCGACCGCGTCATCGCGACGAGCACGATGACGGCGGCCGAGCGGTTCGCCTACAACCCGGCCGACATCGGAGGCGACATCCTCGGCGGCGCCTTCACCTTCGCCCAGGCGATCCGGCGTCCGACGGTGTCGACGACTCCGTGGCGCACGCCGATGCGGGGCGTCTACCTGGCGTCGGCGGCCTCGCCGCCCGGGCCGGGGGTGACGGGCATGCCCGGCTGGTACGCCGCGCGCCAGGCGCTGCGCGACACGCGGGGCCTGCGCGTCGACCCCGAGGACCTCTTCCGGACGTGACAGCATGGACGGCTTCGCAGCGGTCGACTTCGAGTTCGCGCGGCAGGTGCTCCAGCGGGGCATCGCAGCACTGTTCGTCATCGCGTTCGTCTCGACGCTGAACCAGTTCCGTCCGCTGCTCGGCGAGCGCGGACTCCTCCCCGCCCCGGAGCTCCTCGAGTGGGCGCGCACATCGCCGCGAGGACGGATGCTGCGGCCGACGCTGTTCCGCCGGCTGGGCTACACCGATCGACGGCTCGCGGCGCTGTGCTGGACGGGCATCGCCATCGCTGCGGCACTCGTGTGCGGCATCCCGCAGCTGCTCACGCCCTGGGCGCCGATGGTCTGCTTCCTCGCGCTGTGGCTGGGGTACATGTCGGTCGTGAGCATCGGGCAGACGTTCTACGGCTTCGGGTGGGAGATGCTGCTGCTCGAAGCCGGGTTCCTCGCTGCGTTCCTCGGATCGTCCACCGAGCCTGCGCCGACCGTGGTCGTGGTCCTGTTCTGGTGGCTCGTGTTCCGCCTCGAGTTCGGCGCCGGCATGATCAAGATCCGCGGCGGACGAGAGTGGCGCGACCTCACGGCCCTCACCTACCACCACGAGACGCAGCCGATGCCCGGACCGCTCAGCCGGCAGGCGCACCTGCTGCCCCGCTGGTTCCACCGCGGCGAGGTGCTCGGCAACCACTTCGCGCAGCTGGTGGTGCCGTGGTTCCTGTTCGCGCCGCTGCTCGGGCTCTGGGTACCGGGGCCCGGACCGGCGATCGTCGGCGCCGCGGCCGCCGCGGTCGTCATCGCGACTCAGCTGTGGCTCATCGTGACGGGCAACTTCGCGTGGCTCAACTGGGCGACGGTGGTGATCGCGTTCTCTGCGATCGGGCTCCCGGGGGTCGGCGCGCCTGGGACACCGCCGTCGGAGGATCCGCCGTGGGTGGTCGACGGGATGCCGCTCCCCTGGCTCGTCGTCACGTGCCTGGTCGGCGCGCTGTACGTCGTGCTCAGCTGGTGGCCGCTGAAGAACCTGTTCGCGCATCGTCAGCTGATGAACGCGAGCTTCAACCGCTGGCAGCTCGCCAACGCCTACGGTGCGTTCGGCACGGTCACGAAGGAGCGGATCGAGATCGTCGTCGAGGGCACGCTCGACGACGACCCGGACACCGCGGTCTGGCGCGAGTACGCGTTCAAGGGCAAGCCGGGCGACCTTCGCCGCATCCCCCGCCAGTTCGCCCCGTACCATCTGCGGCTGGACTGGCTCATGTGGTTCCTTCCGCTCGGCCGTTCGCTGGACGACTGGTTCACGGCGTTCCTCCTGCGCCTGCTGCAGGCGGATGCCGCGACCCTCCGCCTCCTGGACGGCGATCCGTTCGCGGGCAGCCGCCCGGCGTGGGTGCGGGCGGTCGCCTACCGCTATCGCTTCACGACCCGCGCCGAACTCCGTGCGAGCGGCGCGAGGTGGGTGCGCGATCGCCGACACGTCGTGATGACGCCGATCGCTCTCGGCGACCCGCTCAGGCCTTCGCGGTGACCCGGGCTCCGGCCTCGCCCTTGCGGCGCGCGGTGAGGTCGACGATCGCCACCATGAAGGCGATCGCGAGGAACAGCCCCACCGAGATCATCCCGAAGGCGTAGGCGTCGTGATAGGCGACGGTCGCGTCCTCGTTCCCGCTCTCGCGGTAGATCGTCGCATAGAAGAGGGACAGCGCCACGGCCGTGCCGATCGCCGCGCCGATGCGCTGGCCGAGCTGGCCGACCGAGCCGGCAACGCCGCCCTGCTTGACGGGGATGTCCATGAGCGTGAGCGTCTGGTTCGGGGCGATGACGAGGCCGCCGCCCGCACCGCCGACGGTCATCACGGCGGCCATGACGTACGGGGTCCACGCGGGATCGACGTAGACGGCGGCGAGCACCAGGCCCCCGACGCAGGCGAGCATCGCGGCGAGTCCCCAGACGACCACGATCCGGCCGAAGCGGCCGACGAGGTTGCCGCCGACCCACGAGGTGACGGCGCTCGCGAGCGCGAACCCGATCGAGACCATGCCCGCGTACACCGGGGCGAGGCCGAGCCCGATCTGGAGGAAGAGCGTGGTGGTCAGGAAGAGGGCCGGGGCGGCCGTGAAGTACGCGGTCTGCAGCATCGTCCCGTTGCGGTACGACCCGATGCGGAACAGCTTCAGCGGGATGAGCGGACTCCTGCCCCGAGCCAGGTAGCGGCGCTCCCACGCGAGGAACGCGGTCAGGAAGAGCGCGAAGACGATCAGCAGCCACCATCGGGCCGGGTTGTCGGTCGGCGCGCCCGTCGTGAACAGGAACGGCCACATCAGGGCGACGACGGCTGCCCCGAAGAGCAGCACCCCCACCGGGTCGAGCTGCACCTTGCGGCGCGAACGCGTCCTCGTGGACGGGAGCATCCACAGGACGAGCGCGATCGCGATCAGGCACAGCGGCACGTTCATCCAGAAGATGAGCCGCCAGCCATCCGTCGGACCGCCCAACGCGATCAGCAGGCCGCCGACCGTCGGGCCGAACGCCGTCGCCACGCCGATGGTGGCGCCGAACAGGCCGAACGCTCGCCCGCGCTCCTTGCCCTGGAACAGCTCCTGCGCCATCCCGAGCACCTGCGGCATCTGGATGCCGGCAGCCACCCCCTGCAGGAGCCGTCCGACGAGCAGAACCGTCGCTGTCGGCGCGAGGGCGCAGATGATGCTCGTCACGGTGTAGAGCGAGAGCCCGACCACGAACAGCATCCGGCGCGAGCGCTGGTCGCCGAGGCGCCCGGCGGGAACGAGGACGAGGCCGAACGTGAGGACGAACCCCGACACGATGAGCTGCAGTTCGGTCGACCCGGCGTCGAGGACCTCGCCGATCGACGGCAGGGCGACGTTGACCTTGGTGAGGTCGAGGATCGTGATCGCGGCGACGGCCACGCACACCCAGAACGCCCGCCAGCGCGCGCCCGGGGTCAGCGGGATCGCCGCGGTGGGCGGGAATGTTCCTGAGACTCCGGTGCTCGCCATCCGGCCCAGGCTATCGGCGTCCGCCGCGTGCGGTCGGATCGCGGGCGTCCGGCGGGATCGGTCGATGTGGCTCGCGCGGGCCCGCGCCACACCGTTCGTACAGCCGGGAGCGGGGAGAATGGTGGGGTGAAGCTCCTCGTCGCGGCCCTCGAAGCCGAACTCGTCGCCTTTCCCGATGACCTCCCCGGCTTCGACCGGCTCGTGACCGGTCCGGGCAAGCTCCAGGCCACCTATGCCCTGACGCGCGCGCTCGACGCCCGCGCCTATGAAGAGATCGTCGTGGTCGGCACCGCCGGAGCGATCGACGCCCGCCTCGACGCCGACGTGTACGACATCGACGCCGCGATCCAGCACGACGTCACCGACATCGACGGCATCGTGGGCCAGCACGTCTCGCTGCCGACCCGCATGGAGCTCGGCCGCGAAGGCGTCACGATCGCGACCGGCGACCACTTCGTCGACGACGCGGAGGCCGTCTCGGTCATCCGACCGCTCGGTGCCGGGCTGGTCGACATGGAGACCTACGCCTACGTGTGGGTCGCCGAGCAGTTCGGCCTGCCGATCCGCGTGCTCAAGGCCGTGTCGGACCGCGCGCAGGACGATGCGATCACCGACTGGCGCGCGACCGTGACGGCGTGCAGCCACCAGCTGCGCGACACCATCCGCGCAGAGTACGGCGTCTAGCCGTCACTCCCTGCGCGTGAAGAGTCCGCGCAGCACGAAGAACACGATCGCCGCGACGACGGCGACGATGACGAGCTTGCCGATGAACCACAGCAGCGAGAACAGCACGTCCACCAGCACCCAGGCGATGACGACCGCCACGACGACTCCGACGACGGTCCACAGCGTGCTCTTGTTCACGAGAACAGCCTAGATAGTCTGGGAGGCCGTGATGAGCGCCTGCCGCTCCGCGCGTCCGCTCTCGCTCGTCACGCCACGCGTGCCTCCTCCCCTCAGCAAGGATCACCATGTCGAACCCCACCGAACCTTCTCCTCCTCAGCCGGAGGAGCCGTCGGCGGCACAGACTGACTCCGACCCGGCCTCGCCGGACGCCCAGCCCACCGAGGTCTACCCGCCCGCCGGCCTCCCGCCCGCAGCCGACGCCCAGCCCACCGAGGTCTACCCGCCCGCCGGTCTCCCGCCCGCAGCCGACGCCCAGCCCACCGAGGTCTACCCGCCCGCCGGTCAGGCGGGGTATCCGCCGCAGGGCTACGGCCGGCCCGTGAGCGACCCGGGTGCCTACGGACAGACGGGCTATGCAGCACCCCCGTACGGAAACCTCGCGCAGGCGACTCCGCCGGGTGCGGCATCCGTCTCGGGCGCGGACCGCCCCCGCACACTGGGGTGGATCGCGCTCGGCGCCGGGATCGGCGGCCTCGCCCTCGTCGCTGCGGCATTCATCCCGCTCCTGTGGATCTCGATCGTCCTCGCGGTGATCGGCGGCGTGATGCTGCTCGCAGCGCTCGTCCTCGGGATCATCACCCTCGCCAGCAGGAAGCAGGGCGGAAAGGGCCTCGGCATCGGAGCGATCGCGATCGCGATCCTGGGCGGGCTCGCATGGATCGCGGCCATGAGCCTCGCCGTGATCCTGAGCATCGCGGCGGTCTCGACGGAGTCGGTCGGCGGCGAGCCCAGCCCGTTCCCGTCGTCCGAGACGACCCCCGACGACGAGTCGACCGAGGAGGGCGGCGAGGAGGCGTCAGGCACCTACGACGAAGCCGCCTTCCTCGCGCAGATCCGCCCCGAGATCACCGCGATCATGCAGGAGATCGAACCGTCGATCACCGAGGAGATGCTGAGCCAGGTGTACCCGGACGAGGTGCTCGTCGAACTGGGCAAGGGTCTCGTCGTGACGGGCGATGTCGGCCGCGAGGCGATCATCACGTCTCTCTCCGCGGCGAGCGGCGGCGTCTTCACCGAGGAGCAGGCCACCCGTTTCTACGACACGGTGTACGACGCCGCGCAGCAGCACCTGGTCGAGTAGTCCGACGCGGAACGAGAGCGGGCCGATTCGCACGAACCGGCCCGCTCTCCGCATAGGGCTCAGCGCGTCATGACACCCACTGCGTCTTCGCCCAGGTGATCGCTGCCAGCGTCGCCTGGCCCGACAGCGACGGGTGGAAGTAGTCCCGCGTCGAGATGTCGGCCTTGGTGAACGCGTAGCCGGCGACGGCACCGCCGTCATAGCGGCACGCGGCGTAGGCGGCGCACGCCTCGGCGAGTGCCTGGTTGTACTCGTTGACGCGCTGCTGCACCGCAGCGCGGCGCTGGACGTCGGCCGCCTTGGTGCTCGTCGGGTTCGCGAGCATCGACTGGCAGGTCCTGAGCAGACCCCACGCGAACCGCGCGCTGAGACTCGATCTGTTGAGGTCGTACATCCGCTGCAGGTTCGGGATGCTCGCCACGAACACGCGCGGAGCGGCCGGGCTCGTCGACAGCGTCGCGAGTGCGGCCTGCACGTTGGCCTTGAAGGTGGTCGTCGGTGTCATCGCCGTCACCGTCTTCGTGCACGCGTCGTTCGCACCGATCTCGATGGTGACGTACTTGGCGCCCTGCGTGACGGCCTTCTGCGCCTGCGCGTTGAGCGCGCTCGACGCGGCGCCGGCGACGGAGTTGTTGTAGCCCACGGCGTTGTCGGGCGCCGCCGTCTGCCGGAGGCGGAGCAGGTGCGAGGCGACCGATGTCGTGGTGCCGGTCGCCCAGCTGTTGGCCGGGCAGTTGACGAGGCTGCTGCAGGTCATGGACGCCTGCGTGATCGAGTCACCGAGCGCGGCCATGACGTTCACGTTGTCAGGCGGCAGCGGTGCCGCGTGCGCCGAGTTCGCCGTGAACAGGCTTCCGGTGAGGATGACCGCCGAAGCGGCGAGGGTGGCGACGGCGCGACGCGCCCGGACTGAGATGCGCATGTGTGTACTCCGTACGGCGTTGTGGATGGAGTTGGCGCGGCACGACGCCGCGGCCGGTCATGCCGGCTGTCGAACTCGATCGGTGCCCCAGGGACCGACCTGGCGCGAACGATACACCCGCGTATCGATCCGGGCAATGACGGCCGTCAGACGGTGGTGACTGCGTCCTGCCGGATCACACTCGGTCCGTGCGGGGTGGCCTGGACCGAGAGCTGCGCGGGGATCTGCTCCTTCATCGCGGCGACGTGGCTGATGAGGCCCACCGTCCGTCCGCCTTGTCGCAGCTCGTCGAGAGTTCGCATCGCGAGCTCGAGGGTGTCGTCATCGAGCGAGCCGAACCCCTCGTCGATGAAGAGCGTGTCGAGACGGACACCGCCGGCGCGGGCCGTGACGACTTCGGCGAGACCGAGCGCGAGGGCGAGCGACGCGAGGAACGTCTCGCCGCCGGAGAGCGACTGCGGGGGGCGGGCCATGCCGGTGTGGGCGTCCATGATCTCGAGCCCGAGACCCGAGGACGCCCCGCGTGCCGCGAGCGCATCGCTGTGCTGAAGCCGGTAGCGACCCGCCGACATGTCGGACAGGCGAAGGTTCGCCGACTCGACGATCTCTTCGAGCTCGGCCGCGAGCACGAACGACTCGAGTGTCATGCGATGGGTGTTGGGCGCTCGCCCGGCAACCGTGTTCGCCAGGCGCTCGATCACCGCGTGGTCGTCGACGAGACCGCCGATGGCCGCGTGGGCGCCGGCCGCCCGTGAAACGAGATCGGCGAGGCGCTGGGCCGCCTGCATTGCCTGGGCAGCCCTGTCGACGGCGTCGATCCACCGCTGACGGGCGGTCGCGAGCGCCGCTGCGGCCCCCGCCACGTCGACGGGTTCCTCCGGCTCACCCGCGAGGTCGAGCTCGAGATCGCGCAGCCGATCGCGCTCGGTGCGCAGCGTGACCTCGTGCTCGCGGATCGCCCCGTCGAGCGATGCGCGCTCGGCGGGTCCGAGCAGCGCGGCGGTCGCCTCCGCTGCGTCGGCGAAGTCGGATGCCGCGACCCTCGCGTCGCGGTCGCGCTCGACGCGTCGCGCGGCGTCGCCTGCCGTCTCGGCCGCGCTCAGGGCGTCGATGAGCGCTGCGGCGAGGCGACGCCGACCTGTCGCTTCGGCGATGCGCGCCGCGACGGTGTCGAACCCGCCCCGGGCGTCGTCGACGGCGATGCGAGCGGACTCGGCACGCGCGGCGAGTCCGGCGAGCCGTTCGCGCAGCGCCGCGAGCCGCGCGGCCAGCGCCTCGCGCTCCGCGCGCGCGTCGGCCTCGGCGACGACGAGCGCATCACGCCGCGTCGTCAGCCGGTCGCGGAGCGCGGCGGCCTCGGTCGCCGTGGCAACGGCGGCCTCGGCGCTCGCGAGCGCCGTCGTCAGGGCGGCGACCTGTTCGCCGCCGGCGCGCGCCGCCGCCGCGGTGAGTTCTTCGCGCGAGGCCGTCGCCCGCGCATTGGCCGCGGACTCCACCGCCGCCGCCGCGTCGCGGAGCGCCTCGGCCTCGGCTACCTGGTCGTCGGAGACGGGGTCGTCCGACGACGGCGCAGGAGACGGGTGAGTCGTCGAACCGCACACGACGCACGGATCGCCGTCGACCAGGCCGGCCGCCAGCTCTCCCGCGTGACCTGCGATCCGGCGCCGGAGAAGGTCGGTGACGAGGCGCCGCGCGGCGTCGTGCTCGGCGCCGGCGGCGAGATAGGCGGCGTCGGCGTCGCGCGCGGCGACACGCAGTCTCTCGGCGTCACGGGCTGCGGCGAGCCGGTGGGCGATCTCGTCGCGGTGGGCGATCGCGGCATCCGCCCCGCCTGCGGCGCCCTGTGCGGCGGCGAGCTCGATCTCGAGCTCGGCCAGACGTGCGGGAAAGGCGTCGCGGACGACATCGAGCCCGGCGAGCAGCTCATCGAACTCCGCCTCCTGCGCAGCCCCGGCGGCGAGCTCGTCGACGGTGCGGGCGAGGTCGCGTTCGCGAGTCTCGGCGGCCGCCCACACCGCCACGTCGCCGGTGAGCCGCTCGACGAGCGATTCCAGCTCGGCGCGGACGGGCGCATCGCCGCCGGTGTGGGCACGCCACGCGTCGGCGGCGCGCAGTACGCCGTCTTCGGCTCGGTTCTGCGCGGCGAGGGCATCGGCAGCGGACTCGATCGGCGTGCGGAGCGCCTCTGCGGCGATCGCGCGGGCGAGCGTCACGCGATCGGCGGCGATGCCCGGCTCCGCGTCTTCCACTGCGGCCAGCGCCGCCCGGGAGCGAGTCCGCTGGTCGTGCTTCTCACGCAGCGTCCTCGCGGCCGCATGGGATGCCTCGGCCGCCCGGTGCGAGGCGTCCGCCTCGTCGCGCTCGCGCTGCAGCGTCTCGACGCGGTACTGCGCTCGTTTCACGCCGAGGTCTGCGGAATCGAGACGTGAGGCGATCGACGGTTCGCCCTCGACCGCGCCCTCGAGACCCTCGGCTGCGAGCAGTCGCTCGGCCTCTCCGAGGAGCAGCGCGACACCGTCGCCCGCGGATGCAAGGTCTCGCTCGGCGTCCTTTCGGCGCTGCTCGAGGGCCGCCTGGTAGCCCTCGTAGGTGCGGGTGCCGAAGAGTCGCCGGAGCAGCTTCTGCCGGTCGTCGTTCTTCGCGAGCAGAAACTCGGCGAAGCGGTTCTGGGCGAGGAGGATGACCTGCAGGAATTGCTGCTGGCTCAGCCCCAGGATCTCGTCGAGCTCTCGCGCGACGTCGACCGGTCGCGCGGCACGGCCGATCCAGTCGCCGTCGACGAGCTCGTCGAGCTGCGCCCGGTGCGGCTCGGTCGTCATGCCCGTGCCCCGCTGCTTGGGCCGCTCATACTCAGGCGACCTCGTCACGCGCCATCGGCGGCCGGTGGCGCTGAACTCGACGCTCACGCTCGTGGGGTCTTCGGGCGCGCAGTGGTCGCTGCGCAGCCGCCGCTCGGACCCGTCGTAGCGCGGCACGCCGCCGTACAGACCGAACGTGACGCCGTCGAGCACGCTCGACTTGCCCGCGCCGGTTCGGCCAGCGATGAGGAAGATGCCGTCGTCGGCGAACGCGTCGAAGTCGACGACCTGCCGTTCGCGGAACGGGCCGAAGCCGGTCAGCTCGAGCCGGTGGAGCCTCACGCCGTCGCCTCCACCAGCGACCGCTCGTCGATCACGTCGCGGATGACCTCGGCCTCGCGCTCGGATGCCCCTTCGCCGTCGCGCACGTGCCCGAGGAACGCGTCGACGAGCTCGGCGTCGGACCGTGCCTGCCGCACCCGGCGGGCATACGTGAGTCCGTCGTCGCCGCGCGCGCCCTCGGGCGTGTGCAGGACCGTCGCGCAGAACGGGAAACGGGCCTGGAGCCGGCGCATGGGATCGGACTGCGGGGTGGAGTCGGTGTACTGCGCGCACACCCATGCGTCGGCGGCGTGGGCGAACCGCTCGTCGGCGATCAGGTCGTCGAGGGCGCCGCGGATCGTCACCAGCCGGCGGGGCACCGGGAGGTCGAGCCACTCCGCTGCCGCGAACCCGTCGGCGTCGAGCTCGACGAGCCACGACCCCCGCGGCTTGTCGGCCTCGCCGAAGCTGTAGTGCAGCGGAGCTCCTGCGTAGCGGACCCGGTCGGAGAGTCTCTGCCGGCCGTGGATGTGCCCCAGCGCGACGTAGTCGGGACCGTCGAACGCCGAGATCGGCACGACGTCGAGACTGCCCTGCCGGATCTCGCGCTCGACGCCGGGGGTGGCATCCACTCCCGCGGCGAAGCAGTGGGCGATCGCGACCGATCGGCCTCCGCGCCGGGCCGCGTCGGCCCGCACCAGCCCCATCGCGTGCTCCATCGTGAGGCGCTGCGAGCGCAGACCGGCGTCGGGCCAGAGGTGGCGCACGAGCGCGGGCTCGAGGAACGGGATGCCGTAGAAGTGGACCGGCCCGTGCTCGTCGTCGAGGGTTATCGGGGTGCCGGTCGCGAGCGGATCGGTGACCACGTGGATGCCGTCGCGCAGCAGCGACGACTGGAACCCGAGACGCGCGGCGGAGTCGTGGTTGCCGCTCGTGACGATGACGGCGGCGCCGGCGCTGGAGAGGGCGCCGAGGGTCTCGGTGAGCACCGCGTAGCAGGCGGCGGCGGGCGCCGCGGAGTCGAACACATCGCCGGCGACGATCACGGCGTCGACCTCGTTCCCGCGCACCTGATCGACGAGGGCGCCGAGCACGCCGCGGAGCGCATCGAGCGTGGCGTGGCCGTGGAACGACCGCCCGATGTGCCAGTCCGAGGTGTGCAGGATCCGCATGCTCACACCGTACGTTCGCCTGCCGACATCCGGGCCGAGGCAGGCCGCGAGGGGCCGAGCGGATGCCACCTCCACCAGGGGCTACCCTGCTGGCATGGCCTTGCCCGAGGTGTGCGTCGTGTACCTGATGCGCACCGGCGCGAGCGGCCTCGAGGTGCTCCTCGGAGACAAGCGGACCGGTCTGGGACGGGGGAAGATCGTCGGCATCGGCGGCAAGCTCGACCGGGACGAGACGCCGCGGCACGCCGCGGTGCGCGAGGTCTTCGAGGAGATCGGCGTGCAGGTCGAGGCATCCGATCTCCGCGAAGCGGGCGTGATCGACTACCACTTCCCCACGCGCCCCGCGTGGTCGCAGCGGTCGACGGTCTTCGTGTGCCGCCGCTGGCTCGGCGAGCCCGTCGAGACGGACGAGATCACCCCGCGGTGGTACACCCTGGCCGACGTCCCGTACGCCCGCATGTGGGACGACGCGGCGCGCTGGCTCCCCGGCGTGTTGCGCGGCGGGACGGTCGACGCGCGCTTCACGTTCGGCCCCGACCTCTCGACGGTCGTGCTGGAGGCCAGCTGAGCGGTTGCCGCCTCACCGCCGCGTGTGCCGCGCCGCGGGGCGCCGGGCGGACGTATCGTGGACTATGGCGCCCTCTTCGGAACCCGCCCCCCGATCCACCGTCGTGGCACTCGTGGGCGCGGACAGCGAGCCGCTGCTGAGCGGCCTCTCGGACGTGCCGGCCGTCCGCGCGCTGTCGCTGCGCGAGGCCGAGCCCGCCGCCGCGACCCGCGCGGTGGCCTCGGCATCCTGCCCCTACGTCGTCCACGACGCCGACCCCCTCGAGCACGTCGCCGCAGCGTGGGTCGAGCTCTACGAGGAGAAGGCGACGCTGGGCACCCTCGAGGTGGAGGTCGAGACGCTCCTCGGCCTGTTCGCCGCAGGAGACGCCGTCATGCCGGACTACTACGTGGTGGTCGGACCGGAGTCGATCGAGGGCACCTGGCGGCACTGGTGGCTCGGAGCCCTGGCGCACCGGGCGCCGTCGCGGGTGCTGCCCGTCGAAGCGTCCGGAGCGGCCCTCCGCGCCCGGCTGCGTGCGCTTCCGTCGTCGCGTCCGTGGCCGGACCCGGCCTGGCTGCGGCGGGTGCAGTTCGACATCCCCGACCGGATCGGGCTGCGCGATCAGTCCGGAGCGGCCTGACGGGGTGGCGCCCACGCACGACTTCACGTTCGCCGGCGCGACGCTCGTCGTCGAGCGCCGCGGCGTGGGCGAGCCGGTGTTCGTCGTCATCCACGGGATCGGCATGGGCCGCGGCGTCTTCGGCGACCTCACGGCTCACCTCGACGACGATGCCCAGGTCATCGCCGTGGATCTGCCGGGCTACGGGGAGGCACCGGAGCCGCGGCGCGTCCTCACCATGGAGCGCACCGCCGACCTGGTGGCGGCCTTTCTCGACGCCCACGTCCGCACTCCGGCGGTGGTGATCGGGCACTCGATGGGTGCGCAGATCGCGCTCGAGGTCGCCGCCCGGCATCCCGAGACCGTCGCCGCGCTCGTCCTCGTCGGTCCCACGATCGACCCGGCCGCGCGCTCCGCCCCGAGGCAGATCTCGCGCCTGCTGCGCGACCTCGCCGTCGAGAGCCCGCGGGTCATCGCCCTCGGTGCCCGCGAGTACGTCCGGGCAGGGCCTCGACTGCGGGCCAAATTCCGCGCGATGCTCGCCCACCGTCCCGAGGATGTGCTCCCCCGGGTGTCGGCGCCGACCCTCGTGCTGCGCGGCGAGGACGACGTGGTCGCGCCGCGCGCGTGGTGCGAGAGCATCGTCGCGGCCATGCCCGATGCGCGGCTCGCGGAGGTCGCCGGCCACGGCCACGAGACGATGATCCGGGATGCCGCGCCCGCCGCCGCGCTCATCGCGGAGTTCGTCCGGGGACGCTGACGACTGCCGCCTTCGAGCGGATTCCTGCCACCTCCGCTCCACCCGAGAATGTCGGAGCCCCCGCCTACGTTGAAGTCATCGGAACCAACGGAGGAAACAATGCTCTCGCTCGTCACCGCCGCCGAACAGCAGTACCGCCACGAGACCCTGTGGCGTGACCGCGAACTCGCCCTGCTCGCCTCGATCCGCGATCGCCGCGCATCGGAGGCCGCCGCGCGAGCCGCAGCCGCCGCTCCCGCGACAGCACGCCCGCAGCGTGCAGTGTGGGCAAGGCCGATCGGCGCGCACTTCTCGCAGGCCGACTCCTGCACCACATCCTGCGCCGTCGCCTGACGCCACGCTGCCCGCCCCCGTAAGAGGGCGGGCAGCGGTGTCTCGGGGGAGCGCCTCAGGGGTGATCCGGCGCAGCCGCGTCGCCGGTCGATATCTGACGCGCCAACTCCTCGACCTCGTCGTCGGGCAGGGCGATGCCGGACTGCTCGAGGCGCTGAGCCAGCACCTCCGCGATGCGGGACACCGATTCGGTGCCGACGTCGGCACGGGTCTGAGCCGCGATCCCCGACACCTTCTCGATCGCCGACGCGTCGTTCTGCGACATGGCCGGAAGGCGCTGCTCCTGCTCCGTGCCGAGCCCACCGGGCTCGCGCTGGGCCTGACCGGCCGTGAGCGTCTCGCGACCCTGGTCCTGGCCGTGATGGTCCGATTCGTCCTCGACGACGCCGATCCCGACGGCCTGGTGACTCGGCTCGGTCGCCGCCGCCGGAGCGGGGTCGGACGTCGGAGCTTCCGCGGTCGACGGTGCGGGACCCGCGGGATCGTTCACGCCGGGCTGCTCGGACTCGTTCTCTGCGGCGCTCATCACGGCTCCTCCTCGCCTCGCTCTGTGGACAGCCCCATGTCGGGGTCGGCGCCCTGTCGCGCCGCCTCACCCTCGACGGGGTCGTCGGGCCGCAGCGCGGCGTCGGTCATGAGCATCGCGGCATCGGCGGCCTCCGCGTCGCGCTCTGCGGTCTCGGTGTCGTCGACCTCGTCCCATCCACCGGGCGGGTCGGCGTCGATCACTCCATCGGGCAGCTCACGGTCCATGAGTCGCTCCTCTCGTCATGCTCCACCCTCGTGCCGCAGGTCGCGCGGCGTGAGGGGGTTGACAACGACAGTCAGTGACGCTCGACGGCGGATGCCCCGGCGGAGCCCGCCACCGCGGGCTGGGACGCCGCTCGATCACGGGCCACGGCGTCGCCGAGCATCTGTCCGCCGCTGCGCATGAGAGCACGACGCCATGGAAGCATCCCCTCGATCTCGATCTGGATCGACATCGACAGGAGCGTCCGGATGAGCACGATGATGCCCAGGATCAGCGCGTCCTCCAGCGACGGCTTCGACGTGATGGTGCGGATGAGGTCGGCGGCCACGAGGACTTCCAGGCCGAGCAGGATCGCCGCGCCGAGCGTCGTGCGCAGCACCGTGAACGCGGCGGCCCCGCCTTCGTGGCGGGTCAGAGATCGCGCGGCGAGCACCACCGCGATCGTGAACCCGACGATCATGGCCGCCGCGCCGACGGCTTCGAAGGCCACGGCGACCGCGGTGAACACCTCTTCCATGTGCACGCGGCCAGCATAGGGCCGCGGTGCTCGTGGGAACGCTAGGCGGACCGGCGCCCGCCGAGGATGCCTTCGCGGCCGGGGTTCGCCGCGAACCAGTCGGCGACGTACCAGCAGACGGGGATCACGGTGCGACCGCCGCTGCGCTCGAGGTCGGCGACTGCGAGATCCACCAGTTCGCCCGCGTACCCGTGGCCGCGGAAGCTGGGCACGGTGTACGCGCGGGTCATCGCGACGCTGCGACCGTCGTCGCGGTAGTCGAGGACGCTCACCAGGTCGTCGCCGCGATGCAGCGTGTAGCGCGAGGCATCCGATTCGTGTGTGAAGCGCAGCTCAGTCACCCCGACAGGCTAAGCCCGGTCTCCCCCACCGGGGCGCGCGCGGCCGGGATGTCGCGGCGTTCGTCCGGCGACCTCCCGGCCCGCGCTCAGGTGCCCGGGAGCTGCGCGGAGCATCCCCTCCCCGACGCTCAGGCCGGAAGGACGCCCGTCCGGGCGAGCTCGGCGTACCAGCGCCCGCTGTCCTTCACCGTGCGCTCGAAGGTGTCGAAATCGACGCGGACGATGCCGAACCGCTTGGCGTAGCCGTAGCCCCACTCGAAGTTGTCGAGGAGCGACCACACGAAGTACCCGCGCAGGTCGACGCCCCGCTCGATCGCCCGGTGCGCCGCAGTGAAGTGACGGCGCAGGTAGTCGAGGCGCTCGGGATCGGGCACCGTCCCGTCCGCCGCCACCACGTCGTCGAACGCCGCGCCGTTCTCGGTCACCATGAGCGGCTGATCGGGGAACTGATCCGTGAGCGAGAGGAGCAGCTCCTCGAGGCCCTCGGGCGCGATGTTCCAGCCCATCGCCGTGTACGGCCCCGGCTGCTCGACGAACTCGACCGCCTGATCACTGCCCGGCCAGGCCGTCCCGCCCGCCGCGCCCTTGTGGCCGTCGTTCATCTGCTTCGGCGAGACGCCGTCCCACAGCCGCACGGTCGCGGTCGAGTAGTAGTTGACCCCGAGCACGTCGATCGGCTGATTGATCGACGCGAGGTCGCCGTCGTGGACGAACGACCAGTCGGTGACGGATGCCGTGTCCTCGAGCAGGTCCGCGGGGTACTCGCCTTTCAGCAGGGGGTGGGTGAAGGCGCGGTTCGCGAGCCCGTCGATGCGTCTCATCGCCTCGGCCGCGCCGTCGCCGACACCCCGCAGGACGTGGAAGTTCAGCGTGATCGAGTAGTCGGGATCGCCGGTCGAGGTCGCACGCAGCGCCTGGACGGCGCGCCCGTGGGCGAGGTTGAGATGGTGCACGGCGGCGAGCGCGGCGGCCGGCTCATGGCGCCCCGGCGCGTGCCCGCCCTGGCCGTAGCCGAGATACGCCGAGCACCACGGCTCGTTGAGGGTCGTCCAGGTGTGGACGCGGTCGCCCAGCGCCGCGCCCATCACCTCGGCGTAGCGCTCGAAGGCGTCGGCCGTCGCGCGCACGGGCCAGCCTCCGGCATCCTCCAGCGTCTGCGGCAGGTCCCAGTGGTACAGCGTCGCGACCGGACGGATGCCGCGATCGAGCAGTCCGTCGACGAGTCGGGAGTAGAAGTCGATCCCTGCCTGGTTCACCTCGCCGGTGCCCGTGGGCATGATCCGCGGCCACGCGATCGAGAAGCGGTACGCGCCGAGCCCGAGGTCCTTCATGAGGTCGAGGTCGGCGTCGAGCCGATGATAGTGATCGCACGCGACGTCGCCGGTGTCGCCGTTCCAGACCTTGCCGGGGGTCTTGCTGAAGGTGTCCCAGATCGAAGGACCGCGGCCGTCCTCGTCGAAGGCTCCCTCGACCTGGTACGAGGCGGTCGCCGACCCGAACGTGAAGCCCGGGGGGAACGCGAGGCCTGCATCGCGGTAGTCCGGCGAGCCCTGGATCGCAGAGGGAGAGGTCACGGAGATCATCGTGTCACCTCGCCGAGGTCGGCCGTGAACTCCTGCGAGCTCCCGTCGGGCGTGGTCACGGTGATCGTGCGCGTGCCCGTCCCTCCGGGGAAGACCCGCACGTCGAGCCCCTCGAGGTAGTCGTAGTCCGGCCGGTCGGTGCGCGCCCCCCAGGGCAGCACCGTGCCGGGCCGGACGTACAGCGGGAGGCTGTCGAACCCGTGGGTCTCGCGGCGCCAGGCACCGCCCGTGACCGTCTCGCCGGTGAGCAGGCCGGTCCACTCGCCCGGGGGCAGGTAGAAATCCACCTCGCCGGCGGCCGAGAACACCGGCGCGACCAGGATGTCGCCGCCGAGCATGTACTGCCGGTCGAGGTGCCGCACGGCGGGGTCGTCGGGGAACTCGAGCAGCATCGGCCGGAGCAGCGGCACACCCGTCGTCGCGGCATCCATCCCCGCCTGGAAGAGGTACGGCATCAGGCGCATCTTGAGGTGCGTGAAGATGCGGGTGACCTCGACGGCCTCGTCGTCGAATGCCCACGGCACCCGGTACGAGCCCGAGCCGTGGAATCGGCTGTGACTGCCGAGCAGGCCGAACGCGGTCCACCGCTTGTAGACCGCGGCATCCGGTGTGCCCTCGAAGCCGCCGATGTCGTGGCTCCAGTGGGCGAAGCCGCTGTACGCGAGCGACAGGCCGCCGCGGAGGGTCTCCGCCATCGACGTGAACGTCGAGGTCGAGTCGCCGCCCCAGTGCACCGGCATCGTCTGGCCGCCGGCCGTCGCCGAGCGTGCGAACACCACGGCATCGCCCTCGCCGCGCTCCTCGGCGAGCACCGCGTGCACGGCCTCGTTGTAGAGCTGGGCGTAGAGGTTGTGCATGCGCTGCGGGTCGGCGCCGTCGGCCCACTCGACGTCGACGGGGATCCGCTCGCCGAAGTCGGTCTTGAAGCAGTCGACACCCTGGTCGATGAGGCGACGGAGGTGCGCCTGGTACCACGCGGTCGCATCGGGGTTCGTGAAGTCGACGAGGCCCATCCCCGCCTGCCACAGGTCCCACTGCCACACCGAGCCGTCGGGGCGCTTCACCAGGAATCCCTGCTCGGCCGCCTCGGCGAACAGCGGCGAGCGCTGGCCGATGTAGGGGTTGATCCACACGCTGACGCGCAGGTCCTTCTCGTGCAGGCGCGCGAGCATGCCGTCCGGGTCGGGGAAGGTGCGCGGATCCCACTCGAAGTCGCACCAGTTGAACTCGCGCATCCAGAAGCAGTCGAAGTGGAACACCGACACCGGCAGCTCGCGGGCGGCCATCTCGTCGATGAACGACGTCACCGTGGCCTCGTCGTAGTCGGTGGTGAAGGATGTCGACAGCCACAGCCCGTACGACCAGGCAGGCACGACCGGCGGGCGCCCGGTGAGAGCGGTGTAGCGCTCCAGCACGTCCTTCGGCGTCGGACCGTCGATCACGAAGTACTCGAGCACCTCGCCCGGCACCGAGAACTGCACCCGCTCGACCGCCTCCGACCCGATCTCGAACGAGACGTGGCCGGGGTCGTTGACGAGCACGCCGTAGCCGCGGTCGGTCAGGTAGAACGGCACGCTCTTGTAGGCCTGCTCGCTCGACGTGCCGCCGTCGGCGTTCCAGATCTCGACGCTCTGGCCGTTCTTGACCACCGGGCCGAACCGCTCGCCGAGACCGTAGACGAGCTCGCCGACGCCGAGGTCGAGCTGCTCGTGCACGAACACGCGCTCGACCGGAGCGGGTGCTCCGGTGCGGGCATTGTCGACGATGCCGGTGTCGACCTGGGCGTCCGCGGCGAGCCGCACGTAGCCTTGCGACTTCAGTCCGCTCGACGTGAGGACCCGGCCGTCGTGCTCGAAGACCAGTGACCACGGCTCCCCCGCCGCGACTCGCGCAGTGAGCCCCCCGGTGGTGAGCACCCCGCCGTCGGCGGTGACGGTGCCCGCACCCGCCCCGCCGGCGATCGCACCGGGCAGTCCGAACCCGCCGTGCCACGCTCCGCCGATGTGGTGCGCGATGCGGACGCGCACGACGCCCTCGAGGGGTGAGGACAGCGTCACGGTGAGGACCGGGCGGTTGAGCGTGTCGCCGCGTTTGGCGATGACGGCCGTCGGCGCCGTGATCACGAGACCCGGGCCGTCGGGGGTCGTGTCGGTCTGCCAGATGTCGTACGCCTCCTGCGCGTAGAGCGCGGTGACTCCGGGTCGGAGCTGCCAGAACCCGTCGGTGAACTTCATTACTTGACTGCTCCTGCCGTGATGCCGCGCGTGAGGGTGCGCTGGAAGATGAGGAAGAAGATGATGGTCGGGATGATGCTCAGCAGCGCGGCTCCCGCCGTCGTCGTGACGTCCATGAGCCGATCTCCGGTCAGGACGCTGATCGCGACGGGAACGGTCTGGCTGGCGTTCGACGGCAGGAACGTGAGCGGTATGAGGAACTCGTTCCACGTCCAGATGAAGAAGAAGATGAGCAGCACCGAGAGCGTCGGGCGCGTGATCGGGAAGACGACCCGCCACAGGATCTGCCAGCGGGTGGCGCCGTCGATGGAAGCGGCCTCGAGCACTTCCTTGGGGAACGTGCCGAGCACCGACGCGAGGAGGTACGTGCCGAACGCCGCCTGGATCACCGTGAACACGATGATGACCGACCACACGCTGTCATAGAGGCCCACCGATTTGAACATGTAGTACAGGGGGTAGAGCAGCGCCTCCTGGGGCAGCAGGTTCGCCATCAGGAACAGCAGCACGATCCACGAGCGTCCACGTACCCGTCCGATGCCGATCGCGAAGGCGTTGAGCAGCGAGATGACCACCGCGAGCACCGCGACGGTGCCCGAGATGAAGATCGAGTTCCACACCTTCTGCGGGAAGTTCACGCGCTCCCAGAAGGCTTGGATGCCCGTGAAGTCGATCGCCTGCGGCAGTGCGAACGGGCCGGACGTCGCGTAGTCGACGGGAGACTTGAACGCATTGACGAGGATCAGGTAGAAGGGCACCATCACGACGAGGGCGCCGAGGATGACGGCGATGAACAGCAGCCAGTCGATCGCGCGCTTCTTCGTCATGCCGCCGCGGGGGCGCTCGCGGGTCTTGCCCGCAGTGACGATCGCGGTCGTCGCAGCCATCAGAGTCCCGCCCTTTCCTTGCGCTCCATCGAGTTCTGCACCCGGATGAAGATGATGGAGACCACCACGACGAGGACCGTGAGGACCGTTGCGATGGTCGCGCCGTAGCCGATGTTCCGCTTGGTGAAGAACTCGGTGTACGCGTAGTAGGCGGGCACGAGCGTCGCCCCGGCGGGACCGCCCTGCGTGATGATGTACACGGGCCCGAAGACCTTCAGTGCCGCGATGGTGCATGTGAGCGTCACGACGAAGATCTCGGGCCTGATGATGCTCATCGTGATCGCCGAGAACCGCTGGAACCAGTTCGCACCGTCGAGCTCCGCCGCCTCGTACAGCTCCGGGTCGACGCGCTGGAGCGCCGCCATGAACACGACGATGGGGTAGCCGAGCTGGACCCAGACGAGGACGCCCATGAGCACGAGCAGAGCGGACGGCATCTGCCCCAGCCAGTCATAGGCGGGGATGCCGAACACCGCGAGCATCTGGTTCACGGACCCCGTCGCACCCGGGCGGAACATCCAGCCGATCACGATGCCGGCGACGGCGATGGGGAGGATCTGGGGAAGGTAATAGGTGGCCCGCAGGAAGCTGCCGACCTTGCCGCCGAACTTGCGGCCGACGACGTCGAAGAGGAGAGCCGCGACGATGAGTCCGATCGTCGTGGGGATCACGACCATCGCGAGGACCATCCAGACGGAGTTCGTGAAGGAGGTCCAGAAGTCTTCGTCGGTGAAGATCTTGAACCAGTTCTCGAGGCCGATGAACTCGGGGGTCCGGACGCCGCGCCACTCGGTGAACGTCAGATAGATGTTGAAGATGAGCGGGATGATGACGATGACGAGGAGAAGGACGAACCCCGGCAGAAGATAGAGCCAGTAGCCTGCGGTGCCGCCCTTGCGCTGCGGGATGGAGGGCTGCTCGGGGGGAAGCTTCGTGCGCGCGCCGGGTTCGGCGCGGGTGATGACAGACATGGTGCGACTCCTTCTGAGGGCGGTGGGTGGCGTCGCCGCCACCCACCGCCGATCGATCAGCGGAAGTCCGCTGTGCCTTCTTCGTACTCGGCGCCGAGGTTGGCGTTCGTCGCCTCGACATCCTGTGTGCCGGTCACCAGACCCTGCAGTTCACGGACGATGACGTCGTAGAAGCCGGCGGCGGGCCAGTCGGGGTAGAACGACAGTCCGTCGTTGTCGAGGACGCCGTTGAACGTCGCGATGAGCTCGGCGCTCTTCTCGTCGGTGATGTCGGCGGGTTCCGCGGCGACGGGGACGCCGCCGTTGTTGCCGATGATCGCCTGGATCTCGGGACGCATCGTGATGTCGATGAATTCGTACGCGAGCTCCTTGTTGGCCGCGTTCTCAGGCACGACCCACAGGTTGCCCGACGACCCGAGCGAGAGCTTCGAGTCGGGGAATGCCTGAAGCGACCAGTCGAAGCCTGCCTCCTCGACGAAGCGGCCGTACCACCACGAGCCCGACACGAAGATCGGTGCGGTGCCGTTGATGAAGGAGACACCGGCGTCCTCGGCCTTGACCGAGGAGACGTCCGAGGAGATGTAGCCCTTGTCGACGTACTCCTTGAGCGTCTCGGTCGCGGCGGTGAGCTCCGGTCCCTGCCAGTCGACGGGGTTCTCGTAGAGCTGGTAGTCGTTGACGAACTGGCGATCCGCCTGCGCCAGCGCGAGCTGGTACCAGAGCTGCCCGAGCGGGTACTCGGCGCCCGCCTCGGCGAGCGGGGTGATCCCCTGCGCGACGAACGCGTCGAGGACATCGACGAACTCGTCGTAGGTGGTCGGGATCTCGAGCCCCGCCTCGGCGAACGCGTCCTCGTTGTAGTAGACCCCGACGAATTCGCCGTAGTTCGGGATGCCGTACCAGGTGTCGCCGCCCATGACACCGTCTTCGGAGTACTTCGCGGTCGTCTGCAGCGACGGGGCGAGCTTGTCCGCCCAGCCATACTCGTCGACGGCGTCGGAGATGTCGGCGATGAGTCCGGTCGAAGCCAGGAAGCCCGCGGTCGCGTTGCCCTTGTTGAACTCCATGAGGTCGGGCGCGGCATCCGAGTCCAGCACCTGGCTCGCGGTCTTCTGGATCTGCTCGAAGGACTTCTGCTCGAACTCGACGGTCGCTCCCGTCTCCTCCTCGAAGACCGCGATGGCCTCGTTCCAGGCCTTGGCCATGGCACTGTCCTCGCCCTCGTAGTGCCAGAGCTTCAGGGTGTCGCCGTCGCCTCCGTCGGACGAGCCGCCCGCGCAGGCGGAGAGGGCGAGTGCTCCGATCGTCAGGGCGCCGACGGCGGCGAGGCCGCGTCGGCCGTTCGTGCGTGTGAATCGTGCCATCGGTGGCATTCCTTTCTCAGTGACCAGCGTTGGTCGAAGGGGGGTGGGATTCAGTTGTCGAAGCGCTTCGATAACGGGCACGAAGCGAGGATCGGATGCCGCGGCGCTCAGTCCGCCGCGACTCCCGACGATGGCGAGCCCGGCGGCGGGGCGATCGACCCGACCGGGTTGTAGGCGGGAGGGATGAGCCGGAGCCCCGGCTCGGGACGGTCGGCGCCCAGGCACTGAAGGGCAAGGTCGACCGCGAGGTCGCACGAGGCCTCGGGGATCAGCGGGATGGAGTCGACCGCGATCGCCAGCGTCGTCGTGTCGAACGAGGCGCCGACCGAGATGACGGAGACGTCCTCGGGCACGCGGAGGCCGCGCGAGTCCACTTCGGCGAGGACAGCGGCGTGGGCCTCGTCGGCGCAGTGCAGGATGAGGGCCGTGGCACCGTCGTCGAGCAGCCGGCCCGCGGTGCGGCGGGCCGCCGCCCGCTCGGCGCGCTTCCCACCCGACGTCCCATACGCGACGTCGACGCCGCGCTCGGCGCCGCGGGCGAGGACGCTCGCGCGCACCCTCGGCGGGAAGTTCGACTTCAGGTACGCGGTCTCGGCCTGGCCCACCAGCCCGATCGACACATGCCCGGCCTCGACCAGCAGATCGACGGCTCGCGCTGCGGCGGCTTCGAAGTCGAGGTCCACGCAGATCAGCCCGTCGTGGTCGTCGGGGATGCCGATGAAGACCGTCGGGGTGGCGATCTGGCGGGCGAGCGCCACACGGGCGTCGTCGGGTGCGACATCGAGGACGAGGATCGCGTCGACGAGTCCGTTCGCGGCCACGCGGCTCATGCCGGCCTGCGCCTGCTCGTCCGTCAGGAGCAGGATGTCGTAGTCGTTGCGGCGGGCGGCGACGGCGGTCGCGAGCACGAAGGCCATATGCGTCGGGGCGTGCGTGTCCTTCCGCAGCGGCTCGGTCAGCGCGAAGATCTGCGTGCGTGAGCCGGCGAGCATGCGGGCGCCGGCGTTCGGGCTGTAGCCGAGCTCGAGCACGGCGGCCTCGATGCGGCGGCGCGTGTCGGGAGCGACGGGTCGCTTTCCGCTCAATGCGTACGACACCGTGCTGATCGACACGCCGGCGGCCTCTGCCACCTCGGTGATGTTCGCCACGTCGACCTCGTCGTCTGTCGGAAGTTCTGCTGCGAAGCGCTTCGCGGAAACGCTTCGATACGAATGTTATGCAGACTTCGGATCGATGCGCAAGGCATTTGTGGAATTTGGCAACATATCTCTCGAGCCTCCTCCCCTGGCCGATTGAGCAAAGTGTCACATTTCGTCATGATCGGGATGCCCCGGGCGGGCGATTTGACGCATGCCGACGCACTCCGTCATAATCGGCCTCATGACTGACAACGCACGCTCACTGTCCGCCTGGGAGGCGAACGGAGCTGCCGGCATGATGATGGCCGGCCGCGTTGCCATGTGTTGTCGAATGTGCCACTAGCACGGTGACCCCCGCCGGACCCGCACGCCGCTTCTGAACAACGGCCCAGCGAGTCCCCCGAAGCACCGGTTTCGTGCGTCGATCACGCGCACCCGGATGCCTCGCACATCGCCCGAAGACGGGCACAGCCCTCACCGGGCATCAGCACATCCGAACCCTTTTCGCGCCGCATCCAGGCCGGGTTCCCTCCCGCAAGGACCATCATCATGTCGACCACCGCCCTTCTCGAACGACCCACCGTCGCCGCTCCCGATGGCGCGACGCCCCAAACCCCCGGTTCGCTGGCGCGCACCCCCGCCCGCCACCTGCGCGCGGTGACCAGCCCCATCACGACGATCGACGCGCCTGAGTCTCCGGTCGCGGAGGCCCCGGCCACCCCGGCCGCCCCGGCCCCGCGCAACCTCCCGCCGGGAACCGCCCCGCGCGGCTTCGCCCTGTACGTCGGGATCGACGAGGCGAAGGCCGCGGCATCCGGTGTCTCGCTGGGCGTGCTCGTCGAAGCCCTCCGTCGCACGCTGGGCGAACTCGCCCCCGACGCCGAGACGTACGCGACGGTCGCACTCGCCCCCGTCGGCTCGGGCGGCCGCGATGTCGACGTCGTGCGTCTCGCGCTGCACGAGCCCTCCGCGATCTCCCGCACGAAGCAGGACGAGCCCGAGGACGAGGACCGCGCGGCCGGCGGCGTCGTCGTCGACATCTCTCGCAAGCGCGTGCTCATCGACGGCGACTCGGCCGCGTTCACGTTCAAGGAGTTCGAGCTGCTGCAGTACCTCGTCCTGCGCGAGGGCCGCACGATCGAGCGCACCGAGCTCGTGAACTCGCTGTGGCAGGGCGCGACGGAGGACGAGGCTCCGGGTGAGCGCACGATCGACGTCCACGTGCGTCGTCTGCGCGCCAAGCTCGGCCGCTACGAGGACATCGTGCGCACCGTCCGCGGCGTCGGCTACCGCTTCGACCGTCACGCAGACGTCGTCATCCGCTACGGCCACGGCACGCCCTCGCCGGACCGCTTCTGATCTCACAGCTGACCCGGCACCGCGCGCTCCGCACCTGAACCGCGCGCGCTCCACGGTCACACGCGGCGGACCGCCGGGTTGCGGATCCGCGGAACACGACTGCGGAGCTTCCTGAGGAGCCTGAGTGCCGACGGGCGAGCGGATGTCGCGCCCACGACGTATCGTGAGCGCATGACGTCGATCGCGCCCGGGCCGCTGCGCTCGGGGGTGCGCGATCCGCGGCCCGCCCCCGACAGGCCGCTCGAGACCGAGTATCGGCCGCGGCATCCCCTCGATCTGCATCGCAGCGTGCTGTTCTTCCGTCGCGGCGCGGGCGACCCGACGATGGTCGTGTCGGGCTCCGTCATCTGGCGGGCCAGCCGCACCCCCGAGGGCATTGCGACCCTGGCGATCCGCGAGACGCGTCCCGGCGTGGTGCGCGGCGCCGCCTGGGGTCCCGGTCGGGAGTGGGCGATCGCGCAGCTGCCGGCGCTGTGCGGTGCCGACGACGATCCCTCAGCCTTCGACGGGTCGAGGCATCCGCTGATCGAAGAGGCCCACCGCCGCAACCCCGGACTTCGCATGGGGCGCACCGGGCTGGTGTTCGATGCCCTGGCGTGCGCCGTCTTCGAGCAGAAGGTCACCGGCATGCAGGCGTTCGCGGCCTGGCGCCGCATCGTCACATGGTGCGGAGAGCGCGCGCCCGGGCCGACCCCGCGGCCGATGTTCGCCCCGCCCACCGTCGACGGCTGGCGTCACGTGCCCTCGTGGGCCTGGCACCGGGCGGGTCTCGAACCGCCTCAGTCGAAGACCATCGTGCGGTCCGCCCGCCGCGGCGACGCGCTGGTGCGGGCCGTGCTCGCCGCCGAAGACGGCGAGGCGGTCGACCGCGTGCTCGTCAGCCAGCCCGGCATCGGCCCGTGGACGTCGGCGGAGACCCGCATCCGCGCCCTCGGCGATCCCGACGCGGTGAGCGTCGGCGACTTCCACCTCGCGTACGAAGTCGGCTACGCGCTGACCGGTGAGCGGGTCGACGACGACGGGATGCTGCGCCTCCTCGCCCCGTGGGCGGGTCAGCGTCAGCGCGTCATCCGCCTGCTGTACGCGAGCGGCGTCAGCGAGCCGCGTCGCGCCCCGCGCCTGCACCCCGAAGACCACCGCGACCGCTGAGCGGCGCGGAGTGCCGCGGCCCCTCCGGGAGGCGGGACCGCGGCATCCGTTCAGTCGCCCTTCACGTTGACGAGCTGACGCAGGGTGTGCCGGATCGTCACGAGGTCGGCCGCGTCGGCCATGACCTGGTCGATCGGCTTGTACGCCTGCGGGATCTCGTCGATGAAGGCATCCGTGTCGCGGAACTCGATGCCTGCCATCGCCTCTCGCAGCTGTGCGTGGGTGAAGGTCCGCCGTGCGGCCGACCGCGAGTACTCGCGGCCCGCGCCGTGCGGCGACGAGTTGAGCGACAGCGGGTTGCCGAGCCCGTCGACGACGTACGAGGCCGTGCCCATCGACCCGGGGATCAGACCGGGACGGCCGGCGTCCGCCTGGATCGCGCCCTTGCGCGACACCCACACCTGCTTGCCGAAGTGCCTCTCGGACTCGGTGAAGTTGTGGTGGCAGTTGATCCGCTCGTGCTCGACGACCGGCTCGCCCATCACCTCCGAGAGCTGCCGCGCGACCCGGTCCATCATCTCCTCCCGGTTGAGCAGCGCGAAGTGCTGCGCCCACCGGAGCTCGCGGATGTACCGGGTGAACTCGGGCGTGCCCTCGACGAGGTACGCGAGATCGGGATCGGGGAGCTCGATCCACCACTGCTTCGCCAGCCGCTGCGCGACCGCGATGTGGTGCGTGGCGATCTTGTTGCCGACGCCCCGCGATCCGGAATGGAGGAACATCCACACCCGGTCGAGCTCGTCGACCGACACCTCGATGAAGTGGTTCCCCGAGCCGAGCGACCCCAGCTGCAGCCGCCAGTGCCCCGCATACGCCGACGGGTCGAAGCCCGCCTTCTCGGCCAGCATCTCGAGCTCGGCCACGCGCGGCTCCGCCGTCGCGACGACCTTGCGGTTCGCGTGGCCCGCCGACAGCGGGATGGCGCGCTCGATCTGCTCCCGGAGGAGGCCGAGGTCGCGCGAGACCAGCTGGTCCCGCGTGAACTGGGTTCGGACGGCGATCATGCCGCACCCGATGTCGACGCCGACGGCGGCGGGCATGATCGCACCGAGGGTCGGGATGACCGACCCCACGGTGGCGCCCTTCCCGAGGTGCGCATCGGGCATGAGCGCGAGATGCGGGTGGATGAACGGCATGCGTGCCGAGGTGCGCGCCTGCTCGACGGTCTTCTCGTCGAGCAGGCTCGCCCACGACAGCAGCCGGGTGGAGAGCCTCTCCATGTTCCTTTTCCTTGTTCGGGCCCGAAGGACGGGCGTGAGAGCGGTGGGCTCACGGCCCGGTGCCCTCCTGAAAAGGAGAACGCCCCGGACCTGTGCGGTGCGGGGCGTGGAAGAGCGGATGCTGCTACACGGCTCGCGCCGGAGGGGACGACTCGTGACGGTCGCTGGGCTTCTGACCCAGGACCGGCTCGAAACGGAGTGTGCGCTGCGCGTTCATCCGTCGTCCTCTCGGCTCACCTGTGGTGCCGTGCCGACCGGCACGGACTCGCCAACTTAGTGGACGGAGCGCTGTCGGGTCAAGCGATCGAAAGCGAGCCTGGCGCGATCCCCGACCGCAGGCCAGGATGGGGCGATGATCGAGACACTGCAGGGGCTGCCCGACGGCGTGCTCGGGTTCCGAGCCGTCGGGGCGGTCGAGGCATCCGACTACGAGGCCGTCCTGGATCCGGCGATCGACGCCGCGATCGACGCCGGAGCGAAGGTGAACCTCGTGTTCGTCCTCGGCGAGGAGTTCGAGGGCTATTCGCTCGGCGCCCTGTGGCAAGACGCGAAGCTCGAAGGAAAGCCCGCGCACGCCTGGGGGCGCATCGCGCTGGTGACCGACCACACCGTCATCGGGGAGATCATCCACGGCATCGCCTTCCTCTTCCCCTGCGAGCTGCGGATCTTCGCGGTGTCGGCGCTGGACGATGCGATCGCGTGGGCAGGAGAGGGCCCCAAGACGCCCTGACCCGGAGCCCCGACGGACCCTTGTGGATGTCGGAGGCCCCGACGACACTGGGTCTCGCCACGCGGCCGGACGCGGCATCCCTCCCCCACCCTCGCTAAGGAGTGCGACATGCCCAGCCTCAACCCCTACCTCTCGTTCAAGAACGAGGCTCGCGACGCGATGACCTTCTACCAGGGCGTCTTCGGCGGCGACCTCGACATCTCGACGTTCGGCCAGTACGAGGGCATGGTGCAGGATCCCGCCGAGAACGACCTCGTCATGCACGCGCAGCTGACCAGTCCCGACGGCTTCGTGCTGATGGCCGCCGACACCCCGACCGGCATGGAGTATACGAAGCCGGCGGGCATCTCGGTCTCCGTCAGCGGAGACGACGAGTCCTCGCTGCAGGGCTTCTGGGACAAGCTCGCCGACGGCGGCACGGTCGTCATGCCGTTCGACACCCCGCCATGGGGCGGCCGGTTCGGCATGCTGACCGACCGATTCGGCATCGACTGGATGGTCGCGCTCAACGCCGAGCAGCCATAGGCGACTCCGGCGCGGACGAGGCGATCGGCAAGCGGGCCGCCGGGTCGCTCCGACCTCTAGGCTGTTGCCCATGACCACACCTCGCAAGCGCTGGACGCGCGGCCACTCCGGCTGGGCGTTCGGCACCGCGCTGATCTTCGCGCTCGGCATCATCTTCGGCATGATCTGGGGGCAGCTCCTCGTCGGCCTGTTCCTCGCCTTCGCGGTGTCGATCGGATGGCTCATCGCGTACGAGTCGTGGCGGGGCCGCAACGTCGGCCTCGAGAACCGCGACGACAACGGCGCGCAGCTGTAGCGGCATCCCTATCGCTCCGGCGACGCGCGCCGTATCGTGTGCGCCAGGAGGTGATCCGAATGCGTGCCACTGTCGGCGACCGCGTGATCATCCACGGACGCATCGTCGGGGCGACCGAACGCGCCGGCGAGGTCGTAGAGATCCGCGGCAGTGAAGAGATCCCGCTGCTCGTCGTGCGCTTCGACGACGGGCACGAGGCGATTCTGCAGCCCGGAAGCGACTGCGAGATCCGCCACGAGACCTGACCGGTCCGCGACGAGAAAGCGCAGGTCTCGTCGCACGCGCGCATACTCCTTGCCGAAGACCCGCGCCTTCGGCAAGGGATCAGCGCCTTCGTGAGGCCTGACTAGCCGAGCAGCTCGGGGCGCGTCGGCTCCTCGCCGAGCACGTGCTCGGCGAGGAACGCGAAGACCGTCTGGTACCAGATGACGGCATGCTGGGGCTTGAGGATCCAGTGGTTCTCGTCGGGGAAGTACAGGAATCGGTGGGGCATGCGACCGTCGTCGTCGGCGTGGTGCTCGGCGAGCTCCGACCACAGCCGAAGACCCTCGCCGATGGGCACGCGAAAATCCTTGTCGCCGTGCACGACGAGGAGAGGCGTGCGGATGTCGCGCACGAACCGGTGCGGAGAGTTCTCCGCCATCGCCTCGAGGGTGAAGATCTCCTGCCAGTACACCGACAGATCGGTCGTGCCGGCGAACTGGTCGAGCGCCCACAGGCTCGCGTGCGTGACGATCGCCCGGAACCGGTCGGTGTGCCCGGCGACCCAGTTCGCCATATATCCGCCGAACGAGCCGCCCATGGCGGCGGTGCGCGTCTCGTCGATGTCGGCGCGGGCCTCGACGGCATCCGTGATCGCGAGCAGGTCGGTGTATGGCGCCGCTCCCCACGCGTTCCAGCCGCGCGCGATGAACTCCAGGCCGTATCCGGTGGACAGCGCCGGGTCGGGCAGGAGCACCGCGTAGCCGCGCGCCACCGCGAGCAGCGGCGCCCAGCGCCAGCTCCACGCGTTCCAGCTGCTCAGCGGGCCGCCGTGGATCCACAGGAGCAGCGGGGCCGGAGCATCCGCCGACGCGCTCTCCGGCAGCAGCAGCCAGCCGCGCACGCGCGCGCCGTCCTCGGCGGTGGTCTCGACCTCGGTGATCGAACCCGCCGCCGTCGGCGCAGGGGCCGGTGTCGCGATCGGGGTCGTCGCGCCGTCGCGGGCGATCCGCACCGGGTGCGAGGGCACGACCCACGACGAGCGCAGCGCGACGAGGTCGCCGGTGCTGCGGTCGACCGAGACGTGCGTGTAGGTGAAGTCGTCGGCCGTGACGCGCTCCGGGGCTCCGCCGTCGAGCGGCAGCCGGAACACCGGGCCTCGGCCGTCGTCGTCGGCGGTCGCCACGATCGCGGCGTCGTCGGCGTCCCATGCGAGGCTCGTCGCCCAGCGATCCCATTCCGCTGCCACGCGGCGCGGGCGGGCGCCATCGAGGTCGGCGAGCCACACCTCGACGTCGGCCGGTCCGGCGGGAGTGGCCTTGTCCGCCCGGAGGTAGGCGATCGTCGTGCCGTCGTGGCTCACTGCAGGGCTCTGGTAGTCCACGCCGACGTCGTCGAAGAGGGTCGTGTGCGCCCTCGTCGTCGTGTCGATCGACACCAGCACGTTCCGGGCGCCGCGCTGCTCGTGCCGCTGCATCGAGGCGATGAGCGTCGCGCCGTCCGGCGTCAGCGAGGCCCCCGCTATGTCGGCCGAGCGCCCGGGCTTCGGGGTCAGGTCGTTGGGTCGGGGAAGGGTGGCCGGGTACGGCTTCTCGTCGGCACCGGACACCGCGGGCACGCCCGCGGCGTCGGTGGCGGCATCCGCCTTCTCGTCGTCCTCGGCCGCCGAGTCGGCGACGGCGGCGGCGATGGTGTCGGCGAGCGCGCCGGTGTCGATGGTGAGCAGGTGAGGCTCGGCGGGACCGAGGTCGTGGTCCCAGAAGCGCACCGGGTACGTCTCGTGCAGGATCGCGGAGACCTTGTTCTCCTTGCGCGTGGCACGGAGGCGGGCTTCGGCTTCGAGGGTGTCGGCGCCGGGGAGGAGGGATGCCGAGATCACGAGCCGGTCGCTCGCCTCGGCGGTCGCGGCGATGGCGTCCACTCCCCCCGCGAGCCTCGTCACGGGCCGCGCCTCGCCGCCCGCCGCCGGCAGCAGCCACAGCTGACCGGATTCGTCGTCGGCGTCGCCTTCAGCGTCGGGGCGGGCCGAGACGAACAGCAGGTCGCCGCTCGCCGTGAACGCGGCACCGGTCTCGCCCTTCGCGGAGCGGGTGAGCCGCCTCGGCGACCCCGTCCCGTCGGCGGGGACGCTCCACAGCGACCTCTCGTAACCGGTGGCGTCCTTCTTCAGAGCCGCCACCGTGAGCACGGCCGTGCGCCCGTCCGGAGAGAGCGCGAGGGCCTCCACCCGGGGAAGCGCGATGTAGTCGTCGAGGGAGTCGAAGGGCGTCGCCATGGGTCCACGCTAGCCCGGGTGGCGCCCTCCCGCTCAGCGCCAGAGGGTGAGCTTGTCGGGGTTGCGCACGATGTACACGTCGGTGATCCGCTCGCCCGACACCTCGAGCGAGATGACGGCGTCGGCGCGTCCGTCGATCCTCACGAGGAACGCCAGCCCGTCGGCCGTGAACGTCGGCTCGACCGTCGCCGACGGCTGCAGGTGGGGCAGGCCGAGCAGGAACCGCGCGACGCGGTCGGCGCCGAACACGGGACGCCGCGCCGCAGACACGCGTCCGCCGCCGTCCGCGCGCAGGACGACATCGGGGTCGAGGAGAGCCACGAGCCCGGCGATGTCGCCGGTCGCCGTGGCGGCGGCGAACGCCCGCGCGACCGCGTCGTGCTGCTCGCGGCTCGCCGCTCCCGCCCGGCGCTCGCGCACGCGTCGCCTGGCCTGCGAGGCCAGCTGGCGCGCGGCATCCGGAGTTCGTCCCACCGCCTCGGCGATCTCGGCGAACGGCATGCCGAAGACGTCGTGGAGCACGAACGCCACACGCTCCGCCGGGGTGAGCGACTCGAGCACGACGAGCAGCGCGGTCGAGACCGATTCGTCGAGGGTCACCCGATCGAGCGGATCGACGGGCACGGATGCCGCGATCGCCGACTCGCCCGGCACCGGCTCGGGGAGCCACTCGCCGACGTACTTCTCGCGCCGCGCTCGCGCAGAGCCCAGCATGTCGAGGCACACGCGACTGGCGACCCTCGTGAGCCAGGCGCCGGGGTTTCTGACCGCCGCCCGCTCCTCGTCGGCGAGCCGGTACCAGCGGAGGTAGGTCTCCTGCACGGCGTCCTCGGCGTCGGTCACCGTCCCGAGCATCCGGTAGGCGAGCCCGAGCAGGCCGCGGCGCTCGGCCTCGAGCATCTCGACGTCGTCCATGGATCTCCTTCCCTCACATCCTCGACGACGCAGCGGTGCCGGACGTGAGTGCGCACCTCACATTCTGAAGCGCTGTGTCGTCGGAGAGGGAGGAGCGCGAGAATCGCTCCGGAAGGGAGTCATCCATGAGAATCGCCATCGCCGGTGGAACCGGGACGGTCGGCGCTCCGACCGTCGACGCCGTCCGCGCCGCAGGACACGAGGCCGTCGTGCTGGCCCGGAGCGCGGGGATCGACCTCGTGAGCGGCGCGGGACTCGACGCGGCGCTCGAGGGGGTCGACGCCGTCATCGACACCGCCAACGTCTCGACGCTCTCCGCCGACGACGCCGTGACCTTCTTCACGGCTGCCACCGGCAACCTCGTCGCGGCCGCCGAGCGGTCGGGGGTGCGCCACGTCGTGCTGCTGTCGATCGTCGGCATCGACCGGATCCCCTACGACTACTACGCCGGCAAGGTCGCGCAGGAACGGGTGGTCGAGGCATCCGGCGTGCCGTGGACGATCCTGCGAGCGACGCAGTTCCACGAGTTCGCCGGGCAGCTGTTCGAGCGGGCGAAGGTCGGACCCCTCCACATCGCGCCGCGCGCGCGGGTGCAGCCGATCGCGGCGCGCGAGGTCGGCGCACACCTGGTCTCGCTCGCGACGAGCGCGGCGCAGGGCCGCGCCGCCGACCTCGCCGGGCCCCGCGAGGAGAAGCTGGACGAGATGGTGAAGGCGTTCGCGCGACGCGCCGGAAGCCGCGCCTGGATCCCCTCGATCAGCCTTCCAGGTGCCCAGATGAAGGGGATGCGCGCCGGTCTGGCGCTGCCGGGACCCGACGCGACGCTCGGCACCGAGACGTTCGCGCAATGGCTGGCACGAACCGCCTGACCCCCGCGTCGTCGCTCGTTCGGGGCGCGGCTCGGACCGGACACGCCGCCACCACCGGCGCGTCGGAGACGGACCGCGCCCCGAACCCGGGGCATCTCATCGGGGCGAGGCTGCTCTGACCCGGAGACGAGGGGCCACCGGCACCCTCCCGCGAGCGGAGTCCGAGCCGCTGCTCGCACACCTCAGCGGATGCGCGCGGGACCGCTGCTCTCACGCACGACGAGCTCGGTCGGGATCAGCGTCGTCTGCGGCGCGGCATCCGGATCATCGATCTGCGCGAGCAGGCGCTCCATCGCGATGCGCCCCACCTCGCGGAAGTTCTGCCGCACGGTGGTCAGCGGCGGCCAGAACGCACGCGATTCGTCCATGTCGTCGAAGCCCACGACGCTGACATCGGAGGGGATGTCGCGACCGAGCTCGTGGAGGGCCTTCATCGCGCCGAGGGCCATCTGGTCGTTCGCGGCGAAGATCACGGTGACGTCGTCGCGCGTCGCGAGCTCGAGGGCCGCGCGGTGGCCGGAGTCGGTGGTCCAGTCGCCGTGGATGAGCGGCGGGGCGGCAATGCCCGCGGCCTCGAGCGTCGCGCGCCACGACTCGGCGCGGTGACCGGCCGAGAACGACGACGTGGGGCCGGCGATGTGCCACACCTGCCGATGCCCGAGGCCGAGGAGGTGCTCGGTGGCCTGGCGCGCGCCTAGAGCCTGGTCGGTGTCGACCACGGCGAAGCCCGACCCTGCGTTGGAGTCGATCACGACGACCGGCAGTCCCGGAGGCAGCGTGATCTCGACGCGGTCGAGGAGGGATGCCTCGAAGATGATGATGATGCCGTCGACGGCCTGCTCGCTCAGCCGACGGTATGCGCCCGACACGGCGCCCATCGTCGGATCGGGGACCGGCATGAGGGTCACGGTGTAGTCGGCGGCCGCGGCCTCGGTCGCGATGGCGTCCAGGGTGCGCACGTTTCCGAGCGTCTCGAGAGTGAACATGATGACGCCGATGGTGTGGAACCGGCCGTACTTGAGCGCCCGCGCCGCGCCGTTCGGACGGTAGCCGACGGCACGCATCGAGGCGAGGACGCGGTCGCGCGTGGAGTCGTCGACGTTGGTCATCCCGTTCGCCACGCGCGACACGGTCTGCGACGACACGCCCGCGTGCTGGGCGACATCCGCCATGGACGCCGGCCGCCGCCGTGCGGCGTCGCTCTGTCCCGTGCTCGTCATCTCTCCCCGATCCCGATACGCCATTGTGGATGACAGTCTTGCATGGTTACGCAAACATGCTAGGCTCACCGACGACATGTTCGCGTAAACATGGCCCATCGAGTCAACGAACGGACTTCGACATGACGACGGCGTCAGCACCACCCACCGCACGCCCGCTGCCACGGCGGTCGTCCCGTGCCAAGCGGGACTGGCGCGGCTGGGCGTTCGTCGGGCCCTTCATGGTCGTCTTTCTCGCCGTACTCGTCGCACCCGTCGTCTACGCGCTGATCCTCACGCTCTTCCGCCAGCAGCTCGTCGGCGGCACGGCCTTCGTGGGTCTCGCGAACTACGGCCAGCTCTTCCAGGACCCCAAGTTCTGGGAGTCGCTCCTGCGCGTCACGCTCTTCCTGCTCATCCAGGTGCCGATCATGCTCGCACTCTCCCTGGTCGCGGCGCTCGCCCTCGACAGTGCGCGCCTGCACGGCGCGGGGTTCTTCCGGATCGCGATCTTCCTGCCCTACGCCGTGCCCGGTGTCGTCGCCGCACTCATCTGGGGCTTCATCTACGGCAACCAGTTCGGGCTGACCGGATCGATCAACGACTTCCTGGGCGCCGAGGTCATCCTTCCGTTCAGCGGCCAGTGGATCCTCGCCTCGATCGGGAACATCGTCACCTGGGAGTTCATGGGCTACAACATGCTCATCTTCTATGCGGCGCTGAAGGTGGTGCCGACCGAGCTCTACGAAGCAGCCGAGATCGACGGCGCCGGTCAGTTCCGCATCATCTCGGGCATCAAGATCCCCGCCCTGCGCGGCTCGATCGTCATCGCCACGATCTTCTCGATCATCGGCAGCTTCCAGCTCTTCAACGAGCCGAACCTGCTGAAGAACCTCGCCCCCAACGTCATCTCGAGCTACTTCACGCCCAACATGTACGCCTACAACCTGTCGTTCGCCGGCCAGCAGTTCAACTACTCGGCCACGGTGGCGATCGTCATGGGCATCATCACGGCGACCATCGCCTACATCGTGCAGTTGCGCGGCTCCCGACAGGAGGTGCGCTGACATGGCCACCGAGACCGCCACCCTCACCGCCCCGCCTCGCCGCCGCGCCGGCGGCCGCAGACCGAACTACGTGCGCCGCACCCCGTCGCGTCACCGCAAGTCGGTCGTGCTGACCATCGTGATGGCCGTGTTCGTCATCTACTCGATCGTTCCGCTCATCTGGCTGCTGGTGAACGCCACCAAGGACCAGAGCGACCTCTTCTCGTCGTTCGGACTGTGGTTCGGCTCGGACTTCAACCTGTGGCAGAACATCGTGGACACGCTCACGTACCGGGACGGCATCTTCGTCCAGTGGTTCGGCAACACCCTGCTCTACGTCGTGCTCGGCGCGGGCGGGGCGACGGCGCTGGCGACGGTCGCCGGCTACGGCATGGCGAAGTACAACTTCCCCGGCCGCCGCGCCGTGTTCGCCGTCGTCCTCGGTGCGATCGCGATCCCGGGCACCGCGTTGGCCGTCCCGACCTTCCTGATGTTCAGCCAGCTCGGACTGACGAACACGCCGTGGGCGGTCATCCTCCCCTCCCTCATCAGCCCGTTCGGCCTGTACCTGATCTGGACGTACGCGGTCGACGCCGTGCCGACCGAGCTGCTCGAGGCGGCGCGCATGGACGGCTCGGGCGAGTTCCGCACGTTCTTCACGATCTCGCTGCGCCTGCTCGCCCCCGGCATCGTCACGGTGCTGCTGTTCGCGGTCGTGGCGACCTGGAACAACTACTTCCTGCCGCTCATCATGCTGAGCGAGCCCACGTGGTACCCGCTCACGGTGGGGCTCAGCCAGTGGAGCGCGCAGGCGAGCGGTGTCGCGGCGCAGCCGATCTACAACCTCGTGATCACCGGGTCGCTCCTGACGATCATCCCGATCGTCGTCGCCTTCCTCGTCCTCCAGCGCTTCTGGCAGTCCGGCCTCAGCGCGGGAAGCGTCAAGCAGTGACCGGGAGATCACCGCTCGAATCCGCATCCGCTCCCACGGGCGTCCTGCCCACCCGTTTGACAACGGAGTGAACAACGAAAGGAACAACGATGTCGACCATCACACGCTCACGGCGCCTTCGCACGGTCGCGGTGGCCACAGCATCCGTCTTCGCCCTCGGTCTCACCCTCGCGGGGTGCGCATCGGGCGGAAACTCTGACGACGCGGCCGGCGGCAGCGCCGACGAGCTCGAGGCGGCGCTCGAAGAGGGCGGCGAGCTCACCTATTGGAGCTGGACGCCCTCCGCCGAGGCGCAGGTCGCCGCATTCGAGGAGGCCTACCCGAACGTCGACGTGAAGCTCGTCAACGCCGGCACGAACACCGAGGAGTACACCAAGCTCCAGAACGCGATCACCGCCGGCTCGGGCGCTCCCGATGTCGCGCAGGTCGAGTACTACGCCATCCCCCAGTTCGCGCTGTCGGACTCCCTGGTCGACCTGGCTCCGTACGGCTTCGCCGACCTCGAGGACCAGTACACCCCCGGCCCGTGGGGCGCGGTCACCGTCGGCGACGCCGTCTACGGCCTCCCGCAGGACTCGGGCCCGATGGCGATGTTCTACAACGCGACGGTCTTCGACACCTACGGGATCGAGGTTCCGACGACGTACGACGAGTACGTCGCGGCGGCCGAGAAGCTTCACACGGCGAACCCCGACGCGTACATCACGTCCGACACCGGCGACGCCGGCTTCACCACGAGCATGATCTGGCAGGCCGGCGGCCGCCCGTTCTCGGCCGACGGCACGAACGTGAGCATCGACCTCCAGGACGAGGGCTCGAAGAAGTGGGCCAACAGCTGGAACCGCCTGGTCGACGGCGGCCTGCTGGCCACCACCCCCGGCTGGAGCGACGAGTGGTACCGCGCCCTGGGCGACGGCACGATCGCGACCCTGCTCACCGGCGCATGGATGCCCGGCGTGCTCGAGTCGTCGGTGCCCGACGCCGCCGGCGACTGGCGCGTCGCCCCCATGCCGACCTACGACGGCACCCCGGTGACCGCCGAGAACGGCGGCGGCGGCCAGGTCGTGCTCAAGCAGAGCAAGAACCCCGCGCTCGCGGCGGCCTTCCTCAAGTGGCTGAACGCCGACCCGGCGTCGATCGAGGTCTTCCTCGCCTCGGGCGGCTTCCCCGCCACGACGGCCGAGCTCGAGTCCGAGGAGTTCCTCGGGGCCGAGTCCGAGTACTTCGGCGGCCAGAAGATCAACGAGGTGCTCGTCGACGCCGCGAAGAACGTGCCGAGCGGATGGCAGTACCTGCCGTACCAGGTCTATGCGAACAGCATCTACGGCGACACGGTGGGCCAGTCCTACCTGAACTCCGGCGACCTCAACGAGGGCCTGCAGGCGTGGCAGGACCAGCTGATCGACTACGGCAACCAGCAGGGCTTCACCGTCGAGTGAACCCCTGAGGGCGGATGCGGCGACCCGCCCGGGTCGCCGCATCCGCCCTCCCCTCCTCCACGCCACGACACCGAGACCAGACACGAGAGAACGATTTCGATGAGCGACTTCCGCATCGGCGACGACGACTTCCTGCTCGACGGGCAGCCGTTCCGCATCCTCGCGGGGGCGCTCCACTACTTCCGCGTCCACCCCGATCAGTGGCGCGACCGCATCCGCAAGGCGCGCCAGATGGGGCTCAACACCATCGAGACGTACGTCGCGTGGAACGCCCACGCGCCACACGAGGGCGAGTTCGACCTCTCGGGCGGTCTCGACCTCGGCCGCTTCCTCGACGAGGTGGCCGCCGAGGGCATGCGCGCGATCGTCCGGCCGGGCCCGTACATCTGCGCCGAGTGGACGAACGGCGGCCTCCCCGCGTGGCTCTTCACCGACCCCAGCGTGGGCGTGCGGCGCGACGAGCCGCAGTACCTCGCCGCCGTCGCCGATTACCTGCGCCGGCTCGCACCCGTGATCGTCCCGCGCCAGATCGACCGGGGCGGGCCGGTGATCCTCGTCCAGATCGAGAACGAGTACGGCGCCTACGGCTCCGACCCGGTGTACCTCGAGAAGCTCGTCGCCCTCAACCGCGAGATCGGCTTCACGGTGCCGTTCATCACGGTCGACCAGCCCGAGCCCGCGATGCTCGACGGCGGCAGCATCCCGGGCCTGCACAAGACGGCCTCGTTCGGGTCGCGCTCGACCGAACGGCTCGCCACGCTGCGCGAGCACCAGCCGACAGGCCCCCTCATGTGCTCGGAGTTCTGGGACGGCTGGTTCGACAGCTGGGGCGCGCACCACCACACGACTCCTGTCGAGGAGTCCGCGAAGGACCTCGAAGACCTGCTCGCCGCGGGTGCGTCGGTGAACATCTACATGTTCCACGGCGGCACGAACTTCGGATTCACCAGCGGCGCGAACGACAAAGGCGTCTACCAGCCCATCGTCACCAGCTACGACTACGACGCCCCGCTGGACGAGGCGGGCAACCCGACGGCCAAGTACTGGGCCTTCCGAGAGATCCTGCGACGGCACAACCCTGTCGCCGACGACGAGGCGCCGGCCGAGGCATCCGCCGCCCCCGAGCTCTCGGCCCGATTCACCCGCTCCGTGCCCTTGCGCACCGTGGCCGAGTCACTGGGCTCCTGGAGCTCCCACGACCGGGTGCCCACGATGGACGAGCTCGGCCGGTATGACGGCTTCGCGCTCTACCGCACCGAGGTCGACGTCGCCGGTCCGGGCGTGCTGGAGGTCGGCGAGGTGCGCGACCGCGCGATCGTCTCGCTCGACGGGCGACACGTCGGGGTTCTCGCGCGCGACCATCACGACCGGACCCTTGCGCTCCCCGACGACGCACGCGGCACCCTCGAGGTGCTCCTCGAAGACCAGGGCCGGGTGAACTACGGCGAACGCATCGGCGAGGCGAAGGGCCTCATCGGGCCGGCTCTCCTCAACGGCGTCCCCCTCGATCGCTGGGAGGCGAAGGCGCTCGATCTCACCGACGTGTCGCCGGTCCGGGATGCCGCCGCCCCTGTCGACGCGGCGCTCCCGGCCCTGTCGGGCCCGGTGTTCGCCGTCGGCGCGTTCGATGTCGACGAGCCGGCCGACCTGTTCCTGGCCACGCGCGCGTGGGGCAAGGGTGTGGTCTGGATCAACGGCTTCAACATCGGCCGGTACTGGTCGCGCGGGCCGCAGCACACGCTCTCGGTGCCCGGCTCGATCCTGCGGGCCGGACGCAACGAGATCATCGCACTCGAGCTGCACTCGGGCTCGGCGGCGGTCGAGTTCGTCCCCTGGCCCGATCTCGGCCACACCGACTTCTAGCCCGCGTCCGGTGGCCCGCGGGCGCGGGGCTACATCTCCTCGTGGGTCTCGGGATCGCCGTCCCAGAGGCGACCCCGTTCGAGGGCAGAGATCGCCTCCACCTGATCGTCGGTCAAGGTGAAGCCGAAGACGTCGGCGTTCTCCCGCTGCCGGTCGGGGCCGGCCGACTTCGGGATCGGCGTGCTGCCCAGCTGCACGTGCCACCGCAGCACGACCTGCGTCGGGGTGGCGTCGTGCACGACCGCCAGCTCCTGCAGGAGCTGCTCCTGCAGGAGCTCGCTGCGGCGGGCGAGCGGGCTCCAGCTCTCGGTGCGGATGCCGTGCTCGGCGTGGAACGCGCGGAGGGCGCTCTGCGGGAAGTACGGGTGCAGCTCGACCTGGTTGACGGCGGGAGTGACCCCGGTCGCATCGACGAGCTCGGCGAGCATCGCCTCGGTGAAGTTGGAGACGCCGATGGAGCGGACGAGGCCGCGCTCGCGCGCTTCGACCATGCCGCGCCACGTTTCCACGTACTTTCCGACGCTGGGATTGGGCCAGTGGATCAGCTGCAGGTCGATGCGATCGAGCCCGAGCATCCCGAGCGAGCCCCGGATGCTGTCGATCGCCTGCTGGAAGCCGTGGTGGCGTCCGGGGATCTTCGACGTCACGATCAGCTCGTCGCGGTCGACGGGACTGCGCCGGACCGCTTCACCGACCTCGCGCTCGTTCTCGTAGTTGACCGCGGTGTCGAGCAGCCGGTAGCCGGTGTCGATCGCGGCGACGATGGCGGCGATCCCCTCCTCGCCCCGGAGGTTGTAGGTGCCGAGGCCGAGCTCGGGGAAGGCCACGCCGTCGTTGAGGGTCACGGTGGGGATCGGGATCATGGTTCCATCCTGGCCCGGATCGCGCTGCGCCGGGCTGCGAGATAACGAATGCTCGTCGACCTTGCCGGTGTCGGCGGTCGGGGATATCGTCGCGCCGCGGGCGAAACCGCCCGCCACGATGCGGAGGTCGACGATGGCTGACGAGTCCACCAGCGAAGAGACCGGATCGGATGCCGCGCCGGGGCGTCCGGCGAGGATGACTGCGAAGGGCTTCCACGACGAGCCGGGCGTCGAGGACTGGCGAGTGCTGTTCTGGGGCGCGCACGTGTTCTACCGCACGGCGTCGTTCGCCGAGGCGGCGGCGCTGGTCGCGGCGATCACCGACGTCGTGGCGGCGGTGGGTCATGCGCCCGATCTCGACGTGCGCCCGCACGGCGTGGCCGTCCGCACCTTCTCGCGGTCGGACGGCGCGCTGAGCCCGGTCGACGCCGAGCTCGCCGCCGGCATCCAGCGGGCAGCGCGTGCGCTCGGGCTCGAGCCCGACCCGAGCCACCTCCAGACGGTGGGCATCGCAGTGGCGCAGGACGACGGCGTCGACACGCGCCCGTTCTGGACCGCCGCGCTCGGCTACGACGACGTCGGCGACGAGGACGCGCTGGATCCCCACCGCCGAGGGCCGCATCTGTGGTTCCACCAGCTCGACCCCGCGAAGCCCGGGCGCGGACGGACGCATATCGACGTGTCCGTCCCGCGCGATGTGGCCGAGCGGCGGGTGGCCGCCGCGGTCGCCGCCGGTGGCAGGATCGTCCGCTCGAATGCCCCGCACTGGTGGACGATCGCGTCGCCCGACAACCACGGCATCGACATCGCCGCATGGGCCGACTTCGAGGACGGCGACGAAGGCTAGTCCGCTCCGGCGGACCGGAGTCGCTCTCGTGGTCCGGGGATGCCCCGCTCGACGCGGACCCAGCCGTCGGCGGTCCGCACCTCGTAGGCCGCGAACGCGCACGCGATCCCGCGCGCGCTCATGAGCTCGGCCGAGTCCATGAGCTGGAAGTGCAGGTGGGGCGAGGTCGAGTTGCCGGTGTGACCGACGCGGCCGAGTACGTCGCCGGTGCGCATGCGCTGGCCAGGGGACACCTGGAGAGTGCCGGGGGCGAGGTGGGCGAAGCCCGCGTACACGTCGCCCGTGCGGAGCACCACGTGATTGCCGAGGATCGACGGGATCTTCTCCGGGCGGAACGTCAGCCCGTTCCAGATCTGGCGTGCCGCCTCACGGAAGGGGTTGATCCACCCGCGCTCGGGGACGCCGTCCACGGCGGCGACCACCTCCGCGTCGAAGGGCGCGTGTATGGTCGCTCCCCACGCGTAGCACTCGTCCGTGCGGCCGCCGACCGTCGATGCCACGAGGGTCGACGTCGGGTGGACGTGCACCCCGGGCCGATCGTCGACCTTCACGAAGTCGTAGGCGTAGCGCTGTCCGAGGATGTCGACGCCATGACTCGGCACGCGCGCTGCGGGGGTGGTGACCGCCATCCAGCCGTCGCCCCGGAGCGGGAACTCCACGACGACCGGATCAGCGAGCTCGTGCGGCACGTGTCCGAGCGTAGCGGCGCACGACGGCGGCCCCTCCCGATGCCGGGAGAGGCCGCTGTCGAGGGGTTCGGATCAGCGCTTCGCCTCGATGATGAGGTTGAACGGCGTCTCGGCCACGACCCGCACGCGTGAGAAGCCCGCCGCGTTGAGCACCTCGGTGAGCCGGGCCGGTCCGGCCTGCGCGCCGAGCACGAGCTCACCGCCGTCGGCGAGCGAGTGCGCCGTGCAGATCATGCTCGACGCCGCATAGTACGTCTGCGCCACGACGGTGAGGTTGTCCTCGAGGCGATCGGCGGCGTTCGGCTCGACGAGAAGCAGCGTGCCGTCCGCGTTCAGCGACTTCGCCGCGTGACGCAGCACGCCGAGCGGGTCGCCCATGTCGTGCAGCGCGTCGAAGAAGCAGATCAGCCCGAACCCGAGGACGTCGTACTCGTCGGCGCGCACCTGGGCGAACGTCGTCCGCTCGTCGACGCCGGCCGCCCGAGCATTGCGACGGGCCTCCGACACCGACGGCGCGTGGCTGTCGTACCCGTGGAAGCGGGAGTTCGGGAAGGCCTCGGCCATCAGCACGGTCGTGTGTCCGTGACCGACCCCCACATCGGCGACGGCGATGCCGCGTTCGAGGGCCGCGACGACGCCGTCGAGCGCCGGCAGCCACTGCGAGGTCAGGCTCGCACGGTAACCGTTGCGATAGAACGCGGCGGTGCCGTGCGCCAGTCGGGGGTCGTGATCCCCCCAGGCGATGCCTTCGCCGGTGCGAAAGGCATGAAGGGCCTTGGCCTCGTCCGCCCACATCGCGGCGGGCACGTTCCACGCCGGAGGGAGGTAGACCGCGCTGGTCTCGTCCGCGAGCACGAGCGCCTGCTCGGCTGTGAGCGCGAAGGTCTGCGCCGTCGGCTCATACACGAGGTAGCCGGCGGCCGCCTGCGATGCGGCCCAGTCACGGACGTAGCGCTCGGCGCAGTCGGTCGTCCGGGCGAGTTCGGCGGAGGTGAGAGGTCCGCTCTCGGAGAGCGCACGGTACAGGCCCAGCCGCGATCCGAGGCTGACCATCACCCCCAGGTAGCCCGCTCCGAGGTCGTCCACTGCCTTCAGGACGAACGCCTGCAGGGCGGTCTCGTCCACGGTTGTCGTCGTCATGTCATCGGTCCTTTCAGGTCCGTTGGATCGGTGTCCTTCCATGCTCGGGATGCCGCGGCCGCCGGTTCAGAGGCATCCCGACCCTCGTTCGGTCCATTCGTGCCACCATGTGGTCTCAGGAGGACCCGATGACGTCAGACCAGACGATGAGCGTGAGCGTCGTCGCGCTGCCCGACACGGGCGTCGCCACGATGTTCGGCGTACTCGACGTACTCAACTCGTTCGGCATCATGGGGATCGGAGACCCGGACGCCGCGCCTCCGTTCCACGCCCAGATCGTCGGGACGGAGGCGGGCCCGCTCATGGGCGTCAGCGGCGTGCCGGTGCCTGTGGCCCGAAGCGTGGCCGACATCGACCGGACCGACATCGTCATCGTGCCGTCGATCGTGCTGGGGCCGGCCGGCTGGAAACGCGGCCGCTACCCCGAGATCGTCGAGTGGGCGACGCGCATGCACGACCAGGGCGCGCTGCTCTGCTCGGCATGTTCGGGCATCTTCCTGCTTGCCGAGACCGGGCTGTTCGACGATCGCGACGTCACCGTGCACTACGACTACGCCTCGCATCTGCAGGCCGCGCATCCCGCCGTGCGCATCCACCCCGAGCGCGCGCTCCTGGTCGCCGGAATCCGCGACGAGCTGATCACCTCCGGGGCGTCGACGACATGGCACGACCTGGTGCTGTACCTCACAGGTCGCTTCGCCGGGGCATCCGTCGCCCAGGAGACCGCCCGCATGTTCGCACTCCAGTGGCATCAGGACGGGCTCGCGCCCTACATGGTGTTCGAAGGACGATCCGACCACGGCGATGCGGTGGTGGCCGACGCCCAAGATTGGCTCCGCACCCACTTCTCGGTGGCGACCCCGGTGGAGCAGATGGTCGTGCGATCGGGCCTCGCCGAGCGCACTTTCAAGCGACGGTTCACGGATGCTACGGGCGTCAGCCCGCTCGTGTACGCGCAGCGGATCCGCATCGAGGAGGCGAAACGTCGCCTCGAGCGCACCGAGGACTCCGTCGAAGCGATCGGCTGGCACATCGGATACGAGGACCCGGCGTTCTTCCGGCGACTGTTCAAGCGCGTGACCGGCTTGAGCCCTGCTGCCTATCGCAAGAGGTATCGCGTGCCGCTCATCACGGCTGCGGGCTGAGCGCCTCCGCCGCCGACTCCGGCTCGATCTCGCGCGACCGCACCGGCTCGCGCTCCGCGTCGGCCGAGGCATCCGCTGCGTCGTCACCCTCGGTGTGCAGCGACGGAGGTGCCGCCGCGTACGCGGCCGACAGCTCGCGGTACGGCTTGGAGATGAAGGCCACCAGCACGACGATGAGCAGCACCGCGCTCGCCCCGAGGAATGCCAGGGCGATCCCGCGTGCCTCGCCCGGGCCGAGGAGCCAGCCCAGCGAGTCCTGGCCCGCCTGCGAGTTCATGTACGGGATGAGCCAGAACTGCGCGATCGGGCCGATGAGGAACGCCGAGAGCGGCGCCGCGGCCGACTCGACGCTGGCTGCGAACCCGAAGACGCGTCCCTGCTTCTCGAACGGCACGACCCGCTGGACGATCGTCTGCTCGGCCGCCTCGGCGATGGGCATGAGGCACATGAAGACGAGGATGCCGACGGCATAGAGCCACCACCACTCGCGGATCGCGAAGGTCATGCCGAGGAAGGCGATGCCGATGTTCACGAGGAGCATCGTGCGCACAGGATTCTTGCCGAGGCCGAACTTGGCGACCAGGCCGCCGCCGATGATGAAGCCGAAGCTCGTGATGCCGAGGATGATGCCCCACACCTCCACCGAGAACAGCGTCAGGCCGTACGGGTCCATGAGCGCCATGAAGACGCCGCCGACCAGGTTGTTGAACGTGGAGAACAGGATGAGGGCGAGCAGGCCGGGGACGATCATGACCGCCGGGATCACGCCCTTGAAGCCGAATCCCTTGGGCGCCTCGCCCTCGACGTGGGCGATGCCGCGCTCGGGGATGTGCACGAAGAACAGATGGAGGAGCGCCAGCGCCGTCGCTGCGATCGCGATGACGACCGTCCAGCCCATGCCGAGGAGCCCGACCGACAGGCCCGAGAACACGCTCGTCACCATGAAGGCGATCCCGTGGACCGCTCCGACCAGGCCGTTCGCCTTGTCGCGGCGGTCGCCGGGGACGAGCAGGGTGACGGTCGTCGACAGAGCGATGTTGCGGAGGTTCTCGACGACCCCGCCGATGAGGATGACGCCGGCGAAGACCCAGAACCACGGCCCGCCCCAGTCGACGAGGACGCTCTCGGGGAAGGCGAGGTAAAGGGCGCCGGCCATGAGGTAGGTGGAGAGGGTGACCACGCTCGAGAGGACCATGACGGCCTTCTTCTTCATGTGGTCGACGAGCACGCCGAACACGACGCCGAAGACCGCCACGAGCAGCATGTACGAGCCGCCGATGATCGCGGTGGCCAGCACCGAGCGCGTCTCGAGGTAGGCCCAGAACGTGAGCGCCCACCAGAGGTAGCTCGACGTGACATTCGCCACCGCGGTGTTCGCGAGCACCTGGTGGAACGTGCGCATCGTGCGGGGCCCGGGAGGTGCCTGGGCCGGGTCGTCGTTCGTCTGCGAGGCGGACGTCGGCTGGCTCATGGGGTTCCTTCCGCGTGGGGCGACGGCTGGCGCGACCGAGGGCGTTACGCTCGATGTGGACACCGTGTACTTTGGATGTTCACACCGTACACATTGCGGGGAGGCGATGCAATGGCCGCACAGACGCGGACCTATCATCACGGAGACCTCCGACGTGCGCTCATCGACGAGGGCCTCCACCTCGCCCGCACGGGTGGTCCGGCCGCCGTCTCGCTGCGCGAGGTGACCCGTGCGGTCGGCGTCTCCCCCAACGCCGCCTACCGCCACTTCGCCGACCGCGAGCACCTCGTGCGCGCCGTCGCCGCAGAGGCGCAGCTCGCCCTTGCCCGAGCGATCATCGCCCGCGTCGACGCGACCCCGCCCGGGCTGCCGGCCGCCGAGGCATCCATCGAGCGGCTGCGCCGCGTGGGCCTGGCCTACATCGACTTCGCGCGCGCGGAGCGCGGGTGGTTCGAGCTCGCGTTCGCCACGCAGGACCCGCAGGGCAGCGCCGCGATCGTCACGCTCGACGACGAGGTCGTCGCGCCGTTCCAGCTCCTCCTCGACACGCTCGACGCGATGGTGGACGCCGGCGCCCTCGTTCCGGAGCGGCGGCCCTACGCCGAATGGGCGTGCTGGTCGGCGGTGCACGGCTTCGCCGACATCGCCGTCCACGGTCCGGTGCAGTGGCAGCCCGCGCCGGTCATCGACGCCCTCGCCGCCGCCGTGGTCGAGTCCGCCATCGTCGCGGTGCGCGGAACGACGACGCCGGTCGCCGCCGGCGCCGGCGGGAGCTGACGAGCGAGCATCGTCGGCCCGCGTACGTGACACACGAGGTCCCCGACGGCTGCGGACTCGTAGACTGCGGCCCATGACGCGCAGCCCCGCGACCGCCGAGCCTCCGGCGAGGCCCGGCCCCCTCACGCGCGCGCTGTGGTGGGCGTCCGACTACATCTACGCGGCGCGTCGGCAGTTCGCGGTCCTGTCGCTCCCGTGGTCCATCGGCCGTCCCCGGCCGGTGCCTGCGGCGTGGGGGCGCGGGAGGCCGGAACTGCCGGAGGTCGTGCTCCTCCCGGGCGTCTATGAGCACTGGACGTTCCTCCGACCCCTGGGCGACGCCCTCGCGGCGGCGGGTCACCGCGTCGCCGTGGTCCACGGCCTCGGCATGAACCGGCGCAGCATCCCGGAGACGTCGGAGCGCCTCGGGCGGGTGCTCGCCGAGCTGCCGCCGCCCGCTGCGGGGCGCGTGCTCGTCGCGCACAGCAAGGGCGGGCTCATCGCCAAGCACCTCCTCGTGACATCCGGTGCGGCGGCCGCCGCGGCGGTCGAGGCATCCACCGGCGGCGATCCGGCGGATGCCGCGGCCACCGCGACAACGGAGGACGGCGGCCCACCGCTCAGGATCCTGGGCCTCGTGGCCGTGGCCACGCCGTTCGGGGGTGCCCGGCGCGCGCGTGTGCTGTTCGCCGATCCGAGCATCCGCGCCTTCCTGCCCGGCGACGAGACGATCGTGATGCTCGGGCGCGAGACCTCGATCAACGGCCGCATCGTGTCCGTGTTCGGACCCTACGACCCCCACATCCCCGAGGGGAGCGCGCTCGACGGAGCCACGAACCTGGAGGTCCCCGCAGCCGGTCACTTCCGGGTGCTGGCATCGCCGAAGACCCACGAGGCCGTACGGGACGGCGTCGCGCTCCTCGCAGCGGGGTGAGCGCAGCATCGGTCCGCGATCTCCCGCGTGATCGATCAGTCGGATGCCGCGCCCGGCCGCCACACCATCGTGTGGCCCGTCGCCTGGAAACCCTCGTTGCCGGCGAGCTTGCCCGTCGTCGTCGTCTCGAGCACGAACCCGAGTGCCTCGTAGAACGCACGGGCGCTGTTGCCGTCGAGGACCTCGAGTTCGACCGGTCCGGTCGCGAGACTCAGCATGTGCTCGACGAGCGCGCGCCCGACGCCGCGGCGGTAGAGCCCGGGATCGACGTAGGCCCAGGTGATCTCGTCGCGGGAGCCGGCGATGAAACCGGCGACGCGGCCGTCGACCTCGGCGACCCAGACCTCGTCGTCGAAGAGCCCCTCATTCTCGTAGGTCGCGGCGAGGTCGAGGTACGCCTCGAGCAGACCCGCGCCGCCGAGCTCGTCCAGGCGGGCCGCGTCGTGGATGCGGCAGATGTCACCCCAGTCCCGAGACTCGTACGGCCGGATGACGATGCTCACGCGGATGCCCCCGAACGCCAGGCGTGGAGGATCTCGACGTGGCGCAGGAGGAACGCGCGCTCGTCGAGGCGCTTGCGGCGCAGCCATCCGGTGACCTCGTCGTTGCTCTTGCTGGCATTGCACGAGCCGCACGCGGGGACGACGTTCTCGAAGGTGTAGCGGCCGCCCCGCGAGATCGGCAGCACGCAGTCCTTCTGGAACGGCCCGGCGGCTCCGCCGCAGTACGCGCACGCCCCCCATGCCTCCAGGATCGACTCCCATTCGTCGGGCGTGAGGTCGTTGTCGGCGGCCGCGACTCTGCGGGCGCGGCGTCGCGACGCACGGGCGCGACGGGTCTGACTGAGGGCCATGCGGCGAGCGTACCGGGGCCGCGCAGCGGTGACGGGGAGGGATGCCGCGGGCCGCAGCATCCCTCCCCGTCCCAGACGTCTCACCCGGCGGCGTGCGTGCGCTCCGGCTCGGCCGAGGCGAAGTCCCGTCGCGTGCCGCGCGCGAGCGCGGCCTTCGCACGGCGGCGGTCACGCGCACCCACCACGATCGTGGCGATCCCGTAGGCGAACAGCAGGCCGACGACGATCGGCAGCGCCCAGGCGCGCGCCTCGCCCGTGACGACGTTGTTGATCCAGCCGACATAGGGCACCGCGTACCAGAGCCTGCCCACGACCTGCACGGGCCGGACCGGGTCGGGATCGTCGGCGTCGTTGGCGTCGCCGCGCGTGATCAGGAGCGGCTCGCCATCGGCTGCGGCGCCGACCGCGGCGACGCGGTGGGTGACCACGGCGGGCTTGCCGGACTCGAGCTGGTAGGTGACGACGTCACCGAGGTCGATCTCCGAGATGTCGACGGGCGTGACGATGACGAGCGTGCCCGGCGGGTACTGCGGCGCCATCGAACCGGTCAGGACTGTGTACGGCTTCGAGCCCGTCACGAGCGGAACGATCACGACCGCGATCGCGAGAAGCGCGACCAGCGCGAGGAGGACCCAGGAGACGGCGGCGAAGATCATCCGCGGCACCGACACCCGCTCGTCGACGGATCGACGGCCGGTGGACCGGGATGCGGGGGATGCGGCATCCGTCATGGAATCACGCCTCTCGTCCAGGAGGTGCCCGATGGCTGCCTCGTTGTCGTGCGCCGAACCGGTCGCCGCGATCCCCGCACTCACGCGCACACCAGGCTCTTGGTGAAGAAGATGACGAGGAAGTAGGAGGAGCGGAAGGTGAGGTTCGCGACGGCGACCACCGCCCCCTGCGAGTTCTTCACCGTGACATACGTCTCGGCCGTCTCCGTGCCGGAGGTGGCCGGGTTCGTCAGGGTGAGGGTCTTGCCGTTCGGGCTGGCCGTGGCCGTGAAGCTCGCCCCGGTGTCGTTGCGGGTCACGGTGTACGTGCCGGAAGGCACGGCGGAGGGCAGCGTGAGGACGGCGTTGTTGCCGGTCGTCGAGCACGACGCCCAGCCGGTGCTGGTGATGGCGAGCTGTGCCTGTTCCTGATCGGTCCAGTTGCGCTGCGCCGCCGTAGCCGTGACGGTGATGGTCAGGCTGGGAGCCGGTGCCGCCTGACCGGACAGCGTATGCGTGTCCGTGTCCGTGACGACGAGCTTGATGCACGCGTACGCCGTGGCGCCCGCCGCGATCGCCGTGGTGGACGACCAGGAGGACCCTGCGAGCGCGCTCTGCGACGGCACGGCGGCGTACGCTGCCTCGGTCTGGCAGGCGCTCGACGTCGTCTTGAACGAGACCTGGACGGTCGCGACCGCCGCCGGCCCGAACCCCGATGCCGCCGCCACCGCTACCGTCTCGGTCGCCCACGGGGTCGCGCCGTTGTTCGCCAAGGGCGCGGTGTAGTACTGGGTGGTCTTCCATCCGGTGAAGCTCGTGGTCGACGCGGCCGAGGCCGGCGCAACCGCGAAGGGCGCGATCGAGAACGGGCTGGCCTGCGCGGTGAGAGTCAGCTGCGCGCTCACGGCCCAGTAGGCGACCGCGGCGACCGGGGTGACGACGACCAGGCAGATCGCGGCGACCAGCGCCGTGATGAGCTTCGCGCGTTTCGTCATGATGTGCCTTCGTCGAGAGATCGTGTCGTGGAGATGCGGCGCGGATGTCACGGGGCGGTCTGGGTGCCGGTGAGCGTGATGTTCACTGCGGCGGTCTTGCCCTGCGTGCCGTTCGGCGCGTTCGCGTCCAGACCCTGCCATACGCACAGCGTGCGGCTGACGTCCGTCGCCAGTGTCGTCGGCACGGCGGTCGTAAGCCCCGCCGTGGTGCCCTGCCAGTGCCCGGAGTCGGCGGGCCACGAGCTGGGCGGCGTGGACGCGCAGGCCGCGGCCTGGACGCTCACGGTGATGATGACGCTCGCGGCGAGGCCGCCGGTCGCCGAGAAGGCGGAGGCGAGACCGAGTGAGACGTCCCCCGTGTTGGCGATGCTCCGCGCTGCGATGAGCTGGGCCGGACCGCCGGGGTAGACGCCCGAGTTCGAGCCACCCGTGCCCGAGATGGACAGGGCGGCTTCCCCGGTCGAGATGGAGACGGCCTGCGTCTGCGTGCTCGAGACGAAGTAGCTCAGGGTGCCCGGGGCGAACACGACGGCGAGAGCGACGACGCCGGCGATCAGCCCGGCGACCCCGAGGGGAGCCTTTGCCTTCTTGCGCGACATCTGTCTGCCTGTCCTCTGCGTGGTGGTGAGCGGTGGTGAAGGAAGGGGCCGGTCGGGAACGACTCGGCCGGCCCCTTTCCGTTCAGCGTGTCCGGCAGCCGATCAGGAGGCGCCGTTGGCGGTCTGCGTGACCGTGACCGTGGTCGAGGCGAGGTTCCAGGACTGGTTCATCGTCGCGGCGGCGGTGTCGTTCGTCGCGTTGGCGCCGAAGGGCCAGGTCAGCGTGAAGACGAGCTGACCGTTGGCTGTGCCGCTGGCGGCCGTGAAGGCGCCGCCCGTGATGGCGGTGCTGTTGTACGTGCCGGCGGCGGTCGAGGTGAGGTGCGCGGGAACCGTCGCGTAGCCGCCCCAGTTGATCGCGCCGCTCGCGGTGAGGTTGGTGCCGTTCGCCTTGGTCTGGAAGGGCACCGTGTAGACGACGGTGTCGCCGGGGACCATCTTGAACGAGGCGAGGGTGCTGGTGATGTCGGTCGTCGTGCTGCCGCGCTTGACCTGCCAGGTCGCGCCGGGCGTGAGCGCCACGCTCAGCTCGCCGGTCTGGATGGTCGCGGAGCTGACCTGGGCCGAGCCCTGCCAGTAGGCGAGCGAGCCGCCGCCGCCCAGCAGCAGTGCGATTCCGGCGGCGATGGCGATCGTGCCCTTCATGGACTTCTTCATGTCTGTTCCCCCCAAGGGATCTGCGGGTCTGGGGCCCGGCTATCTTTCGGCCTCTGCGCGGTGCGCCTGCCTGATGAGAACAGTCTGGAAAACCGATCTCGTGATTCCCGCACGGCATCCGCAACGTTTCCGCAAGAGATCCACGAGGGTTCGCCGAAGCGCAGGAAACGCCTCAGCGGCACCTCAGGACAGGCTTCAGCCGCCCGTCCAGAGGCGACGACGCTGTGCTGTGATCAGGCCTTTCCCTGCCGGCGCCTCCCACGGTTCTGCCAGGGAAACCTGGGGAACCGTCCAGACGGAGTGCGCAGACTCGATGCTTTGCGCCCGGCCCGAGGGCGCAGGACGCCGGTTCGCCGGCGTGAAGCACCCGAAGGATCCTGCGTTCCCCATGCTCGATAACCCGTCGTCCACGCCTGCCCGTTCGCCCCGCCGGCGCCGAATCGCGTCCGTCTCCCTCGTCACGGGCCTCGTCGCCGGCGTCGTCGCCGTGACCGGACTCGCCGCCGCGAGCCCGGCGTTCGCCGTGACCCCGCTGTCCCTCGCCGCAACAGTGGGCGCCGAGACCCTCCACGACATCACGACCGAGGCGCGCGCAGCGCTCGGCGATGCGCGCTCGACGCTCGCGGACGCCGGCGCGGTCGAGGCCGACATCGCCGCGGCCGGGCTCGACCTCGGCACGGAGAGCACGTCCGTGGACACCGTCCCCCTCCTCGACGCGACGGCGCAGCTCTCGAGCCTCGATGTGCTGCCCCTGCTGCTCCTCCCGGGCGCCGCGGAGGAGGCCGCGACCCAGACCGACATCGTGGACGCGCGCGTGGCGGATCTGCGAGAGCGCCTCGACGTCGCACTCGAGAAGAAGGCCGCCGAGGAGGCGGCCGCGAAGGCGAAGCGCGAAGCAGAGGCCGCAGCCGCCGCAGCCGCGAAGGCGGCCGCGGAGGCCAACACGGTCGACGGCGCCAAGGCGACCGCGCGGCGTCTGGCCTCGGCGAACTACGGCTGGGGGGCCGACCAGTTCTCGTGCCTCGAGTCGCTGTGGACCAAGGAGTCCGGCTGGAACTACCAGGCGTACAACGCCGGCAGCGGCGCGACGGGGATCCCGCAGTCGCTGCCCGGCAGCAAGATGGCCAGCGCCGGCGCCGACTGGCAGACCAACGCCACCACGCAGATCACCTGGGGACTGCAGTACATCGCGTCCGCGTACGGCAGCCCCTGCAGCGCGTGGGGCCACTCGCAGGCGACCGACTGGTACTGAGGCGGGTCAGTCGGCGGCGCGCCCGCCGGGTCCGTACAGGGCGGCGACCTGCTTCGAGCTGAGCCAGCCCGCGCCGGGCTCGTCCTGAGGCCAGCCTTCGGGTGAGTCCTGCCAGGCCTCCTGCCGACCATAGGGAAGCACGTCGACGAGGCCGAACGTGTGGGCGAGCTGCTCGGTCCCGCGTCCGGTCGTGTGCCAGGTGCGGTAGACGGTGTCGCCGTCTCGAAGGAACACGTTGACGGCGAAGCCGCCGCCCGGAGGGGCGTCCATGTCGGCGCCGAACGGGCTCTCGGAGGTCGAGTACCACTCCATCCGGTTGCCGGTCCTCTCCCGATAGGCGAGCGCCTCGTCGATGGGCCCCTGCGTCACGATCACGAAGCGTGCGTCGTACGGCTCGAGGAACTCGAGGCGCGTGAACTGCGAGGTGAGGCCCGTGCACCCCGGGCAGTGCCATTCCTTGCCGGCGAACCACATGTGGTTGTACACGATCAGCTGAGATCGGCCCTCGAAGACGTCGGCGAGGCGCACCGGACCGTCTTCTCCGACGAGCGTGTAGTCGGGCAGGGCGACCATCGGCAGACGGCGACGCTGCGCCGCGACGGCATCGAGTTCGCGCGTGGCCGCTTTCTCGCGCACGCGCAGCGCGTCGAGTTCGCGACGCCACGTCTCGGCATCGACGACCTGGGGAAGGGGACGTGCGGTCGTGGTCGGCATCGGAGCCTCCTGGTGTCAGCGAGCGATGTTCACACTGTACACATTGGCCGGCGCGCGTCAAGAGGAGCCGGCGATCGATCTCGATCCGGCGCACCCGGCCATCGCCCCGTACGCGATCCCTGGGAGTTTCCGATGCCCCCGAGATGAATCACAAAAAGATAACGCCCGCCCCTTGTCGTCGTTACCTTCTCGTTATAGAGTCCTCTCAACGGTTAGCTGTTTTGCTGTGGCAGCTACCCGGCATGTGATTGCAGGACACTCTTGGTGCAAGGGACAAGGGCCGGTCGGTAGCCTCTCCGACCGGCCCTTACTCTTGCCCGCGCGACGCAGGAGCGGACTTCAGACTCCCCCGCCGCCGCCGCCTCCGCCGCCGCCTCCGGCCGATCCACCGCCGCCCGATCCGCCCGACGTCGACGACGAGGACGCGGTGCTCGACGACAGGGTCGAGATGCCCGACGAGAACGATGCGGCGTTGAAGCCGCTCGAGCCGGAGTACCAGCCCGGCGAGTTCCCGGGCCCGTAGAGCACCGCGAGCTCGCGCGACCACTCCTTCTCCTGCCCGAAGACCACGGCGTACGGCAGCAGCGACTCGTACAGCCGCAGCATCACGCGCGGATCGGTGGTGTCCACCTGCACGCGCTCCGCACCCTGCGGGGACTGCAGCATCCGGATGCGGTCCGCCTCCGCCCACTCGATGAAGACCTTCAGCCCGAGCAGATGATCGCGGGTCTCGGCGCCGGCGGCGGTCAGCGGCTTTCGCGACACCATCCCGCCCACCCAGATCGTCGCGAGCACCGACACCACGATCAGCACGATCGGGATCAGCGGGTCCACCATGCCGTCGAGCGCGGCGAACCCCGTGAGGAAGATCAGCACGGCGGCCGCGATCGCCGCGAGCAGCGGCCACACCCGCACCCGTGCGGGCACCGCGCGCCGGAGCCCTCGGTTCACGAGCTCCTGATTCGCCGCCTTGAGGATGCTCTGCGCCGCCGACGACAGCCTCGTGTCGCTGCGTCCGAACTCGAACTCCTCGCCCGGCGATCCCGACGGGAACAGGCCGTCGAGCAGCATCCGCCCGTCGCCGTCCGCCTTCGAGGGATCGACGAGCTGCGCCTTCAGCTTCGCCCCGCCGAAGAACTTCTTCTCGCCCTCGATGATGCGGATGCTCCCTGCGACCGCCTGCTCGAGCACTTCCGCCGGGATCGCCTTCGTCGTGAGCCCGAGCATCACTGCGCTCTCGAGCGCGTCGACCGAGGGCGGCGGCGTGTACTCGGCGATGATCACCGGCCGTCCCGGCTCGTCGCGCAGCCGCCTCGCGCGCGTGACGGCGGCGAAGACCACGGCCCCGCCCATCCCGAGCGCGGCGAGGCCCTGCAGCCAGCCCCACGGAGAAGCGAGGTACGACGAGTCGAAGGCGGTGAACGTGCCCTCCTCGAACCCGATCGCGATCGTCATCGTCTGGTACTGCAGGACAGGCGAAGCGGATGCCGCGACCACGTCGCCGTCGGCCGAGATCGGGCACGTCGCGGTCGAGCCCTCGTAGCCGACGTAGCAGGCCTGCTCCCCCGTGAGGGCGTCGGCGAGCTCGCTCGGCATCGTGACCTGTGCCGTCACCCGCCCGAAGGGCTGCTGCCATTCGGTTCCGTTGACGTTCCAGTAGAACTCGTCCACGGCGGTGTCGCCGAAGAATCGCGTGACGTTGTCGAGCGTGTACGTGAAGACGTACGTCTGCCGCCCGTGGACGAAATCCGAGGCGCGCGAGGTCATGATGTAGTAGTCGTCCTCGGACTCGACCTCGCTCTCGCGAGTCCGTCCGCCGGCGTCGGTGATCGAGACGAGCTCGGGGTTCAGCGGCGCTCCGAGATACGAGTCGGGGATGCGCCGCTGCATCCCACGGTTCTGGTCGAACTCGGGGAACACGGCGACGAAGGTCTCGACGACGGTCAGCGAGCTCGAGCCGTCTTCGGCCCGGTCGAGGCGGTACTCGACGTCGAGGCTCTCGAAGACGAAGTCGTTCACATCGGCGCGCGCGGCGTCCGGCCCGGCCCCCAGTACGACGCCGCCGAACCCCAGCGCGAGCGCGACGAGAGCTGCGGCGAGCGCGCGCCACATCCGATGTGCGTCACGAGACACGGACGCGACTGTCCCCATGGGCCCCAGCCTAGGGGGCGGGTTTGGTCGTAATCTTGTCGACATGACGGATCGCCGCCTCGCCATCGACGCGTGGGAGAGTCTCTTCCGCGCCCAGCATGAGGTGTTCGGCGACATCAACGACGACTTCCAGGAAGACACGCTCAGCCAGGCGGAATACGACGTGCTCCTCACCGTGACCCGCGGCGACAACATGACCGCGCGCCTGCGCGACGTCACCGCGAACATGCTCATCAGTCAGCCGAGCGTGTCGCGCCTCGTCGACCGCATGGCCGCGCGCGGTCTGATCGACAAGTGCGCCGACCCCGACGACGGGCGCGGGGCCCTCGTGCGGGCGACCGATGCCGGCGCATCCGCCTTCCGCAGGCTGGCGAGCGCGCACGGCCGCGCGATCGCCGAGCGGATGTCGCTGCTCAGCGACGACGAGCTCGCCCAGCTGCGCGATCTGACGGGCAAGCTCCGCAAGCCGCAGCCCGGCTGCTGACGATCGCCCCGGCTAGGGAGTGCGCCGGCGCAGGGTCAGCGACGCGAGGATGAGCGCGCCGAGGAGGAATGCGCCGACGATCAGCAGCGGGCCGTAGACGTCCCAGCCCTCGTCACCCGCGGTGACGGCGTTGATCGCGTCGATCGCGTAGCTGAGCGGAAGGAAGTTCGAGATCACGTAGAGCGCCTCGGGCATGTCCTCGCGGGGCATGAAGAGCCCGCCCAGCAGGATCTGCGGGAAGACGATGACCGGCATGAACTGCACCGCCTGGAACTCCGTGCGGGCGAATGCGCTGGCGAGGAGGCCGAGCGCCATGCCGAGCACGGCGTCGATCACGGCCACGAGTCCGAGCTGCCACACCGGCCCGTCCGTCTCGAGCCCGCAGACCCACACGGCGAACGACACCGTCACGACGGCCTGCAGCATCGCCATGAGGCCGAATGCCAGCGCGTAGCCGACGATGAAGTCCGCCTTGCCGAGCGGCGTCGTCATGAGCCGCTCGAGCGTGCCCGAGCGGCGCTCGCGCAGGGTCGTGATCGAGGTGATCAGGAACATGATGATGAACGGGAACAGTGCCAGGATCGGAGGTCCGTAGATGTCGAAGACGCCGTCCTGATCGCTGAAGAGCCAGGCGAACAGACCGACCAGCAGGCTGGGGGCGACGAGCATCAGCGCGATCGAGCGCGGGTCGTGCGTCAGCTGCCGCAGGATGCGTGCGGCCGTGGCGAAGGTGCGCCCGCCGTTCATTCGCCCGCCTCCTCTCGCGCCTCGCGCCGGGTGGCCGGATGGTGGCCGGCGGTTCCGGCCGTGCCGGCGGCGTCGCGCTCGATCAGCGCGAGGAATGCGGCATCCGGGTCGGTCAAGCCGGTCGAGGCGACCAGACCCTGCGGGGTGGTGTCGGCGATGATCCGGCCGGCCCGCAGGAGGATCAGCCGGTCGCAGCGCAGCGCCTCGTCCATCACGTGGCTGCTGACGATGATCGTCGCGCCGGCCTCGGCGAGCCCGCGGAACAGATCCCAGAGTTCGGCGCGGAGCACGGGATCGAGCCCGACCGTCGGCTCGTCGAGGACGAGCAGCTCGGGGCTGCCGAGCATCGCGACGGCGAGCGAGACACGACTCTCCTGCCCGCCGCTGAGGGAGCCGACGGTCTGTCGCGCCTGACCCCTCAGCCCGACCTGCTCGATGACCCGCGCGACGTCGGATCGCGGCGCCCCGATGATCCGGGCGAAGTAGCGGAGGTTCTGCTCGATCGTCAGGTCGTCGTACACCGACGCGGCCTGCGTGTCGTACGCCACGCGACGACGCTGGGCGGCGGTGCCGGCGGGATCGCCGAGCACGGTGACCGTGCCCGCGGCGACCTTCTGCACACCGACGATCGCCCGCATGAGCGTCGTCTTGCCACACCCGGACGGCCCCAGCAGCCCGGTGATCTGACCGCGCGGGACATCGAGATCGAGGCTCGCGAACACCTCGGTCTTGTCGCGCCGCACATGGAGTCCGCGCACCTCGACCGCATTGCCCGGCGAATTATTCATCACACGATGAATTAAACGCCCACCCGGTCGCGACGGTCAAGCCCTACGCATTCGGGTTCGTCGCCTTGCCGTCGAGCCACAGGGTGTCGGACGGATCGGAGTGCGCCGTGCCGGTGCCGACATGCTTCGAGCTGATCGTCGGCCCCTTCGTGATGACGTGCACGAGCGCCATCGCGTGACCGCGTCCGAGCCCGTAGTCCTCGCCGAGCCACGCCACGATCTCGCCCGATTTCGTACCCGGACCGAAGCCCTTCTCGGACGCGAGGTCGACGAACTGACGCGGCGTCAGCCCTGTCTTCTCTTCGATGTTGTCGAGATATGCCTGGAACGTCATGTTCGCCTTCGCTGGTCAGGGTCGGTCGTAGAGGTAGCGCTGGATCGTCGGCCCGACCCGCTCGACGACGTCGTCGACGGATGCCTCCGCCAGCGCGGGCAGTCGCAGGACGTACCGCGCGATCAGTATGCCCGCGACCTGCGACGCCACCAGGGTGGCCCTCAGCTCGGCGTCGGGCACATCGAGCGCGCGGGCGATGCGCGAGAGCAGCTCGCGCGACAGGAAGCCCGCGAGGAGCGGCGTCGTCAGCTTGTTTCCGATCGCGGTGCGCAGCAGCACCACGCCCCGTCGGCGCACCTCAGGCTGCTCCCACGCCTCGAGGATGTAGCGCACGATGCGCTCGCCGACCTCGTCCTCGGGACCCTCGAGGATCTCGGGGAGGGCGAGGTCGGGGCGCATCGGCGCCCCGATCGTCTCGCCGAACAGGTCGGCCTTCGTGCCGAAGTAGTGGTGCACGAGCGCGGAGTCCACGCCCGCCCGTGCCGCGATGCCGCGGATCGTCGCACCGTCGTAGCCCGCCTCGCCGAACTCCTCGATGGCCGCGGACAGGATCCGCTCCCGCGCGTCGGACTCGCCGGCGCGCGGACGGCCGCGGCGCCGCTTCGGCGCGGGGACGACGTACTCCACCACGGCCTCAGCCTACGGCCGTGCCGTCGGGCCGGCACCCGCGGGCGCAGCGGGGCGGCGCGTCCGACCACCGGCGGCCGACGCTCGCGGTGCCATGATGGGGCATGCCCTTCGGGATGAGACGCGACGTCATGCGACCGACCGACTCGCCGCGCGCCGACCGGGTCACGTACGTCGAGCTGTTCTTCGACCTCGTCTTCGTGTTCGCCCTGACCCAGCTGTCGGCCTACCTGTACGAGAACCAGACGGCGCTCGGCATCCTCGAGGGCGCGATCATGGTCTGCGCGCTGTGGTGGGCGTGGGTGTCGACGACCTGGGTCACGAACTGGCTCGATCCGGTCACGCTGCCCGTGCGCGGCGCGGTCATCGCACTCGCGTTCGTGGCGCTCGTGATGAGCGTGTCGATCGCCGAGGCCTTCGGCGAGCGGGCATGGGCGTTCGCGATCGCCTACGTCGTCCTGCAGGTCGGGCGCACAGGCTTCATCGTCTGGGCCACCGCCCGCCACGACCCGCCCGTCGCCCGGGACTTCGCACGCGTGCTCGCCTGGACGGTCGCGGGCGGAGCTCTGTGGATCGTCGGCGCCCTCCTGCCACTGGAGTGGCAGCTGCCGCTGTGGGCCGCCGCACTGGGGCTCGAGCTGCTCGGCACGGTCCTCGGGTTCCCGGTGCCCCGACACGGGCGGGTGCTCATCGGCGCGTGGGACCTGTCGGGCCCGCACATCGCCGAGCGCACCGCCCTGTTCGTGCTCATCACGCTCGGCGAGGGACTGCTCGTGACCGGCTTCGCGTTCGTCGCGAAGGAGTCCTCCCCCGCCTCGATCGCGGCGATGGCGACCGCCTTCGTGGCAGCCGCCGCGACCTGGTGGATCTACTTCGACCACGGCGAGCGCATCGGGTCCGAGGTGATCGAGGCGTCAGACGAGCCCGGGCGCGTCGCGCGCACCGCCTACACCTGGATCCACCTCGCGATCATCGCGGGGCTCGTGCTGCTGAGCGTCGGCGACAAGGAGTCGCTCTCGCACCCGCACGAACAGGGCCTGGCCCCGACGGCCGCCTCGCTGGGCGGACCGTTCCTCTTCCTGATCGGCACCGTGCTGTTCCGCCGCCTGCTCGAGCGGCGGTGGGCGCGCGCTCAGCTGGCGGGCGTCACGGCGCTCGCGCTCCTCGCCGCGCTGGCGCTGGCGCTGACCGCCGTTCCACTGGATTCCCTCACACTGTCGGTCGCCGCCGCGGTCGTCCTCGTCGGGGTGGCGATCGGCGAGACCCGCGGACGCCTGCGACGGGGGCGTCGCAGCGGCGGCTGACCGCACCGCGCGGCGCGGCATCCGCTCACCAGCGGTTGTGCACCTCTTCGGCCCAACCCGCGATGCCGTCGAAGGCGACCTCGTCGCCGTCTGCGGTGCGGAACGTGCCGCTCCAGTGGCCGAAGCACTGATCCGTGCTCGACGCGACCACACCGAGATCGGTGCGGGTCCGCTTGTCGAAGAAGGGGGTGAAGGATGCCTCGAGCCCCCCGCCCGCCACGCGCCACGGCTGCTGCCAGCGCCAGATGTCGTACTCCCACGTGAGCTCGTCGTGGATCTTGTGGAGCCTGCCGTCGACGAACACGGCGTTCTCGGTCGATCCGGTGCCTTCGGTCCACTTCCCGCCGACCTGGATTCCGATGACGCGACCGTCCGAGACGCCCGATCCCGCGCCCCAGTTCCATCGGACGTCGTAGGGCCAGCGCCCCCGGCCATGGTCGAGCACCGCCCAGGACTCCCCGGCCGGCACGTCGAAGATCTCGCCGTCGAAGGCGACGCGCCCGGACGCCGGGCGCGCGAGGTCCTTCACCGTGTACTGGAAGCGGCGGGTGCTCCACGGCACCACGACTGCGAGCCGCTCGTGCCCGGCGGGCAGCCCGGCGATCACGTCGAACGACGCCCGGTGCGTCGCAGCACGCAGCCGCGTGCCGCCGGGCACCTCGTCGATGTCGATCGCGAGATCCTTCGCCCGCGAGCGTGACGGTCCACCCTCGAGCGAAGCCGGCAGCGTCGCCCGGCCGAGCACGGCCGAGACGCTCGTGCTGATCTCGCGCTGCGTCGCCCGGTCGAAGACCCACACCTCGCTCACGGCCGCGTAGTCGATCGACGACACCGTCAGCGCGAGGATGTGCGTCGGGGTGATGACGTTCCAGTACTCCCAGCGCTTGTTCCGTCCCCACCCGCGGCCGATCCCGCTCGTGTCGACGAGCGGCCGGCGCGCCCAGCCGACCGCGTCGGGATTCAGCCTGCCGTCCGGGAGCGTGAGGGATACCGGGGAGGTCAGTTCGCGTTCGGGCACGGGACGATCCTAGGCACCGCGGCGCTCGTCGTCCGTCAGCACTCGATGACGTTGACCGCGAGGCCGCCCTCGCTGGTCTCCTTGTACTTGTGCGACATGTCGATGCCCGTCTGGCGCATGGTCTCGACGACGGCGTCGAGCGAGACGTAATGGCTGCCGTCGCCGCGCAGCGCGAGCCGGGCGGCGGTGACCGCCGTCGAGGCCGCGATGGCGTTGCGCTCGATGCACGGGATCTGGACGAGCCCGCCGACGGGGTCGCAGGTGAGGCCCAGGTGGTGCTCCATCGCGATCTCGGCCGCGTTCTCGATCTGGCGGGTGGTGCCGCCCATGACGGCGGTGAGCCCGCCCGCGGCCATCGCGCATGCCGACCCGACCTCGGCCTGGCACCCGCCCTCGGCGCCCGAGATCGAGGCGTTCGCCTTGAAGAGCGACCCGAGCGCGGTCGCGGTGAGCAGGAAGCGACGGATGCCTCGCCTCCGGTTCGCTTCGGCGACGAGACCCTCGTCGATGACCGAATCGGGCGCCGGAGCGTGCTCGCCCTCGCCGAACCCGAGCAGGGCGCTGCCGACGAGCTCACCGTAGGGCGTCACGGCGTTGCCCGCCCCGAGGCCGGAGTCGGCCAGGAAGCGCCACCAGTACATCGCCACCGCCGGGACGATTCCCGCCGCGCCGTTCGTGGGGGCGGTCACGACCCGCCCGCCGGAGGCGTTCTCCTCGTTCACCGCGAGCGCGAACGCCCCGAGCCACTCGCCGGGGAGCTCGCGCCGGCCGTCGGCCTCGGCGTCGTCCAGCTGCGCGCGGATCGCGCCGGCGCGGCGCTTCACCTTCAGCATTCCGGGCAGCACGCCGTCGGCATGGAGTCCGGCCTCGACGCAGCCGGCCATCGCGTCCCAGATGGCGTCGAGCCCGGCGGCGATCTCCTCGTCGTCGCGCAGCGCCTCCTCGTTGATGCGGGCGAGCTCGGCGATCGTGAGCCCGTGCTCGTCGCACAGCGCAAGCATCTCCTCGGCCGTGCCGTAGTCGAGGGGGAAGCCGTGGGCGCGCACCTTCGGCGGCTCGCCGTCGCGGCGGATGAAGCCGCCGCCGACCGAGTAGTACGTCTCGCGCAGCACCAGACCCGCGTCGTCGGCGAGCGCGACGGCGGTGGTGGCCCCCAGTGCGAACGCGGAGCCGGTCTCGCGGACACCGGCTGCGGCATCCGTCCCGATCCTCCGCGGGCGACCGGCGGACGCGGTCGACCACGCCTCGAGCGTCATGGCGTTCGGATGCCCCGGCAGCCGCGTGCGCGGTTCGAAGATCACGTCGTCCTTGGCGAACCCGATCGCGTGGGTGCCGGCGAGCGGAAGCTCGCGACCCTCGGTCCAGCCGCTCCACGCCGCGCGCACGGCATCCGGGTCCACCGTCTCCGGCTCGAGGCCCATGAGGCCCGCGACGACCGCGTCAGGGGTGCCGTGACCGATGCCCGTGGCACCGAGCGAGCCGTAGAGGGTGCACGTCACGCGACCGACCGACTCGAGGAGTCCGGCCGCGCGCAGGCGCACGACGAAGTCGAGGGCCGCCCGCATGGGGCCGACCGTGTGGGAGCTCGAGGGTCCTACTCCGATGGAGAACAGCTCGAACGCCGAGACGTAGGCGCTCACACCTCCAGGCTACGCCGTCCCGCAGGCAGACTGCGCACCGTGATCACATCGAGATGAGCAGGATGCCTCGGCGCTCGGCATCCCTGCGAGCAGTGTGGCGTCAGCGCTGTCCGAAGAACTCGACCGCCGCCTGGCGGAACACCCGCGATCCCGGGGCGTTGAAGTGGTGGCGGTCGGGGAGTTCGACGAACTCCCCGTGCGGCGTGGCGTCCGCGAGCAGGCGCGAGCGCTCGAGGATCGCGTCCTCCGAGCCGGTGGCGAAGAGGATGGTCTGCTGCGGCGGGTGCGCGACGTCAGGGTCGGCGTCGCCGAGGCGCATGCCCTCGGCGAGCGCCACCAGCGCGCGCAGGTCGTTGCCGGGGACGCGCTCCGCGAGCGTGACGTAGTTGCGGGTCACCGGGTCGTCGACCGGTGTTCCCTGGTCGGCATACGCCCGAGCCTGCTCGATCTGCAGCCGGGCCAGCGGACGGCCGTCGGGGATGCCGCCCAGCACGGCGCGCTCGACGTGCTCCGGCGCGTTCACCGCGAGCTGCCACCCGACGCGTGCGCCGAGCGAGTAGCCCGCGTACAGCACGGAGTCGAGGAGGTACGTGTCGAGCACCGCGATCAGGTCGCCGGTGAGCGCCTCCATCCCGTACGCCTCCGGCTCGTGGGGCTTGTCGCTCGCACCGTGCCCTCGCTGGTCGACGCCCAGCACGCGGAACCCGGCACGGGTGAGATCGCGTACCCATCCCGTGTTCACCCAGTTGTCGCGACAGCTCGAGGCGAAGCCGTGCACGCACAGCACCGTCGGCAGATCGTCGTCGCCCCACGAGTACGTGGCGACGCGGTGGCCTTCCGCCGACATCACGAACTGCGGGTCGGGCATCTCGGTCAGGGCAGGGAACGCGGCATCCACTCGCCCATTCTCACCCGAGAGGGGATGCCGCGGCTCCGGGTTACGGACGCTGGTGCGCGATCAGGCCGACCGTGTTGCCTTCGGAGTCCTTGATGAACGCCTGCCACTCCTGATGACCGGCCGGTCCGAGCGTGTCGTCCTCGTGGGTGAAGATCACGTGCGGATGGGCGACGACGTCGACGATGCCGTCGAGCCGCTCGAGCGCCTCGTGGACGTTGTGGACCTGCAGGTAGATCAGCGACGACGGCGCGTTGCGGTCGAGCAGCAGTCGGACCCCGTCGAGGTCGAAGAAAAGGAGTCCCGGCGGGTCGAACCGCGCGGTGGGCTCGGTCTCGAGCAGCACCGTGTAGAAATCGGCGGCGCGGTCGAGGTCGTCGGCGTGCTGGGCGATCTGAGCGAGTCTCATGCTGATTCCTCTCGGGTCACGACGCACACTCTTCGAAGCCGCCGTAATGGAACCAGATCTCCCTGCCGGCGGGCGCCGCGACCGTGCGGCTTTGGCCGAGCGCGCTCACGGTCACGGACGGGATCGCCCACGCCGTGCTGCTGCACTCCGCGTACCGCGACTCGCCGGCGAAGGTGAGCACGGCGATGAAGGTCTGGATCGTCCCGGCGTCCACGGGAAGACCGCCCTCGACCGGGAAGCGGTGGTCGCCGTCGACCGCCTCGCCGTGCTGCGCGTTCGGATTGACGAACGACACCTCCAGGCCGGTCGGCCCGCCGGGAGCGAGCTGCGCCAGGGTGACGGCGTCGACCATGACCGACTGCGGGCCCCCGTTGACCACGTGGATGCGGAGCTCGCACGTCGCACCGGGTTCGAGTGCGACCGCTGGCCAGAGGAACTCATCGTTCATCGGCGACGGCAGCGTGCCGACATCGGCGCCGTCGCACACGATCGGCTCGGCGTCGTACTCGAGTGAGACAGAGGCGAGCGCAGCGCTCGCCGTCACGTGCCACCCGGCCAGGGCGGCGGCGGCGAAGACGGCGACGACGCCCAAGACCAGCCCGGCCGCCCGCCCGCGGGGGGTCGAGGGCTCCGGGGGCGCGAGATCCGCCGGCGCTCTGACATCCGCTTCGACCGTCGTCATGGAGCGATCATCGCAGGCAGACGTCGCCGGCGTCACCATCGCCGGCGACCTGTGGAAAAGCGAAACGGCCCGCTTGCGCAGGCCGTTCCTCACTGTCTCAACACAGTGTGCGCCTCGAGGGACTCGAACCCCCAACCTTCTGATCCGTAGTCAGATGCTCTATCCATTGAGCTAGAGGCGCCCGGCTCGCACTCTCGCGCAAGCCAGCGTCCAGAATACCCGACGGCGTCCCCCGGAGCGAATCGAGGTGCCGGATGCCCGAATCCCGGGCGTGTCCGGGTGGCGCGGGGTCAGGCCGGGCCCGTGATGGCGCCCTCGTCGCGGGCATCGAGCGCCCGAAGCTGACGCTGCAGCGCGACCTGCCGGTACGACGTGTCGAGCAGCTCGGAGAGCAGGCTCCAGTCGCCCGAGTCCGCCTCGACCCGCAGCGCGAGCCAGCCGTAGGCACCCTCGTACGGCGGCACGAAGACGTCGTCCCGCTCGACCAGCGCGAAGCGCTCGGACCCGTCCGGGATGAAGAGGACCGCACCGGCGTCCCGCACGCCGACCAGCGCGAACTGGCGCTTGCCGGCCCGGAACGTGCATCGCCCGTGGGAGATCGCCTCGACCGCTTCCGGATACGCGAGGCACAGCGCGCGCACGCGGACGACGAGCGGATGCTCCGGCGGGAAGTGCATCGGGTGTCCGGCGGCGTCGACGACGTCCATCGCACGATGGTACCGACCGGGACGAAGGCCGCGTCAGGCGTCGAGCTCGCTCAGGTCGATGCCACCGGCGCGCGGCGCCGACGGCACGTCGTGCGCAGCCGATTCGGGCTCGTCGCCCTCGGGGGACCGCCGACGGTGCGCCGCCAGCCGTGGCAGATCGACGAGCCGCAGGGACTGCATCCGCGCGGCGCGCATCATGTCGTAGTCGGGGTCGAGGTCGGGGCGCATGCCTTCGACGTTCAGGCGCCGCTCGAGGTTCGCCTCGACGTCGCCCCACGCGGCATCCCTCGCCTGCTCGACCAGGGTCCGCACGGCGTGCGGGTCGTCGGCGACGCGGCGCAGCTCCTTGGCCACCCCGATGTACTGCCGGTAGCGCCGACGCAGATTGCGCATGTCGCGATCGCGGTAGTCGTGGGTGCCGTCGGGATCGGTGAACTTGCCGAACGCCTTCTTGCGCTGACGTCTCGCGAGCGCGGCGGCCTCCTCCTGCTCCTCGGCGAGCGAGACGAGCGTGTCGTGCGCGAACGGAGCGACGCGCACGAAGTCGAAGGCCTCGTCGTGCGCGATGGTCTCGACGAGGATGTGGTTTCGCACGGCCAGCCGGGCCGCGGCGGACGCGATCGACACCCCTTCGGCGATCGCCTCAGCGGTCTTGCCCATCGCACCTCCTGCATCGAGGCTAGCGTCCGGCGGAGGCCCCCGAGTCCGCGAGAATCGTAGACGTCGGTCGACGAAGACGAGAGGGACGGACATGGCGAGGATGCAGCGGCTCGAGGTGCACGGCAGGACGACCGTGATCACCGGTGCGGCGAGCGGGATGGGCGCCGAAGTCGCCCGCGAGCTGGGCCGGCGCGGTGCGCGTCTCGCACTCGTCGACCGCGACGCGGACGGTCTGTCCGCGCTGGGCGCCGAGCTGACCGGGACCGGGCACACGACCCACGTCATCGACCTCACCGACGACGGAGCCGTGTCCGCGCTCGCCACCGCGATCGAGGCATCCCACCCCCACGTGCAGGCCCTGATCACCTGCGCCGGATCGTCGATGCTCGGCGACATCTCGCAGCTGACGATGGCCGAGATGCGATGGCTGATGGACGTGAACCTGTGGGGCACGGTGAACATCACCCAGGCGCTGCTGCCCGCGATGCGTCGCGAGCCCGCCGCGCACATCACGCACCTGGTCAGCATCTACGGCCTCGCCGCCCCCGCCGGGCGGATCCCGTATGCCATGAGCAAGTTCGCCGTGCGCGGGTTCACGGAGTCGCTGCGGCACGAATTGGAGCGCTCGACGGTGAGCGTGGGTGCGATCTACCCGGCGGGGGTCAAGACCGGGATCATCGGACGCGGTCGCTACGCTGCCGCGATCGATCCGGCCGTCGCCGATCGCGCCGCGGCGGCGCAGGCCGCGATGTACCACACCGAGCCCGCCGACGCCGCGGTGCGAATCGTCGAGGCGACGGTGCGCCGCAAGCCGCGCGTGATGATCGGGCGCGAGGCGCGCCTCGTCGACGTGCTGACGCGCGTGACGCCGACCCGCTACTGGGCGCCCATGCGACGCCCGCTCCGCGAGGCGATCGACACCACGACACCGATCCGCTGAGGGATCAGGCCGGCTTGGTGTACGTCGCCCGGCCGAAGCCGAGGATGAAGAAGCCGATGAAGGCGAACAGCCACAGCAGGAAGAACGACCAGGCGCCGCCCTTGCCGAAGCCCTTGCCCACGCGGATCGCGACGATGATCGACCACACGATGTTCACGATCGGGATGAAGTAGAGCAGACCGAGCCACGCCGAGTAGCCCGCGATCTTCACGAGGATGAAGAAGTTCACGATCGGGATGATCGCAAGGATGCCGGGGTACCCCGCCTTGCTGAAGACCTTCCAGAGGGCGACGACGGTGATGACGTAGAAGATCAGCCCGACGATGCTGTACGGGCCCCAGAGGGTCGTCAGATCGGCTGTATCGGTGACGACGTTCGCAGAGATCATGCGCTCAGCATAGGGGTGAGGACGAGCCGGCTCCGTCAGGCGCGGAGCTTCGTGACGATGGCGGCGATCCGGCGCGCGCGGGTCTCGTCCGCCTTGGCCGTCTCGACGTTCGTCACGTGCGCCTTCTGTGCGCTCGGGGCGAGTTCGGCGAACACCTCGCGCATCCCCGCCGCGTCGAGCGCGGCCGCGAGATCGGCCGGGACCTCGACGGTGCGCGGGGCCGTGTCGAGCGACAGCTCCACGGTGATCCGCTCCCCGCCCTTCAACCCGGTGGCCGCGCGCTTGTCCGAGCTGAAGGGAATGAGGAACCTCCCGCCCATGACGGCCACCGTGCTGCGGTACTCGAATCCGTCCACGCTCACGGTGACCGCCGGGCGCTTTCCTCCGCCGAGCTCGTCGAGGAGATCGGGGGGCACCTCGATCCCCGTGTTGTTGCCGTTCAGGAGGAGCGTCGTCTCGAATCGCATGGGTCGAGTGTGGCACCGGATGCCGCGGCCCGGACAGGTTGAGGCATCCGTGCCGCGCGGCCGACGATCTAGCAACCGCCGCCTCCGCGCGCAACCCCCCGGCCTGCACGGCTCGGCCGACGTAGCGTCGATGGCACAGTCCTTCACGAAGGGAGCGGTGCATGGGATTCATGGATGACGCCAAGGAGACGGCCGAGGCCGTCGGCGACAAGATCAAGGACACGTGGGAAGACACCACCGACCGCGTCGGCGACAAGGTCGACGAGATGAAGGCCGATGCCGACGTGAAGAAGGCAGAGGCCGAGCGCGACTCGGTGAAGACGCGCAACTCCATCAAGGAGGAGCTGCGGGAGAGCAGCTGACCCCGCGTGCGCCGCGGTACGCCGCGGCTCCGGCAGAAGGGCCCCGGACCATCCCCCGGGGCCCTTCGTCGCGTTCGGCGCCTGCCGTCCAAACCGATCAGACCGGTGGTCCGAAGAACCCGCAGACGCGGCACCCGCCGCCTACGAACAGGAGGAACGCTCATGCGCTCGTCACCGAACCGTCTCGTCGCCACGATCTTCGGCGCCGTCTACCTCGTCGTGGGGGCACTCGGCTTCGCCGTCACCGGCGGCGTCGGCTTCATCGCGACCGAGGGCGGACTGCTCCTCGGCATCTTCGAGGTCAATCCGCTCCACAACGTCGCCCACCTGCTGATCGGAGCCGCCCTGCTCATCGGCGGACTCAGCTCCGCGGTCGCCGCCAAGACGGTCAACATCATCGTCGGCGCGGCCTACCTGCTCCTGGGTGTCGTCGGGTTCTTCCTCGTGGGAACGGCCCTCAACGTCCTGGCGCTGAACACCTTCGACCACTTCCTGCACCTGGCCAGCGCCCTGGTGCTGCTGGGCGTCGGCCTCGCCGCCGACCGCACGGCACGGGCCGACCTGGCCGGTCGCACCGCCTGACGGACGTGCACATGGACTCCGCAGCCACCACGGCCCAGAGCGTCCCGGGAGCGTCGCCGCCGACGCGCCGGGCAGCTCCGGCGCAGCGCGGCGCCGCCCCGTCGTGGGCGGCCGTCGCGGCGTGGGGCGCGGGCCTGATCGAGCTCGCGCTCGGCGCCGGCGCGCTGACCGGAGGAGGTGCCGCCCGGGGGGCCGGCGCCGCCCTGGTAGCCGTCGGCGCCGCGGGGCTCGTGTGGGGAGCCACGACGCTCGGCCGCGGACGCATCGTCGTCCCGCGGTCGGGTGTCGTCGGTGCCCTGGCCGGCGTCATCGCCGGAACGGTCGCGCTCGCCGCCGACCCCGCGCGGTCGAGCGTCGTCGCCTTCGCGGTGTCGACCGTTCTGCTGGTCGCGGTGGCTCTCGCGTGCGCCGCCCGGCTGCGCGCCGTGCACGATGGGCGAGCGGATGCCGCGCCCCCGCGCCTGTCGATGCTCTTCGTCGCAGCCGCCGTCGTCGCGGCGCTGGTCACTCCGGCGCTCGGCGCGACCGAGGCCGGGCGCCTCGCACCCGACCACGGCACGCACGGGATCGTGGACCCCGGACACCACTAGCGCGGTGGAACGCGTCAGGCGATCGCGGCGATGCGCCAGGACGCCTCGGACGACGCACCCGGCTCGAGGACGATCAGTCCGGCGTCGTATGCGTAGCGCTCGGCGTTGAAGGCGTCGGGCGCGCACGTCATCGGCTCGACGGCGAGGCCGAGACGGCTCTGCGCCGCCTGGGGCTTATCGGCGGTGTGCACCTGCACCCAGGGGCACGCGGCATCCCACGCCATCTCGACGCCGGTGCCGTCGGCCACCGTCACCCGGACGACGGCGATGCCGGTCGCATCGCGCTGGAGACCTGAGAATGCATGGTCGATCTCGGCGGTGTCGATCCGGCGGGCGGTGCGGAAGTCGAATCGCTCCGGCTCGACGGCGTCGACGGCGACGAGGTCGGTGGGGATGAGCCGGTCGACGGTCACGGCGAGCACCTCGTTCGCCGGCAGCTCGAGCGTCCAGTCGTCGACCCTGCCCTCGCCCGCGACGAGGTACGGGTGCGGCCCGGCCCCCCACGGCGCCGCCTCGGCGCCGTCGTTGCGCGCCGTGACGGACTGCGTGAGCCCGTCGGGGCCGAGCGAGAAGGTGGTCGTCACCACGATGCGCCACGGGTACGCGGTCTGAGGCTGGATGACGGCCGCCAGGGTCACGTGGTCGGGCCCCTTGTCGATCGCCTCGAAGTCCAGCCACGCCGCCAGCCCATGCAGGGCGTGCGAGCGGGCAGGCTCCGTGAGGGCGAGCTGCCGCTCGACCCCGCCGAATGTGTAGCGGCCGTCGACCACCCGGTTCGGCCACGGTGCCAGCGTCGCGCCGCGGTGGGCCGGTCGCACCTCGTCGGCCTCGAACGGCACGACCAGGTCCCGCCCGGCGTGGGTCAGCGAACGCAGGGTCGCGCCGACGCTTGCGATGACCGCCTCGTAATCGCCCGCGCGGAGCGCGTGCTGGGTGCCGGACGTCGGGATGCGTGCCATGGATTCAAGTCCTCGGGGTCATTTGTTGCGGAGACTCCCAGTATCCCGCGACAGACGGGGGCCCGCGACAGACGTCGCGGGCCCCCGTCGACGGGCTACTGGCAGGTGGCGGCTGCGAGCGACACCGTCGAGGTGTGGCTGCGGCCGTCGGTGGACTGTCCGGTGATCGACACGGTGTGGGCCGCGACCGCGATCGCACGGGTCGAGAAGGTGACCGATGCGGTCTTGCCCGCGGCGATCGTGACCGTCTTCGTGCCGTACGCGTCCGCGACGGTGACCGTCGCCGAGACGTCGTCCGCGTTGGTGACGCTCACGACCTCGGTGATCTTGCCGGCGACGCACCGCGTGGTCGCCGCCGCGGTCAGCTCGAGGCCGAACGTCACCGCCGACGACGTCGAGGGGCTCACGAGCCCGTCGGCGTAGCCGTCGTAGTGCGCGGTGACCGCGCCGACGCCTGCCGGAACCGTGACCGACGCCGAGCGCTCCTCGAGGTCGACCGTCTCGGTCCACGAGCCGCCGGAGAACGTCACCGTGCCGACGACGTCGCCGTCGTCGTCTGCGGCGACCTCGGCGGTCGCGGTGCGGCCGTCGGCGGTGAGCTGCGTGGTCGAGTCCACGGCCTCGACCGCGCTCCAGGTGTTCAGCGCCGTGAGCACCGACTGCGACACACTGACGAACGAGCCGTGGCGGGGGCTGGCCGGGAGCCCGCCCTGCGGCCGGACGACCCACTCGGCGCGCTTCGACAGGCGGTCGGCCTGGCTGCTGGATGCGATCGCGTCGGCATCGGTGAGGAAGGCGCGATAGCCGCCGGCCCCGTAGTTGTCGACGAGGAAGACGTAACCGTCCCCTTCTGCCGTGTTGTTCGGGTCGCCCGCGTTGAGCTTGACGATCTCGGGGCCCTCGCCGACCTGGTTGGTCTCGAGACGCGTCATGTTCGTGTCGGTCAACTGCCACGTGGTGTTCGGGTCGGCGGTCCAGCTGGACTGCGTCGTCGGCGCGGTCAGCACCTTCGAGCGCTCCAGGAAGATGTCCTTGCCCGCTTCGAGCGTGCCCGCGGCCCCACCGTCCTCGTTCTTGGTGAACCGGTAGTAGTAGTCGTCGATCTTGGTGACGGTCGAGTCGATCCGCGCGTATCCGGTGTCCTGCCAGGTCGTCGGCGGGTAGGTGAACGTATGGAAGTCACGCGTGAGCACGTAGAACATGCGCGCGTGCCCGGGCCCGCTCGTGTGGGCCGCGTCGTTGTACAGGCGCGATGCGAAGAACACCACATACGACTGCAGGTCGTCGTCCCAGTACGCCTCCGGCGCCCAGGTCATTCCGGCTTCGGGCTGGTTGATCGGGATGCCGGCATTCTGGCCGTTCGTGCGCACCCAGTTCTTCATGTCGGTCGATTCCCACACCTCGATCTTCAGGCTGCCGTTGGACTGCGCAGCCCCCCAGTCGCCGGTGCAGCCGATGCAGAGGTCGGTCGCGATCATGTAGTACTTGTCGCCCTCCGCGGAGCGGATCACGTACGGGTCGCGCAGACCGGTGGTGTCGGCGGTCGAGACGATCGTCGGAGCACCGCCGTTGACCGGCGCGAACGAGAAGAAGTCGTTGCCCGAGGTCGCGGCCTGATAGATCTTCTCGTCGTTGTCGGCCTTGAAGTACGCCGCGGCGTAGCCGGCGTCGGGCGCCCAGCGCCCCTTCTCCGCGACGGCGACCGTGAAGCTGCGCGAAGCGGAGGCGCCGTTGAGGGTCGCGGTGGCGGTGAGCGTCACGGACTCGTCTCCTTCGCCGTACGCGGGCCGGTGGATGAGGCCGCCGCCCTTGAAGGGATCGGCGCCGCCGACGGCGGGTGCCGCGTACGAGGCGTCCGTGGGGGTCACGAGCGACGCATCCGACGAGGTCCAGGTGATCGGTGCGCCGTTGACGGCGCCCGTCGTGATCAGCGGCAGGTTCTCGGTGGTGCGCGCCGTCAGCGAGATCGCGTCGAGGTCGGCCGACAGCACGGGAGCCTTCACGACCACGTCGAACGCGATGGTCGTGCCCAGCGACGTGGTCGCGGTGATCGTCACGGGTGCGTCGACGGTGAGGCTGCTGCGCGAGACGACGCCCGAGTTGGACACGACCGCCGTGTTGGAGCTCGCCCACGTGAGGGTGATCCCGTTGGCGGAGGCGGGGAACGTCAGGTTCTTCGTCACGTTGTCGAGCGACGGGTTCGCGCCGCGGACCGTGGACTGGATGTCGAGACGGATGATCCCGTCGGTCGCCGCCGCCTTCTGCGCGGCGGTGGGCATGCTGTCGGTGACCTCCTGCGGGGTGAGCGCGACGTCCCAGAACTTCACGTCCGAGACATCCGCCTTCACCAGCGCGTCGCCGGTGTACAGCGAGCGGCCGAGGTAGCCGAGCACTCCGGTCGCGGGCACGATCGCGCTCATCAGCTTGGTGTGCGTGACGGTCGACATCTGGATGCCGTCGCGGTAGAGCGTCAGCACGTTGCCGTTGCCGACCATCGTGAGCGTCGTCAGCCCTGGGTTCAGCTGGCCCCCGTCAGGAAGGCGCGTCTCGCCGTTACCCGAGTCCTTCACGCGGATGCCCGCAAGCACCCGGCCGCTGGGCGCGTCACTCGACCGCGGGTTGACGAAGACATGGTTGCCCAGCTGCGTCGTGTTCCAGGCGCCGATTCCGTTGCCGATGACCCAGCCGAACTGGTTGCGGGCGGTCTGCGTCGTCACCGTGTACTCGACGGTGAAGCTGTTGTCGGTGCCTGTGACGAGTCCCTGCGGCAGGGATGCATATCCGTCGCCGTTGAACCGGAGCACGCTGTCGCCCGCGACGTTCACGAACGAGTTCGCGGTCAGCCCGGTGAGCGCCGCATGGCGGCCGTTGCCCGAGACGTCGAGCAGCGACGTGCCGGAGTACGACATGTCGTAGTGCGCCGTCGGCGCGGGCCCCACGGCGGCGGTGGCCGCGAGCGGGGCGGAGAGCCCCATCAGCGACACAGCGAGTGCGGCGACGGCTGTCGAGGCGACCGCGCGGCGCAGTGAGCGCCGCCGCGGTCCCGTGATGGGCGGATGCAGTTGTGTTCTCATCGGCGAGAACCCCCCTCGGGTCGGGTTGGTGGTGCGTGCCCCGCTCAGAGGCCCTGAGCGAGTCGGTAGTACGCCTGGTTCCACCGCAGTTCGCGCTGGAAGCCGCGGACGGTGGTGTCCTCGTCGATGACGACGAGCTCGGTCTTGGCGATCTCGGCGAAGTCGCGGAACACCTCGATGCCCACGGCGGTGGTCATCACGGTGTGGTGCGCGGCGCCGGCGGCGAGCCAGCACGCCGTCGAGGTGGCGAAGTCGGGTGCGGGCTCCCACACGGCTCGGCCGACGGGGAGCTTGGGCAGATCGGGGGCGTCGACGTTCTGCACGACGTTGGCGACGAGGCGGAAGCGGTCGCGCATGTCGCTCATCGCGACGACGAGGGCGGGGCCGGGGTCGGCGGTGAAGACCAGGCGCACCGGGTCGTCCTTGCCGCCGATGCCGAGCTCGTGCACCTCGAGGCGCGGCTTCGCGGTGGTCAGCGACGGCGAGACCTCGAGCATGTGCGCGCCGAGGATGCGCTCCGCACCGGGGACGAGGTCGTACGTGTAGTCCTCCATGAGGCTCGCGCCGCCGGGGAGGCCGGAGCCCATGACATTCGCGACGCGGACCAGGATCGCGGTCTTCCAGTCGCCCTCGGCGCCGAACCCGTAGCCCTCGGCCATGAGCCGCTGCACGGCGAGACCAGGCAGCTGCTTCAGCGCGCCGAGATCCTCGAACGAGGTCGTGAACGCGCCGAAGCCGCCCTCCTCCAGGAACGAGCGCAGGCCGAGCTCGATCGCGGCGCCGTCGCGCAGCGACTGGTGGCGCGCGGCTCCCGGCAGCATCTCGTCGGCCACGTCGTACGCGTCGACGTACTCCTGGACGAGTGCGTCGATGTCGGCGTTGGAGGCGGCCTCGACCGCTTCGACGAGCTCGTTGACGCCCCACGTGTTGACCTGCACGCCGAACCGCAGCTCGGCCTCGGTCTTGTCGCCCTCGGTGACGGCGACGTAGCGCATGTTGTCGCCGAAACGGGCCAGCTTGAGCGTGCGCGACGCGGTCCAGCCGGCGGCTGCGCGCTGCCAGTCCTCGACCTGCTGCCGCACCACCGGGTTCGACACGTGACCGACCACGGTCTTGCGCGCCACGCCCAGGCGGGTCTGGATGTAGCCGAACTCCCGGTCGCCGTGCGCGGCCTGGTTCAGGTTCATGAAGTCGAAGTCGATGTCGGCCCACGGCAGCTCGACGTTCGCCTGCGTGTGAAGGTGCAGCAGCGGCTTCTGCAGCGCGTCGAGACCCGCGATCCACATCTTCGCCGGGCTGAACGTGTGCATCCACGCGATCACGCCGATCACGTCGTCTCGGGTGTTCACTTCGAGCGCGAGACGGCGGATCGAGTCGGAGTCCTTCAGGACCGGCTTCCACACGATCTTCACCGGCAGCCCCGCCAGGCCGTCGACGACCGCCTGCGACTGCTCGGCCACCTGACGCAGCGTCTCCTCGCCGTAGAGGTTCTGGCTGCCGGTGACGAACCACACCTCGTACGAATCGAGCGAGGTGGCGAGTGGCTGACGGGTCATGAAGGTTCCTTCTGGGTCTTTCCGGGGAGGGGGGAGGTCTGGGTCAGAGCGCCTGCACGGCGGCTCGCTCTATGGCGAGTCCGGCGCGATAGCGCGAGAGGTAGGCGGCGAAGCCCGGGACGTCTTCGGGGTCGGGCTCGACCGTGTGGAACTCGGCGCCGTCGAACACGCGCTCGCGCAGGAAGCCGTCGAGGTCGGTCTCCGATGCCGCGGACAGGTAGGCCGCCAGCACGGCGATCCCCCACGCGCCGCCCTCGGATGCCGTCTCACCGACGGCCACGGGCGCGTCGAGCGCTCCGGCGAGGAACCGCTGCGCAACCCCCGCGGTGCGGAACATCCCGCCGTGCGCGAACATGCGGTCGAGCTCGACCCCTTCGCCCTGGAGCACACGCATGCCGAGTGCAAGCGTGCCGAACACGCCGTAGATCTGCGCGCGCATGAAGTTGGAGAGCGTCAGGCGGCTGTCGGGCGTGCGGACGAAGAGCGGCCGCCCTTCCGACATGCCGGCGATCGGCTCGCCGGCGAGGTGGTTGTACGCGATCAGTCCGCCGGCGTCCGGATCTCCGTCGAGGGCCTCACGGAAGAGCACCTCGAAGACGTCGTCCGAGCCCAGCTGGCCGCCGCTCACCGTGGCGAAGCGGCCGAACAGACCGACCCACGCCGCGAGCTCGCTCGCGCCGTTGTTGCAGTGGACCATCGCCACCGGATCGCCTGCCGGGGTGGTGACGAGGTCGAGCTCGTGGTGGACGTTCTCCAGCGGTCGCTCGAGGACGACCATGGCGAAGATGCTCGTACCGGCGCTGACGTTGCCGGTGCGCGGTGCGACCGAGCAGGTCGCGACCATGCCGGTGCCCGCGTCGCCCTCGGGCGGGCAGAGCGGGATGCCCGGCTGCAGCGCGCCGGTCGGATCCAGCAGCGCCGCACCCTCCGCGGTGAGCTCGCCGGCAGCCTGGCCCGCGACGAGCACGACGGGCAGCAGCTCCGAGACGCGCAGCCCGAACGCCCGCTCGGAGACGAGACGGTCGAACTTGTCGAGCATGGGTGCGTCGTAGTCGTTGGTCGCCGCGTCGATCGGGAACATGCCCGACGCGTCCCCGACCCCGAGCACCTTGCGGCCCGTCAGGCGCCAGTGCACGTACCCGGCCAGCGTCGTCAGGAAGCGCACGTCCGTGACGTGCGGCTCCTCGTCGAGCACGGCCTGGTACAGGTGCGCGACCGACCAGCGCAGCGGGATGTTCACGCCGAAGAGCTCCGACAGCACGCCCGCGGCGCGGCCGGTCGTGGTGTTGCGCCAGGTGCGGAACGGAACCTGCAGCTCGCCCTCCGCGTCGAACGCGAGGTACCCGTGCATCATGGCCGAGATCCCGATGGCGCCGAACGTGGTCGGCGTGACTCCGTGTCGCTCCTGCACGTCGTCGGCGAGGTCGGCGAACGCGGCCTGGAGGCCGGCCCACACCGCGTCGAGCGCGTACGTCCAGACCCGGTCCTCGAACTGGTTCTCCCACTCGTGGCTGCCCACTGCGAGGACGGTGGACGGATCGTCGGCGAGCACGAGGCACGCCTTGATCCGTGTTGACCCGAGCTCTATGCCGAGCGCGGTGCGACCCGCGACGATCGCGGCGGCCGCGGCATCCGGGGCCGTCTGCGTCTGTTCGGTCATCGCCGTTCGTCCCCGCTCTGGCCATAGACGTTCTGGTAGCGGTCGTAGAGGCTGTCGATCGCCTCCTGCGGGATCGGGATGAGCGGACCGGCCTCACGGGCGAAGTGCACGGTGCGGGCGACGTCCTCGACCATGACCGCGGCCTTGACCGCGTCCTTCGCGGAGGTGCCGATCGTGAACGGGCCGTGGTTCTGCATCAGCACGGCGCGCGACCGGTGGCCGGACAGTGTCTCGACGATGCCGCGGCCGATCGAATCGTCGCCGATGATCGCGAACGGGCCGATCGGGATCGGGCCGCCGAACTCGTCGGCCATCGCCGTGATCACGCACGGGATCTCCTCGCCGCGCGCCGCCCACGCCACCGCGTAGGTCGAGTGGGTGTGCACCACTCCCCCGACGGCGGGCATGTTGCGGTAGACGTAGGCGTGCGCCGCGGTATCGCTCGACGGGCTGCGGTCACTCCCTGGCGAGCCCGGGACGACGTTGCCGTCGAGGTCGCAGAGGATCATGTTCTCGGGCGCGAGGTCGTCGTACGAGACGCCCGACGGCTTGATCACGAACAGGTCCGCGCCGGGTACGCGGCCCGAGACGTTGCCGCCGGTCCACACCACCAGGCCGTACCGGACCAGCTCGCCGTGCAGCTTCGCCACGTCCTCGCGGACGGCGTCGACGGATGCCTGCACCTCAGGCGTGAGGGCCGCCATCAGCTCGCCCTTCGCCGCGTCAGCGCGCGCTGCAGCAGTACGAACACGAGCAGGACGGCGCCTGTGATGATCGTGAGGTACTCGGGGTTGATCGTCCCGTCCTTCGTGATGATGAGACGCAGCGCCGCGATCACGAAGACGCCGACGACCGAGCCCAGCACATAGCCGTAGCCGCCCGTGAGCAGGGTCCCGCCGATGACGACGGCTGCGATCGCGTCGAGCTCCCAGCCGATGCCGGTGACGTTCTGAGCCTTGCCGCCGACTTCCGCCGTGTAGACGATCGCCGCCAGACCCGAGAGCGCGCCCGAGATGATGTAGATGCCCACGCGTGTCCGTGCGACCGGCAGACCCATCAGTCCCGCCGACGACTCGCTGCCGCCGATCGCGTAGACCGTGCGCCCGCTGCGACTGCGATGCATGAAGAACATGCCGCCGATCACGACGAGCACGGCGATGAGCAGCCCGGGCGTGACGGTCAGGTCGTTGACCTTGGGCCCGTCGAGGATCTTCCAGTCCGTGGCGAGCAGGTGGATCGGCGAGTCCTCGGGCGCCTGCACGGGCGTGGTCGAGAGGATCGAGGCCAGTCCGCGCGCGAGGAACATCATCGCGAGCGTCGCGATGAACGGCTGCACGTTGAAGTACTGGATCATGACGCCCGCGATCACGCCGAACATCGCACCGAACAGGATCATGAGCAGCATCGAGACCCAGCCGTTGATGCCGATGTTCATGAGCATGACGCCCGCCACCGAGCTGAACGCGACGACCGCGCCGACGGACAGGTCGATGCCGCCCGAGACGATCACGATGGTCATGCCGACAGCCAGGATGATCGTCGGCGCGAAGCTGATGAGAAGGCTCGACATGGTTCCCGCGTGGAAGACCCTGCCGTACGCGACCTCGGCGTAGATGAGCATTCCGAACAGCAGCACGAGTGCGGCGAGCGTGGGGATCAGCGTCTGATTGCGCTCCCACAGTCGTGACAGGCGAGCGGCGCTGGCGGTGTTCCTGCTCTCCGGCAGGTCGGGGACGGGCGGAACTGCTTCGGCGAGCGTGCGTGAAGAGCTCATGCGACGACCTCGTTCGAGACGGGTGCGGCCTGTTCCGCTGCGGGCGGAGCGGGCGGGCTGGGCGTGCCCGGCGACTTCGTGCGCCCGAGTGCCCACGAGCGCACCCGCTCGGACTGCAGCAGCACGAGGACGATGATGACGAGAGCCTTGAACGCCGGCGTCGCCGCGGCGGGGATGCCGAGGAACAGCACGGTCTTATTGAGGGTCGCGATCAGGAGCGCGCCGACCGTGGAGCCCACGATCGAGAACTTCCCGCCGGCGAGCGATGTGCCGCCGATGACCACGGCGAGGATCGCATCGAGCTCCATCAGGTTCCCGGTGCCGCCCACACTCACGGTCATCACTTCCGAGACGCTGAACAGACCGCCGACCGAGGCGAGCGCGGCCGAGAGGATGTACACGCCGATCAGGATGGGACGAGGACGGATGCCTGCGAGCCGGCTCGCGTGCGGGTTGATGCCGATCGACTCGATCATGAGTCCGAGCGCTGTGCGGCGCATCGCCAGGGCGATGAGCACGACGATCGCGATGGCGAGCACGAAGCTCGTCGGGATGCCGAGGATCTGTCCGTTCGCGAGGAGACGGAACGGCTCGTTGGTGGCGTCGGTGTTCTGCCCGCTCGTGATGACGCGCGCGATGCCGCGCGCGGCGAGCATCATGATCAGCGTGGTGATGAAGGGCTGCAGCCCGACGACTGCGACCAGGAAGCCGTTGATCGCGCCGAGGACGATCGTGAGCGCGAGCGCGAGGCCGATCGCCGTCAGCATCGCCGCCACCGGCGTCGAACCGTCCATGCCCGAGAGGGTCTGCATCGCCACCGCTCCGCCGACGGCCATCATCGAGCCGACGGAGAGGTCGATTCCGCCCGTCGCGATCACGAATGTCATGCCGAGCGCGATCATGATGATCGGCGCCGAGACGCGCAGGATGTCGAGCACGTTGCCCGTGAGCATCCCGGTCGTCGGGTTGACGCTGATCGCGAGGTATGCCGGATTCTTGATCGAGTTGATCAGCAGCAGCACCGCGATGCCGACGATGGCCCAGAACCAGGGCGTGCGCAGCGCGATCTTGACGCGGCTCATGACGCGTTCCCTTCCTGGTTGGCTGCGGTCTCTCCCGCGGCGACCTCTTCGGCGAGGGCCTCGGCGGTCTTCTCTGCCTCATCGCCCGACTCGGTGGCGATGACCGAGACGATGCTCTCGGCCGTGACCTCCGGCCCGTTGATGACCTCTCCCACCTTCTGATGGTCCTTGAGGATGACGATCCGCTCGGAGAGGCGGACGACCTCCTCCAGCTCGGAGGAGATGAACACGACGCTCATCCCGCCCTCGGCGAGTTCGGCCACGGTCTCCTGGATGTCGGCCTTGGCGCCGACGTCGATGCCGCGGGTCGGCTCGTCGAGAAGGAGCAGATCGGGATCGGTGGCCAGCCACCGGCCGAGCAGCACCTTCTGCTGGTTGCCGCCCGAGAGCAGACGGATGGGGCGGTCGGGGTCGTTCGGCCGCACGCTGAAGCGCTCCATGTAGGTCTTGACCAGCTGGTCGACCTCGCGAGCGGGCACACGACGGAGCCAGCCGCGGCGGGCCTGGACGGCGAGCATGATGTTCTCGCGGACGCTCAGATCGCCGACGATGCCATCGTCGCGACGGCTCTCGGTCGAATAGGCGATTCCGTGGGAGAGGCCCGCGACGGGAGAGTTCAGCGAGATCTTCTTGCCGCGGAGCCGGGTCGTCCCCGTGTCGGCCTTGTCGGCGCCGGCGATGAGCCTGGCGAGTTCGGTGCGCCCGGCCCCGAGGAGCCCTGCGAATCCGACGACCTCGCCGGCGTGGATCTCGAGATCCGTGGGTTCGATCGCTCCCTTGCGACCGAGATCCTCGGCGGCGAAGAGCGGCGTGACCGTGCGGTCGCGCTGCTGAGTCTGCCTGTTGGACCCGAGGGCTCGAAGCGCCTCGAAGTCCTTGCCGATCATCTTCGAGATGAGCTGCGTGCGATCGAGGTCGCGCTTGAGGTACTCGCCCACGAAGGCGCCGTTGCGCAGGACCGTGATGCGGTCGCTGATCGCGTACACCTGGTCGAGGAAGTGCGAGACGAAGAGGATCGCGACACCCTGGTCGCGGAGCCGGCGGATGACGTCGAAGAGCACTTCGACCTCGTGAGCGTCGAGGCTCGAGGTCGGCTCGTCGAGGATGAGCACCTTGGAGTCGGTGACCATTGCGCGGCTGATGGCGACGAGCTGCTGGATCGCGATGGAGATCGACGAAAGAGGAGCGCGGGGGTCGAGGTCGCCGAGACCCATGCGGGCGAGGGCCTCACGGGCGCGAGCGTACGTCTTGCGCCAATTGATGCCGGTCCAATCGTGCACCTCGTGCCCGAGCATGACGTTCTCACCGATGGTGAGGTTCGTGCACAGATTGACTTCCTGGTAGACGGTGGAGATACCCGCGTCCTGCGCGGAGGCGGTGCCGTTGAAGTGCCGCACCTGCCCGGCGACGACGATCTCGCCGGAGTCGATCTGGTAGACGCCGGTGAGCGCCTTGATGAGGGTGGACTTGCCGGCGCCGTTCTCGCCCATGAGCGTGTGGACTTCGCCGGGAAGCAGCCGGAAGCTGACGTCGTCGAGCGCCTTCACTCCTGGGAAGGTGATGGACGCGTTGCGGACCTCGACGATCGCGATCGGTTCGATCATGGCTGCTTCATTCCTCTTTGCTGCGGGGAGCTCGTGCTGGATGGAGACGAGCACGAGCGGGGGCCGCCGGAACGGCAACCCCCGCTCGCATCACTTCTCGTCTCGTCGAGGCTGAGTCGAATCAGAAGCCCTTGCCGTCGTCGATCGCGGCCTGGCCGGCCTCGGGCGAGTCGAAGGTCTCACCGGGGACGATGATGGTCTTCTCGACGCTGTCGCCCGCGAGCGCGGAGTTGACGGCCTCGACGGCGAGGTCGCCGAAGAAGGGGTTGTACTGAGCGACGAAGCTCAGCTCACCCGCGGCGAGCGCCTCGAGGGCCGGCGTGGTGCCGTCGATCGTGGCGATCTTGACGTCGGTTCCCGGAGTGAGACCGGCGGCCGTCACGGCAGCAGCCGCTCCGATGCCCATCTCGTCGTTCTGGGCGAAGACGAACTGGAGGTCGGGGTTCTCCTTCAGCACGGTCTCGATGACCGACTTGCCCTCGTCAGCGGTCCAGTTGGCGGTCTGCGCGCCGATCTTGTTCCAGCCGTCCTTGCCCTCGATCGCTGCCTCGAAGCCCTCGTTGCGCTCGTTCACGACCGAGAGGCCGGGGACGCCCTCGAGCGTGAAGTAGCTCGCACCCTCCGGGAACGTCTCGACAGCCCAGTCGCCCACGGTGCCGGCGACGTTCACGTTGTCCGGAGCGATGCGCGTGACGTAGAGGTCGTCGCTGGAGTCGACACCGCGGTCGAGCAGGATGACGGGGATCTCGGCCTCCTGGGCCAGCGCGAGCGAGTCGTCCCAGCCGGAAGCCTCGGTCGCGGTGAGGAGGATCACGTCCACCTCGTCGTTCACGAACGTCGCGAACGCGTCGAGCTGCGACTTCTGATCGGTCGGGCTCGCCGCGGGAGCGTACTTCAGGTCGAAGCCGGCGTCCTCGGAGAACGCGTCCTTGATCGCCTGCTCGTTGGCGTCGCGCCAGCCGCCCTCGGGGCCGACCGCGACGAAGCCGACGGTGGTGAGTTCGCCGTCGCCGCTGCCTTCGGAGCCGGTGTCGCCGTCGCCGCCGCCTGCGCAGCCGGCGAGACCGAGCGCGAGCGCCCCAGCGCCGACGAAGCCGATCAGGCCGAGCATCCGCTTCTTGTTTGCCATCTCTTCTCCTCCTTGAGACTCCCCGACGCTCTCGGTCGGGGAGAAGTCCCTGTGCCCCAGCGGGACACTCTCGGGTGTGTGCGAATCCATTGTGCGCGCTAACATCCCTGCGCGCAACTCATTTCGCGAGATTCGTTACTTCTCCGTTACCGCGAACATTAACACGCGGCCGTGAGCGGCAACATCCCCCGCGCGCGCACGCCGAACGTCCTCACCCGGTGCGCGGGGCGTGGCGTCGCTCAGGCCCGCGGCGGCGCGGTCGAGCTGCGGACGATGAGCCGCGGCTCGATGATGTCGTGCTCCGCGATGTCGTCACCCTCGATCGCGGAGATGATGATCTGCAGCGCGAGCGCGCCGAGGGCAGCGAAGTCCTGTCGCACCGTGGTGAGCGGCGGCAGGAAGTGCCGGGCGTCGGGCAGGTCGTCGAAACCGACGACGCTGATGTCGTCCGGGACCCGCAGCCCCCGCTCGGAGAGGCCGTGCACGAGGCCGAGCGCCATCTGGTCATTGGCCGCGAACACGGCGGTCGCGTCGGCGAAATCGTAGGTCTTGCCGAACGTGTAGCCGTAGTCCGACGTCCAGTCGCCGACCACCGGAGGCGCGATCGTGAGCCCGGCGTCGGCGAGGGCGTCGCGCCAGCCCTGCTCCCGGGCACGGGCGTCGTACCAGTCGAGGGGACCGGAGAGGTGCGCGATGGACCGATGGCCGAGTTCGATCAGGTGCATCACGGCGGCCATGGCACCGGCGCGCTGGTCGACCGCAGCGGTGTGCATCTCGGCATCCGGCTCGGCCTTGATCACGAGGGTCGGAAGACCGGTGCTCTGCTGGCGCAGCATGTCGAGCGACGAGGCGCGCGGGGCGATGACGCACAGTGCGTCGACGCCCTGGGTCACCAGCTCCACCACTCCGGTGTCGATCTGCGACTCCTCGTCGTCGGAGATCGAGAACGCACTGATCGCGTAGCCGGCGTCGCGGGCGGCGCTCTCGATGGCGCGCAGGGTGCTGTTCGGGCCCCATTGGACGGGACTGTCGACGAGGACGCCGATGCGCATCGCCCGCCGCGTGGCGAGAGCACGCGCGATCGAGCTGCGCGTGTAGTTCATCTCGTCGATCGCCTGGAGAACGCGCTCGCGCGTGGACTCGCGGATGTTCGGATGCCCGTTCAGCACGCGCGAGACGGTCATGTGCGAGACGCCGGCCTGCTTCGCCACGTCGTAGATGCTCGGCCGCTGCCAGCCCCGTGTCACCTGTTCGGACATTGCCGCTCACCTCGTTCGCTCATGCTGACCACATCGTAGGCCGTGCCGACGCGACTCACGGGCGACGCCCCGCCGACCGCAGGAGCGCCAGGGAGGCGCCGCCGACCGCGGCCACAGCCGCAGCCGCGCCACCGGCGATGATCCAGCCGACCGGCTGCTCGCCTCCTTCGCCGCTCGCGCCGGGGGCCGAGCCACTGCCAGGTCGCGGGTTTCCGGGGTTGCCCGGGTTGCCGGGCTTACCGGGCTTTCCCGGCTTTCCCGGCGGGTTTCCGGGGGTGCCCGGGTTGCCGGGATTGCCCGGATGGCCCGGATGGCCCGGGTGACCGGGATGCCCCGGGTGACCGGGGTGGCCCGGGTGACCGGGATGCCCCGGGTGCCCGGGATGCCCGGGGTGGCCGGGATGCTCGGGGTGGCATCGCGAGGTGCACTCGAGCGGAGCGATCACGACCGTGACTGCGACGCCCTCGGGATCCGCGTCGGGCTCATCCGCCGACGCGGGCGACGGCACCGCGAACGTGGAGAGCGAGATCAACAGGATCGCTCCGCCGAGCAGACGCGGGATGCCCCTCACGAGGCGTCCACCGGGGCATCCGCCTCACGGCGGCCGGCCTCGCGCGCGTCGGAGAGGAGCGCGTCGAGCCGACGACGCGAGCGGATGCGGCCCCACACGATCGCGCCGATCACCAGGGCGACGCCCGCGAGCAGAAGAAGCTGAGGCCATGGCACCGCCCACACGACGACCTCGGCCACGACCGGTGTCATCGTGGCGGTCTCACCGTCCATGGTGACGACGATCGGGCGGAGGACGACCTTCGTCGGCACCAGGAAGAGCGGCCACACGTCGTCGACGACGGCGGCCATGCTGCGGGTGTCGCCGGGCAGGAGCTCCTGGCGGATCTCGCCCTCGGCGGGGAAGGCCGCCTGCTGCCCGCCGGCTTCGACCACGCCCTCGGCGATCAGCCGGGTGTTGCCCTCGTTCACGACGTCGAAGGTCACCGTCATCTCGCCGGGACGCAGCGGATTCCACGACAGCGAGTAGCCGGCCACGAGGGACTCCACGGCGGCGGCCGGCGTGATCTCGCCGGTGACCCGGGTGAGGACGCGGAAGCCGACGCGGCTCTCGACGCCGACGCTCGCGCCGTCGTCTCCCGACTGCACTGACAGGATCGACGCGGTGATGCCGGCTGCGTGGTCGCCCGGCTCCGCGGTGTCGGGCACCGTGATCTCGAAGGGGATCACGACCGTCTCCCCCGCCGGTACGGCGACCTCGTCGGGCAGCGAGATCCACGTTCCCGAATCGACCGACTCCTGGTCGGCCGGAAGCATGTCGAAGCGGCCGGCGCGTGTGTAGAACCCGTCGGCCGCGGCGAGCCGGAAGGTGACGTCGACATCGCTGACGTTGCGCACCGCGAAGTGGTCGTCGACGGAGTCGCCCGGGTCGATGTCGTGCTCGACCGCGGTGCGGCCGTCGGGACCCGACTCGTCCGCCGGCGTGACCGACCAGCGAATCGTCGAAGGGTCGTCCGCGTCGTCGGCCGCGGTCGCCGACGCGGCGGAGCCCGAGGCGAACGCGACAGCGAGGAGGGCGGCGAGCATCGCGCGGCCGGCCCGGCCGATGCGCGGGGTCAGATGAGACACGGTGGTGGGATCCAGACGTCAGGGTCGGGGCCGTGAGATCACGGCCCCGACCCGATTCAACACGAACTGCAGGTTTACTGGAGGGCGTCCTCCCACAGCGTCAGCGTGATGGTCGCCTGGTAGGCGCCCGGCGCGACGTCGACCGGCGTCTTGAGGAACAGGTCCGCGTTGGCCGACCACGAGCCGCTGGGCAGCTCGCCGTAGTTCGGCGCAATGGCCAGGAGCTCCTCCGCGACGAGACCGACGGCGTCGGGGCCCTCGTCCAGGACGGTGTCGACCTGCTCGCCCGCGGCGACGTCGCCGTCGCTGTCGTCGCTCGTCAGCGCCGGCGTCCAGCCGAGGTGCTCGGGGCCGATGGCCGGAGCCCCGGCGGCCGTGAACGACGACGACTGGCCGGTGACGTACCAGAACGTGTCGGCCGGGACCTCTTCGCGGTCGTCGGTGACGGTCACCGTCGGCAGCACGCCGTTGAACTGGCGGACCTCGGGGTCACCCGAGTCGACCTCGGTGAGCGCCGTCGTGTCGGCGCCGACGCTCATCGTCAGCGCTCCGACCGGCTCGAGGGCTTCGATGTTGACATTGACGTCGACGTCGTCGCTGCCCAGCTCATCGGCGATCGCGGCACCCGCGACGCCGAGGAGCAGCATCCCGCCGAGTGCACCGGCTGCGGTGCGCGCGAACAGTCCTCGCTTGTTCATTGGTTCTCTCCATTCCCCGGCCGGCATCCCTGCCGCGCCGAATCTGCGAGTGACCGGATTGTCCGGCCGTCGGGTCTCGCCGGAGCATCGGCGGTCGCCGATCGCCCCATGTACCAAAGGGTGTGAAACGATGCGAAGCGGGGCTCCGAATCGGTGTCCGCCGGGTGCCGGTCCGCCCCACGCGTCACCGTGCGCGACGAGGCTGCGGACGCGTGGACCGCGACACCGTGCCTCGACGGGTAGGAGGACGTTCTGAGCATGTTGCACCTTTGCTCGTGATCCGACATCGGATCGCCTGGCTCGTAGTGAATGTTACCGGGAACAGTTAGCGGGAACAAGTACCGAAATGGTTTTCGATATTTCGATCCCGCATCATCCGCAGCTGAGCACGGGATAGGCGGCGGTCGAGGTCACCGAGACCGCCTGACCGTCGACCGTCGCCGACCCGACCACGGTCGCGGTTCCCGCGGCGAGGTACGCGGTGCGCGTCGTGAATGCCGCCGCGGTGGTCTTGCCCGCAGCGAGTGTCGCGATCTGCTTCGAGCCGTACGCGGTCGAGATCGTCAGCGCCACGGGGACGTCCGACGCGTTGGACGCCTGCACGGTCAGCACCGCCTTGCCCGCCACGCAGCGTGCCGAGGCGACGGCGGTCACCGTCAGCGGCGGAGCGGGATCCTCCCGCACGATCTCGATGCGGTAGGTCGCCGTGGTGGTGTGATCCTGCGCGGTCGCCCGGAGAGTGAGCACCGTGGGCGCATCGCCCTCCGCGAGCGCGACGGTCCGCGGCAGCGTGTCGTCGATCAGGATGTCGCCGACGAACACCAGTCCGCTCGGAACAGCGGGATCGGCGTCGAACGTGGCGGTCGTCGCGTCCTCGGGCACGGTGGCGGTGTACGCGTAGACGCCGTCCGTCAGCGCCGGGGCGAGCACACCGTCCTCGAACGAGAGACCGGTGAGATCGGCATCCGTCCCGTACGTCGTCTTCGAGGTCGTGTAGACGCCGAACACCCCGCCGACGTAGCTCGTTCCGTTGCCCTGGAAGCGCACCGTCACGACCGGGATCTTCTCGCCGTCCTCGTCGAGGACGTAGTCGCCGTTCTGGTTCCGCTTGTAGCTGTCGGTCGCCTCGATGCCGTCCAGCACCGCCGCCGGGATCTCGTCGTACTGGATGTAGAAGCTCGTCGCTCCGTTGGCGTTGGTCACACGCTCGTGCTTGAGGAGCACGTCGTTGACGTAGACGTCGAACGTGCGCCCGTTGTCTCCCCCGAAGTAGCGCACCCCGAGGTAGTTCTTCGGAAGCGTCGGATCGACGATCATGTCGTACTGGAAGTACGCGTCGGTCGCGATCTGGCCGTCGCGGTATCCCTCGCCCAGCCAGACGCCGACGCCGGACTTGTTGAACTCGTAGTTCTTGTCGGCCTCGCTGTTGTTGTTGTCGAACGACGTGAGCGAGTCGATCGTCGTCTCGTCGATGCGCAGCTGCTCCTTGCCCTTGCGGATGAGCGCCTGCGCCTCGGCGGAGTCGGGCTGTGCAAGGTTCATGTATGTCGCATAGCGTGCGTCGTACAGCGAGTAGTACGGCTCGAAGGTGAGGGCCTCGGATGCCGCATCCACACCCTGCAGCTTGAACCGCATCGTCTCGATGCCGTTGGCGTTCACGCCGTCGGCGATGCGCACCAGGTTGTCGGCGATGCCGGCCTTGAACGCCTCGGCGTCGGCCGTGACGATGTTGTTGTTCACGGACTTGTCGGCCTGGCTCATGCGCACGAGCACGCCGGCGACGTACGACGCGTCGACGTTGGTGCGGTTGAGCTCCGTCGCCAGCAGCACCGGGCCGTACGTGAAGGCAACCCAGTTCGGGTTCTCGGTGCCGTCGTCGACGGCGACCTCGGCCGGGAGCACGTAGGTGATCTCGTCACCCGCGGCCACCTCGACCGCGAGGTAGCCGTCGGACTCGAGGGACGCGACATCCCGACCCTCGCCGTTCACCGTGAGGGTCGGCGTTCCCGCGACCCAGGCGGGGACGCGCAGCCGAAGGGTCGTGCCGTCGGCGAGCGCGCCGCCGTCGAGGGAATCCACCGAGAAGGTCACGGTGTCGTCGGCCGGGACGTCCGCGGTCTGGCTGAGCCTGAGATTCTGCTCCTCGGAGGTCAGCTCCGACGAGCGGAACATGTTGACGTAGACCGACGAGCCCTTGCGGAAGTAGATCGAGTCGCCGAGCTTGGTGAAGCTCTCGGTCGCCGTTCCGTGGTCGCACCAGAACTCATCGAACGGACGGCCGAAGATCTTCGCGTACCCCGCCGTCTGCGGCTGGAAGTACGTCATCATGCCGGTCTCGGGGTTCTGCGACGCGAGGATCGTGTTGATGTACGTCGACTCGTAGAAGTCCGCGTACTTCACGTCGGGGTCGACTTGGAACAGCGCCCGCGACAGCTTGAGCATGTTGTACTCGTTGCAGCCCTCGGAGGTCGAGTTCTCGCCGTAGCCGGACGTCGTTCCGCTCGTCGCGTGCTCGTACAGCGTCTCGGGCGCGTGGAAGTGCTCGGAGTAGCTGTTGCCACCGTTGGCGTAGGTGTGGTCGTCGACCACCATCTGCCAGAAGTTCTCCGCCGCGGTGCGGTACATCCCGAGACTGCTCTTCTCCGCCGCCGTCAGCGTCGCGTAGAGGTGCGGGTTGTCGGTGAAGACGGTGTAGCGCTTGAGGGCGCCGATGAGCTTCGGGATGGTCGTGTTCGCGTGCTTGCCGTTGAGCACGTCCTGCCCGGCGGCGAGCTGCTGGAACAGCGTGACCTCGTCGAAGTACTCGGCCGCGCGCTTGTGGACCGGGTTCTCGGTGATGCTGTAGAGCTCGTACAGCGCCTCGTTCATGCCGCCGTACTCGGTCGCCAGGATGCTCGAGGGGTTCGCCTGACGCCCGGCCCAGTCGCGCACCCAGGTGCCGAACCCGCTCGCGACGGCGAGCGCCTTGGCGGACACCGCCTCGGGAGCCTGCTGGTGGGCGTCGAGGAGCCCCGCCAGCACCTTATGCAGGTTGTAGAACGGGACGAGGAGCCCGGAGCCGCCGCTGGGCAGCACGCTCGTCGCGAACGGCGCCACGTAGCCGGCGTTCGCCGGGTCGAGCAGTGCGTACGCCTTCTGGGCGCGGTCGAGCCCGTCGACCGCGGTCGTCAGCTTGGCGAGCAGCTGGGCCTTGATCGCGGCGTCGGTCGTCGTCGCATACGACTGCGAGAGCGCCGAGATGTAGTGGCCGAAGAAGTGCCCCTGGAAGCGGGTGCCGCTGGTGCGCTCCCACCCGCCGTAGGGCTGCGCCGTCGTGGGGAGGCCCGCCTGCGTATAGAAGGAGTACAGGAAGCGCTCGGGATCGAGACTCAGCAGGTACTCGATCATCTTCTCGTTGCTGTTCATGAGGTACGGGTCCTCGAGCAGCACCTCGCTGAGCTGGGTCTCCTCGAGATAGATCGAGGTCGACGCGCCCTCCTGGGGGACGGTGACCTCGAAGGTCTTCGTCACGGGTGCACTTCCTCCATAGGTCGCCGTCGCGGTGAGCGTCACCGTCGCGTCGGACGAGTCGGGCCGCGTGACGGACGCCGCGCCGTCCTCGATCGAGATGACGTCGCTGTCGGAGGACTCCCACGCGATGGTGGAGCCGTTCACCGAATCGGTCGGGAGTCCGAAGTCGGCGGCGACACTCGAGGGCACCGACAGACCGTCGAGTGCGCTCTGCGCGACGGTGGAGGGATCGAACGCCGGGTCGCCCTGCTGTGTGAGGGAGACGACATCCGCCACCGTGGCGACGCCGTTGTACAGCGTGTAGTCGTCGAGCAGGCCGTTGACGTGCGCGCCGTTGTACTGCGGCCCGTTGTAGCCGAGCGTCTTCACGGTCGTGCTCTCGCCCGTGATCACGCCGGTGGCGGTGCCGGTCGCCGCGTTCTTCACGGTCGAGATCTGGCGGACGCCGTTGCGGTAGAACGTCACGCCTTTGGTCGCCTTGTCGTACGTCACGACGACGTGGGTCCACTGACCTGTCGGGAAGAAGCCCGCCCGCGCGGTGTCGACCGCGACCTTGTAGGGCTGGCCGGATGCCGGACCCACCGAGAGCACGAGCGGCGACGCGTCGCTCTCCGACGTGAGGTACCAGCCGGCCGAGTTGTACGGCAGCTTGCTCCACGCGAACACCTGCTCACCGGTCATGGTCGCGTTCGGCTTGAACCAGAACGACACGGTGAGGTCTGCCGGCTGAAGGTACGCGGCGGTGCCGAGACGGATGGCGTTCGTGCCGTTCAGGTTGAACGCCTGCCCGCGCACGCCCGTGCCGTAGGCCGCCGATCCCTTCTGCATCGTCACGGCGGCCGCGTTCGAGCTGGTGTCGGCGAGGTCACCGTCGAACCGGAGGTCGAGCACCTTCGCCGACTCGATGGACAGGGGCGCCGCGAGCGCCGCGGCGGGGGCGACGAACGCCAGACCGCCGGCGGCGAGGAGGGTCGCGGTGGCGAGCGCCACCGCCTTGCGGAGCTTGTGCACGCGGGCGCCGCCCCCGGCGTCTGCCGCCGTCGCAGCGTCCCGTGAGAGCGTGTGCTTCCTCGCCATGGTCAGGGCCCCTTCGTCCTGTCCCATCGCGCGCGCTGCTGTTAGCGCTATCAGATGGGTTGGGACAATTGTTAGCGCGCACTACCGCGCGTGTCAAGCATCGGGGCAAAGGAAGGACAACCCTTGCCCGAGCGCGAAGTGAGCGCTAACATTCCCCCGCGCCTCCCGCACGACTCTCGTGCTTCGACCCGGCCGCGCACAGCAAAGGAGCTGGAGTGAACCCCACGCCTCGATCTGCCTCGCTCACTCGACGCCGCAGCCCCGGGCGCCGCGCCGTGGCCGCTCTGGTCGGCGCCGCGCTCGTCACCGCCGCGCTGGTCCCGCTCGGCGGAGCCGCCGCGGCAGGCGCGACCGCCGCGGCACCCACCTCCGGGCTTCTCGCCGAGTACCTCTTCGATCAGACGGCGGGTGCCAGCATCCCGAACCGCGTCAGCGGCGGTGCCGCCGCCGCCGTCGTCAACGGCACCGACGCGCAGTGGACGGGATCATCTCTGGTGCTCGCGGGCGGAGCGAAGACGAGCGCGAGCGCGAACTGGGTGCGCCTGCCCGACAACATCCTCAGCGGCAAGACCTCGGCGACCGTCACGATCGAGACGAAGCTCGACCTGACCATGAAGAGCAATTGGAACTTCCTCTGGAACATCGGCAGCGACTCGACGACGCAGTACTACTTCGCCTCGGTGCGCGACAACCCTCGCACGACGATCACGACCAACGGCGGTGGCGGCGAGGTCAACGCCCGCTCCGGCGCCGCTCTGGATGCCGACCGCTGGTACAGCCTGACGTCGGTCATCGACGGCGCGGCCGGTCACATCACGTTCTATGTCGACGGCGTGCAGGTCGCCCGCACCAGCACGACCCTGACCCCGGCATCCATCACCGATCAGACGCTCAACGCGATCGGCCGGGCTCCGTACCCCGACCCGATGTACAAGGGCGAGGTGTCGACGTTCCGCGTGTACGACCGTGCCCTCACGGCCGCCGAGGTGACCGACGTGTCGGTGGCGGATGCCGCCATCCATGCCGCATCGTTCCAGCAGGCGGCGCAGACCGTCGCCGACGGGGTCGCCGCCGTGACGTTCGACGAGGCCGTCACGACCCTCCCCACCTACGGTGGACGCGTGACCTGGTCGTCCGGCGATCCTGCGATCGAGATCGGCGCCGACGGCGTCACGGCCACCGCCGAGCAGCCCGCGGCGGGCGGGCAGCCGCTCGAGACCACGCTCACCGCGACCGCCACGGTGCGCGGCGCGACCGCGACGCGTCAGGTCCCGGTCACGGTGCAGCCGGAGGCTGCGGCCGAGGACGCGTTCGGCTACGCCATGGTCCACTTCATCGAGGACTCCGCGGGCTACGCCGAGAAGATCTACCTCGATGTCTCGCGCGGCGACGACCCCGAGCAGTGGGACCCGCTCAACGCGGGCCGGCCGATCCTGGCGTCCGACCTCGGCACGACCGGCATCCGCGACCCCTACCTGACCTACAACCCCGAGACCGAGACGTACTACATCATCGCCACCGATCTGCGGGTCTTCGGCGGCGACCGCGGCGTGACCGGCTGCACCGAGTGGTGCCACTGGAGCTCGAAGGGCAGCACCAAGCTCAACGTCTGGGAGTCCAAGGACCTCGTGACGTGGAGCGATCTGCGACAGTTCGACGTCGCACTGTCCGACGGCGCGAAGGTCGGAGAGTTCGGCATGGCGTGGGCGCCCGAGGCCACGTGGGTCGACGACTACTACCCCGACGGCAGCGGCGCGTTCGTCGTGTACTGGTCGTCGAACGTGTACGCGAACGCCGAGCACACCGGATCGTCGTACTCCCGCATCCTGTGGGGCGCGACGCCGGACTTCAGCCAGGAGTCGTACGAGTACGGCGGGGTGTTCATCGATGCGGGCGGCAACACCATCGACACGACGATCATCCAGAACGACGGCAAGACCTACCGCATCACCAAGGACAACTCGGCCGGCAAGGGCATCTACCTCGAGTCGACGCCGGCGGCGGAGTGGTGGAAGCCCGCGGCGACATGGACGCAGCTGCAGACGCGCATCGGCGCGGTGTGGGCAGGCGGGAACGCCGGCGGCGTGGAGGGCCCCGCGGTCTTCCAGCGCCACGGCGAGGACAAGTGGTACCTCTACGTCGACGTCATCCCGTCGACCGGATACCGTCCGATGGAGACGACGGACCTCGACGCCGGCTTCACGCAGCTCGTGAGCAGCAGCTTCTTCATGGCGCCGAGCACCAAGCACGGCGGCATCGTCGGGCTCACGAAGGCACAGTACGACGAGATCCGTGAAGCGGATGCCGCGACCGCCGTCGTGACCGACCTGGGCGCCGTCGAGGTCGAGGCCGACAGCACGTCCGACGCGGTGCGCGCGGAGCTGCCGGCCGAAGCCGACGTGGAGCTCGCCTACGGTCGAGGGACGGCGTCGCAGCCCGTGACGTGGGATCTGTCCGACGTCGACACGTCCGAGGCCGGCACATACGAAGTGACCGGCACGGTGCGCACGATCGGCGCGAACCCCAATCAGTGGGTCGGCACCGGCGGCTCGACGGCGTGGAACGCACCGGGCAAGGCGCTGTACAGCTCGACCGCGGTCACGGTGACGGCCGACGTCGTCGTCGCCGCCCCCGTGCTTCCGGTCACCGTGACCGCCGACACGCGCTGCATCGCCGGCAAGGTCACGCTCACGGTCAAGGCGACGAACGACGGCGCGGCGCCGGTGGCGCTGGAGGTGTCGACGACGTACGGCTCGAAGTCGATCGCGGTCGTGCAGCCCGGCAACGGCACCGCCGCCGCGTTCTCGACCCGTCAGGGCTCGATCACCGGCGGCACCGTGACGGTCGACGTCACCGCCGCGGGTGACAGCGCCGAGGCATCCGCTTCCTACGCAGCCGCTGCCTGCGGCTAGGCCGCGGACAGATGCCCGAGCGCCCCGTCGACCTCGGTCGGCGGGGCGCTCGCGTTGCACCGTGTCGAGCCCTCCGGGTCGCGGGCGTTCGGCGTTGCGTCGTGTCGAGCCGGCGGGCACAGAATCAGACCGCGAGCCGGACACGCCGACCTGGCCGCGCCGCATCCGGCGTGTCGACGACGATGTCCGACGCCGTGCATGCCCGCGCACGGGCGGACCGGTCGCCGAGCGGGCGGACGGGACGACGCCCGCGCCCTCGAGACGCCTTCGTCGCGTCGCTGCGCTCCTCCCTCAGCGAGCCACCGCTCCCGGTCGTTGAGCGCGCGACAGCGCGCCGCGGGGTGTGTCGTCACCCGCGGCGCGCGTCGCGACGGCCGCGCAGGGCGGCCGGGTCAGGTCACCCGCACGAGGCGGGCGCGGTGCTCATCTCCGTGGTGTCGGTCACCGGAGAGCCGCCGACGGTGGCCGATGCCGTGAGTGTGATCGACCCCGTGGGGATCGCCTGCAGGCGCGTCGTGAAGGTCGCCGACGAGGTCTTCCCCGCCGGCACAGATGCGAACGTCTTCGTGCCGTACGGCCCTACGGCGGTGATCGCCACCGGCACGTCGTCCGCGTTCGACACGGAGAGGGTCTGAACGACCTTTCCGGCGACGCAGCGCGCGCCGACGACCGCGGTCACGTCGAGCTCCGGCGCAGGGTCGGCCACCACCTCGACCGTCACCGAGACGGTCCGGTTGTCGGGAGCCACCTCCTCGTCGCCCTCCATGTCGAAGACCGGCAGGCCGTCGGCGGCCCAGTGGACCCGACGCACGAACATGTCGCGGCCGGACAGCCCGTTGTTGTCGGTGCGGGCATGGAACACGTAGAGGAGGTTGTCGTCCTCGTCGTGGGACCACATGCCATGACCCGTGCCGAGCTGCCAGGCCCCGTTGAAGACGCCCGACTTCTGGATGGGGTAGTTGAGCTTCGACCACGCGGCGGGATCGGTGAGGTCGACCCCGGCTCCCGCCGTGGCGGTCGCGAGGCCGGTGGTGTAGCTGTCGCCGACCGTGGATCCGGAGTAGATCAGGTTCAGCACACCGTCGTGGGCGAACACGTTCGGCCCCTCGGCGATCGTGTTGTCCCATGCGTACTCCGGCGCGAGGATGCGCACGGGCTCCGACGTGAGGCGGGTCGGGTTGGCCGGATCCATCTTCGCGATGAACAGCGAGCCGAGCATCTGCCAGATGTAGTACGACTGCCCGGAGTCCTCCAGGTACGTCATGTCCAGCGAGATCCCCTGCACCGTGTTGAGCGCGCCGCCGCCCGAGCGGAGCACCTTCTGCGGCTTGCTCCAGTTCGCGGGGACGGCCGGATCCAGGTCGTCGCCCGCGGCATCCTGCTCCAGCTGCATGATGCTCGCACGGCCGGTCCACATGTCGGGCTGCCCGTTCGAGCCGTTGTAGCAGGGCATGAAGAGGATCGAGAGCCTCCCGCCGATGACGTGGTACTCCGGAGCCCAGAAGCATCCGGTCATGACACCGCCGTCGGCGTCCGTGTCGCCCCGGCGCAGCAGGTCGATCTCGACGTTGCGGCCCGCGTCGATCGCCTCATCCGAGAGGTCCTCGATGCTGTCGGCGATGCGGATGGGCATGTGCCCGCCGCCCTGGGGGTTGATGTTGCCGCCGTAGATGTCCTCGGTGGCGATCATCAGGAACTTCTCCTGGCCGTTCCAGTCGTAGCGGAACACCGACGGGTCGGCCCGCTCGTCCGCGAACGGCGTGGCGTACTCCGTCTGCTTCACGCGGCCTGTGACCTCGTAGGTTCCGGGGGCGCCGGTGTCGACCGCGTCGACGGATGCCGCGTCCCACGCGATGGCACGCGAGGCGTCGGAGCCGTCGTCGTACGCCAGCTGGACACGCTGCGGCAGGTCGGCCGCGCCGAACGCGTCGCCCTCGTCGATCGTGACGTCGTCGAGCTCGGCCACCCCGGTGTTGAGGATGCGGCCGAAGCGCACCTGGAGGGCTTCGACCGTGTCGGCCTCGACGGGAAGCGCGTTGCCGGTCGAGTAGTTCGGGATGCCGGTGCCGGCGGCACCCGCCGTGGCCTCGATCGTCCCGCGCTGCTCCGCCGTGCGGCCGACGCCGCCGGCCAGCTCGGTGAACGTCGTGTACATCGCCGCGCCCGCGTCGGATGTCCAGCTGACCACGTACCGGTCGGCGGCGGTGTCGTAGACGGCAGCCGGCTGGTTCACGCCGCTCGTGACACCGAGGTCGATCATGCCGACCTCCTCGTACGAGCGCAGATCTGCCGTCCGCGCGAACAGCACGCGCGAGGTCTGGGTGCCGTCGGAGGCGCCGCCGCGTGCGGTGCGCGTGGCCACGACGCCGAACCCGCCGTCGGCGAGGCGGAAGAGGTGCGGGTCCTTGAGACTCCGGATGATGCCCTCGCTCGTGCCGTTCGCCGGCGGCGGCGTGGACGTCTTGGCGAAGAAGATGCCGTAGTTCTCGTTCAGCGGAGTCCAGCCGTCGCCGTCATCCAGCGCGAGGTGCATGCTGAGCGCGACGTCGGCGTTGTTGGCCTCGGTGACCGACGTGGGAACGCGGCTGTACGCGAGGAGCTGCGATGTCGTGGCGGCCGGAAGCACTCGGACGTCGAAGGTCCGGTCGACCCCGGCGCCGGTCGACTCATCGGTGACGCGGACGGTGATCTCGGCATCCGTCTCGACCTCCGAGTCGGAGACGATCGCGTCGTCGACGGTCACGCCCGCGCTGACGGACGTGACCTCGACGGCGGTGCCGGACGGAGCGGCGGGAAGGGGGGTGCCCGATTCCACGACGGGGGGGATGACGAAGCGGGACGCGAGCCGCGCCGCACGATCTGCCGCGGACTCGGTCGACGGCAGCACCGTCACGGTGATGGTCTTGGTGGCGGTGAAGCCGCGCACCGAGGCGGAGGCGGTGAGCTCGACCTCGACGGCGGGCTGCCCGGCCAGCGGTGCGTTCACGGTGCCGTCGGGGGCGACGATCGACGCGTCGCTCGAGGTCCACGTCACTCGCCCGCTCGCCGTCGGAAGGTCGATGTCGGTCGACGTCTCACGGTCGGCGAGAGCGAGGGCGTCGAGGATCGCCTGTGCCTGCGCCTCGAGCACCGCAGCGTGCGGTGTCGCATCGGCGGCTGAGACGTCGGTGACCTCCGTCGCCGAGAGCGCGCGGTCGTACACGCGGAAGGACGAGATCGCGCCCTGGAAGAGCGGGTCCGGCCACGGCGCGCGGCCGATGGTGTTGAGCGACTGGTCCACCACGTCGCCCGGCGTGAACTCGATCGGGCCGTGAGCGACGCGCGTGCCGTTGAGGAAGAGGGATGCCGTGCCCGCCGCGCCATCGACGACGGATGCCACGTTGACCCACTGGCCCGCGGTGATGCCGCACGAGCTCGACGAGACGAGGCGCTCGACGCCGCCGGCCTTGATGCCGACGAGGGGCGCTCGCCCGGAACCGCAGTTCAGGGAGGCGAAGAAGTACTCGGTCGCCGAAGACTCGTTTCCGATGTTCCAAAGGAAGTGGAAGCCGTTCAGCATCGCCTGCGACGCCTGGACTTCGGCCACGACGGTCGCGGACTCCGCCCCCGCGAGCAGGTCGTCGGGCAGCTCCACCCAGTTGCCCGTCGAGGTCTTGGCGCCCCCGCGGAGGGTGAGGGCGGAACCGGTCCAGTCCGACGGCTGGAGGTTGCGGATCGTCGCCGGCCCGAGGCCCGAGCCGCTCGCGCCGTTGGGCACCTCGCCGCCCGACGCCTGCGAGAAGGCGTAGGCGGCGATGAGGCCTTCGGTGGGCGCATCGGCGGCTGCGGCCGTCACGCCCATGCCGAGGACCATCGCCCCGGCGGCGGTGAAGACCAGTGCGCTTCTTCGAGCGCGTGAAGACAGACTCATATCCACTCTCCGTCAAGTGACTGCACATCATCGAACAGACTGTTATCGCTCACATTAGCGCTAACGCGACGACGGACGACAGGCTTCTTGTGCCCAAACCTCACAATGGGGTGCGTCAAGCATGAGAAGTCTGTTACCGATAACGGTTTCGGTGGACGCACCCTTGACATCAGTCGGGCGCCGGATCTAGCGTGGGGCGATCCGGAGTGTTTCCGGTAACACTGAGAGTCCCGAGACCGCGCAGCCGCGGTTCACAGGATTGCGCGATGACGCACAACGAGTCTGCCGAGACGGCGACGTCCACGGCCTGGGGTTCCTCGCATCGCCGCAATCGACGAGAGCGAGGAAGCAGAGCGTGACAACGCGCAACAGATCCCGATTCCTGGCGAAGGGCGGTGCGGTCGCGACCGCGATCGCCCTCGCCCTCACCGGCGCCGTCGTGCCGACGTCGGCCAACGCCGCCATCAGCGCGCAGCCCCTCATCCACTACAGCTTCGACGCCGCCGCCGGCACCACGATCAGCGACAGCAGCGGCAACGGCCACAACGCCATCCTGCGCCAGAGCGGCGGCAGCGTTTCGGACGGCAGCCTGTCGCTCCCGGGCGGAGCCCGCGGCACCGCGGCGTACCTGGAGATCCCGACCGCGCCCCTCGTGGGCAAGAAGGATCTCACCATCTCGACGTGGCTCTCGCCGCGCTCGGGTGCGGGCAACACAGCGGCCGCGTTCATCGGCGCGCCCGTCGCCTCGGGCGCCTCCTACTCCTCCGGCTACTGGCTGCTCAACCCCGCCAACCCGAGCGGGTATGTGAAGTCCGTCGTCACGGACTCCGTCAACGCCGCTGCTCCCTGGGGCACCGAGGTCGGCCCCGGCGGCACGAACTCGGCCACGACCGGGGCGCGGACTCCGGCTGGCCTCAGCCTCTACACGACCGTCATCGACGGCACGACCGGCCAGCTGCGCGTGTACGTCAACGGCGTCCGCATCGCGCAGAACGCCATCGCACGCGACGTCGCCGCCTTCGGCTCGGCCCTCGTGGCGAGCCTCGGCCGCTCCACCTACAACGACACCAGCTGGAACGGGCTCGTCGACGACTTCGCCGTCTACGCGTCCGCGCTGACCGACGCCGACGTGCAGTCGCTCTACAGCTCTCAGGCGCTCGACCGCGCCGTGGCCGGCGTCTCCGTGCCCGCCTCCGCCACGACCGACTTCACCGTGCCGCTCACGAGCGCCGGCGTCGCCGTGACGTGGACGTCGAACAACCCGGCGATCGCCCTGACCGGCGCGACCGCCGACGTCACGCGGCCCGCCGCGGGCGCAGGCGACGCGACCGTGACGCTGACGGCGACGTTCACCGTGGGCTCCGAGACGCGGACACGCACGTATGCCGTGCTCGTGCCGCAGGAGATCCCCGACGCGGACAAGGTCGCGCAGGACCTGGCCGCGATCGAGATCCTCAACCTCGACGAGATCCGCAGCAACTTCTCCGTGCCCGCCGCGGGTGCGCAGGGTTCGGCGATCGCCTGGACCGTCGCCCCCGCGGGAGCGGCCTACGCCGAGCTGCGCGCCGGCGTGCGGGAGGACTCGCGCACGGTCGAGGTGCAGCGGCCGGCGGCCGGCTCGGACGCCGTCGTCGTCGAGCTCACCGCAACGGCGACCAACGGCTCCGCGTCGGCGAGCCGCACGTTCGCAGCGCGGATCCAGCCGATGCCCGGTGGCACCGACAAGACCGAGGCGTACTTCTGGACCTTCTTCACCGGCGAGGGCCAGGGAGCCGAGCGCGTCAGCATCGCGGCATCCAAGGGCAACGACGCGCTGAGCTGGAACACCCTCAATGGCGGTGAGCCGATCTTCACCTCGACGGTCGGCACGCAGGGCCTGCGCGATCCCTTCATCGTCCGCGCACCCGAGGGCGACAAGTTCTACATGATCGCGACGGACCTGAAGGTCGCCGGTCTCGCCGGCGGCTTCACGACGGCGCAGATCTCGGGCTCGAAGTACATCGAGGTGTGGGAGTCGGACGACCTGGTCACCTGGTCGGCGCAGCGGCACGTGAAGGTGTCGACGGACTTCGCCGGCAACACGTGGGCGCCCGAGGCGTACTGGGACGAGGAGCTCGACACCTTCGTGGTGTTCTGGGCGTCGAACCTCTACCCGACGACCAACGTCGCCGATCGCACCGCGGTCACCTACAACCGCATGATGTACGCGACCACCGACGACTTCGTCACGTTCTCGGAGCCGAGGATCTGGACGGACGTGCCCCGCGGGACCGGTCGAGGCATGATCGACTCGACGGTCGCGAAGGTGGACGGCGTGTACCACCGCTTCACCAAGGACGAGGCGAGCATGACGATCCGTCACGAGAAGTCGACGAACCTGCTCGCGACCATCACCGGCAGCCTTCCGGGCACCACCGGGCCGGCCGACCAGTGGACGCTCGTCAAGGAGCGCGTCGCGAGCGGCCTGCCCAACGGCGAGCCGGGCGGCACCTACTCCAGCGGCGAGGGCGCGAACATCTTCGCCGCCAACGAGGGCGATGTGAACGGGCTCGACTGGTTCCTCTTCATCGACCAGCCGGACTACCACGGCGGACCCAACCACTACGTGCCGTTCGGAACCGACGACCTGAATGACGGCGACGCCTGGCAGGCACTGGGCGCCAAGCTCCGCGTGGGCCTTCCGCAGAACGCCGACGGCGGCAAGCCGCGCCACGGCACCGTCATCCCGGTGACGCGCGCCGAGTACCAGAGGGTGCTCGAGGCGTATGCACCGAACATCGCGGTCGCCTCTGTCGCGGCGATGGACGTGACGACGGTCGCCGGCGTCGCGCCGGTGCTGCCGCAGGCGAAGCTGACCAAGGCCGACGGCTCGCAGCAGACGGTCGCCGTGGCGTGGGATGACGTCGACGCATCGGACTACGCGACCCCCGGCACGTTCACCGTCTCGGGCATCGCGCAGGACGACTCGCGCATGCCGGTCGAGGCGACGGTCACGGTGGAGGCGGCGATCGACGTCGACGTCACGGCCGACTCGCGCTGCGTCGCCGGCAAGGCCACGCTGACTGTGAAGGTCGTCAACACCGGCACGGCGGCCGCACAGCTCGAGGTCTCGACGGCGTACGGCTCGAAGTCCGCCACCGTGGCGGCGGGCAAGTCGGCTTCGTACTCCTTCACCACCCGCGTCGCCCCGCTGCCGGCGGGAGAGGTGAGCGTCGCCGTCGTGCAGGGCGACGGCACCGGCACGGTGACGGCGTCGTACGCCGCGCGCAGCTGCGGCTGAGCGAGCGGATGCCTCGGGCCTAGCTGTACCTGGCCGCTCCGAGGAACCGAGGCCCCGGCGGATCACGCCGGGGCCTCGGTCGCGCGCGGTCGGCCGCCAATGGGCCGAGGGATCCGTCCGCCGTGTCACGCTGGTGGGGTGACGAGGTTCGCCCCTGAGAAGCCCGCCGCGAAGAGCGGCGGGCCCACGATGCGCCTGCGGGCGCGCCTGCTCACGGCGCTGTCGGGCGACCCGGACGGCACTCCCCCGTGGGTGCGGGAGCTCGCCGACGGAGACGACGCCGGATGGTTCGTCGAGGGCGGCCCGGCGTGGACGGTGCACGCCGGCATGGGGACGATGGTCGCCGGCATCCGGGCCCTGCTCATCCAGGCACTGCACCCCGGGGCGCTGGCGGGCGTGCACGACTGGTCGCGCTACCGTGACGACCCGATCGGCCGGCTCACGGGAACCGTGCGCTGGGTCATCTGCCTGACCTACGGATCACGCGCGCAGGCGGAGCGCGAGACCGCGCGCGTGGGCCGGTTCCACCGGCGCGTCGAAGGCACGTACGTCTCCGCCGGCGGCCGCAAGCGCTCGTACTCCGCCGCCGATGCCGACCTCGTCGACTGGGTGCATCTGGCGTTCACCGACGCGTTCCTCACCTGCCACGAGAGGTGGGGGCGACCGATCCCGGGCGGTCCCGACGCGTACGTCGCCGAGTGGGCGACGGCCGGCCGGCTGATGCGCGTGGGCGACCCCCCGCTGACCGAGGCCGACCTGCGGCGCCGCCTCGACGCCCACCTCGACCAGGGCGTGCTCCGGCGCGATGAGCGTGTCGACGACGTCGTGCGCTTCCTGCGACGTCCGCCGTTCCGCGACTCCCCCGCCATGTCGCTGGCGTACCGGGTGCTGTTCGCGAGCGCTGTGGCGACCATTCCCCGGCGGTACCGCAAGCTGCTCGGCCTGCGAAGGACGTGGCTCCCCGTGGTGACGCTCACCCGCGCGATCCTCGCCGTGACCGAGCGGGCGCTGGGTGCAGGCCCCCGCGCGCAGGATTTCGCCCGCCGTCGGCTGCGCCGGCTCGAGAGAGCGGATGCCGCGACCGCCGAACCCCCGGACTCCGGCGTCTGAGCCGCCGGCGTCCGGGCCGCCGGGATGCGGAACGGCCCGCAGTCCGAAGACCGCGGGCCGTCCGTCTGCGCCGCGCGTCAGCCGCAGCTGAACGCGGGGTAGGTCACCGTCCCCTCGTAGATCGCGTCGTCGCCGGCAGATCCGGCGACCGTGATCTCGCCCGCCGGCACACCGAGCGTGCGTGCGGCGAAGGTCGTCGTCGTGGTGCCGCCGGCCTTCAGCGACGCGATCGTCTTCGACCCGTACGCGGACTCGATCGTGACCTCGGCGGCCGTGTCGCCGGCGTTCTTCACCGACACCGCGAGGTACACCTTGCCGGCCACGCACCGCTGGGAGACGCTCGGCTGCAGGTCGAGCGTGTCGCCGACGAGCGTCGGCAGCTCTACCGTGACGTGGGTCTCGACATTGCCCGCGGCATCCTGAGCCTGCACGTGCACGTAGCGGGGCTCCTCGGTGAGCTGCACCGAGAAGGGCTCCTCGTACGTGGCGTACATGTTGTTCGTCTCCCCCGTCGGCGAGCCGTCGGGGCCGTCCGACCACACCGTCCGCGTGACGCCCGAGCCGGGCTCGTCGTCGGTCGGCGTCAGGGTGACGAGAGCGGACGTGCCGTCCACGACGATCCAGTCGATGCCGGTCTCCGGGGCGATCGTGTCGACCTTGATGGTCTCGGATGCCTCCCCCACCGCGTCGTCCTCGCTCGTGGCGCGCGCGCTGACGGTGACCTCGCCCTGCGCCGAGACCTCGAAGGGCTCGTCGTACGAGGTCCAGGTCTCGCCGTCGAGGCTGTACTCGATCGTGGCGACAGGGCTCGCGGTCTCCTCGGCCGCCACGGTCACCGTCGGGGCGGTGGTGTACCAGCCCGATCCCTGCGGCGCCGAGTCGAACTCGATCGACACGATGGGCTCGGTCTGGTCGAGCGGCTCGACCACGAACACGGTCGCGACCGCGCCGGGCTCGTACCCGCCGACAGCGCCCTCGACGTCGAAGATGGCGTCGGCCTCGGCGTAGGCCGAGGGCTCGATCGCGTCCCATTCGACGGCGACGTCGCTGCTCGCCGTGCCGTCGTCGTACGTCGCGTGCACCGTGTCGGGCAGCACCGGCTCGACGCCGGGCGTGGTGATCGTCGCCGCGTAGTCGACGCTCTCGATCACGTCGGAGAACTCGTCGGCGACGGCGACCGAGGCGGTGACGGACTGGCCGTCGTAGCCGGCGGGATCGCCCAGCACCTCGAACTCGCCGGCGGCGGCGTAGCTCGCCGCGGCGACCGGCGCCCACTCGACGTCGACATAGCGGAGCGGCCCGTTCTCGCCGATCACCCAGACCTGCTCGGGCAGGTCGGGAGCGGCTCCGGTCACCGTGCGCACCGCGACCTGCTCGGCGTCGATGAAGGCGTGCGGGTCCTCGGGCTCGGGCTCGACGACCGGAGCGTTCACGCCCCAGACCTCCCACTCGATCACGCTGGTCGCCTTGCGCTGGCCCGAGAAGAGCACCCGGTCGAGCACCAGGCGCACCGCCGTCGTGGTCACGGCGTCGAAGTTCGCCTGCACGACCGGCTGCGAGGTGACGGGCGCCGCGGTGTTCAGCTCCGGGAGCGGGTAGGTCAGGCTCGCGCCGGTCATCGGCGCCCACTCGCCTGCGGCGGTGCGGTACTCGAGCTTCCACGCCGCCGGGATCATCACGCCGGAGTCGCCGCCCGGCGTGAGGTGGTTCTGCCACAGGTAGAGCTTGGAGGAGCTCACCGTGACGGCGTTCTCCCACGTGTACGTGGCGACGTCCTGCGTCGGGCTGCCTGGCGCTCCCCACGTGCCCCACATCGCGGACAGCGTGTTGGTCGGGGCAGAGGCGCCGTTGTTCAGCGCCGCCGACGAGTTCCACCCGGGAACGTAGCTGACCTCGACGGTCGGCGCGTTCTCCCCCGACGCCAGGGCGACGTTGAAGGGCTCGTCGGCGGCGGTCGCCGGCATCCCGGTCGCCGCGGCGCCCGCGAGCGCGAGCGACACCGCCACCAGCACGGCGAGCCTCCTCTTCACACCGGACCTGCCGGAACGAAGCGTGTGCATGGGTTTCCTCTCCATCGTCGACATGTCAGTTGGCCGCGTCGATCGGCGCGCGTCCTGCGGCGAGCAGGATCTTCTGGCGGTTGCGGCTGGTGAGCAGCCCGTCCGCGACATAGGACGCCGTGACCTCCCCGACCGTGTCGAGGAACGCCGACCGATCGGCGAAGGGCGCCTGCTCCCAGATGTCGTCGAGCAGCGTCGAGCCCGATCGGCGGGGGTTCGGCACGCCCGCGTCCCTGCCGGCGAAGGTCACCGTGGGCTCGGTGCGCTGGAAGTACATGTGGTACGCGACATCCCGCCCGTTGTATGCCGGCTCATAGGACTGGCCGCCGATCGTGAACACATTCGCGGCGGTCTTCGAGATGCCCCGCGTGACGTTGCCGGCCAGATCGAGGCGGTCGGCCAGCGAGACCTTGAGATAGCTCGACGCCGAGCTCGTGGCGGTCAGCACCACGGGCCCGTACATGAGCGTCTGGATGTCGGCGCGGTCGGGCGCCGCCTCGACGCGCACGGCGAGCGGGATGCGCACCGTGATCGTGTCCCCGACGACCCACGTGCGTGCGATCGTCGCGTACGTGCCCGGCTCGACGTCCGCGCCCGCGGGCGCCCCGTTGACCTCGATCTCGACGCCCGACGACCAGGACGGGACGCGCAGGTGCACGGTCAGCGGGCCCGACGGCGCCGCCTTCACGGTCAGCGTCGACGTCTCGGCCTCGGGGTACGACGACACCTGCTCGAGCTCGAGCCCGGTCTCGTCCCACGTGAGCGTCGACGCGATGTAGAGATTGACGTACAGCTCGGACTGGTCGGCCGAGCGGAAGTAGATGCCCTCCTGGTACTTCACGTGGCTCTCGAGTCCGGTCCCGCCGCAGCAGGTGCCGATGTTGCCGTTGCCGTACTCCTTGCGCGCGCCGGGGTGCACCGGGAACATGTACAGGTTCTCGGGGCCGGAGGTGGACTCCTGGTTGCGCCGGCCGCCGAGGATGTGGTTGAGCACGGTGCGTTCGTAGTAGTCCATGTACTTCGGGTCCTGCACGTTGAAGAACAGGTAGCTCGCGACCTTGAGCATGTTGTACGCGGCGCACGACTCGGCGTTGCGCGGGCCGATGTCACCCGCGACCGCACCGGCGGGCCCCCACAGCTCGCCCTCCCCTGTGCCGCCGTGGGCGTAGGACCGGCCGGGAACGACCATGTCGTAGAAGCCCCTGGTGGCGTCGAGGTAGTGGTCGTCGCCGGTCTCGGCGGCGAGCTTGATGTACCCGGGGAACTGCGGGATGTGCTGGTTGGCATGCTTGCCGTTGAGCGTGTCCGTTCCCGCGGCGCACGCGTCGACGAGGGTGTGCAGCGTGAAGAGCTTCGCCGCATCGAGGAACTCGCTCTTCTGCGGGTCGGCCGAGCGCCAGTAGAGCTCGACGAGCACCTCGTTCATGCCGCCGTACTCGCCGGCGATGTATGAGCCCCACATGCGCGCGAGCTGTGCCGGCGTGCACTGCGACAGACGGCTGAAGACCCAGTGCCCGATGCCCTCGGCGAGGGCGAGCGCCTGGTCGCTGCCGGCGAGGGCGTGGGCGTCGAGGAGCCCCGCGAGGATCTTGTGGAGTGTGTAGTACGGCGCCCAGATCTCGCCGTAGGGCGCGAACTCCTCGAGGGCCGAGAACTGCCACTCGCCGTAGGCGGACAGGAACCCGGGGTGCGAGTAGCGCGGCGCACCCTCGAACTGCTGCGCGGCGAGCGCGGCGCGACACTCCTCGAGCCCGGCGACGATCGCGTTCACCTTGTTGAGCAGGGCGAGCTCCCCGGTCGCGGCGTAGGCCATCGAGATGCCGCTCAGGAAGTGGCCGCCGTAGTGGCCGCGGAGGCATCCGCCGGCTCCGGCCGTGTTCTGGCCGCGAGTGTACTCGGCCGGTCCCCAGCGCTGGGCGTCGGGGTTGGGGCCGAACTCCTCCCAGCCACCCGGCGGAGTGGCTCCGTTGGTGGGGAGTCCGGCGTTGCGGCGGAAGACGGCGAGGATCTTGTCGACCGAGTACGCGCGATACAGCACGAGGTGCTGGTCGAGCGCCCGGGTGAACACGCTCTGGCCCAGCGCGACCGAGGTCAGCGGGAACGGCCGCACGCTCCATGCGTCGGGGTAGACCAGTGTCTGGCCGGCGCGCACCACCTGTGCCGAGCGGGCGATGCCGGCCGCGCGGAAGGGAGCGGCGCTCTCACGCGCCGCGGAGGCGGCGCGTGCCTGGGTCGGGTCGAGGATCGCGACCGCGGCGGCCATGCCGGCGAGCGCGATACCTCCTCCGACGACGACTTTGCGTCGTGAGATCCCGGTGTCGATTTCGGGTGTCATCGTGATTCCTTTCAGTGGGGCGGAGAGGACGGATGCCGGTAGCGCTAACAGTTAGCGGAAACAATGGACGGTTCACGTGTCCTGGCGGACAGGGCGATCGCACCGACGAGGGAGGCGGCGCCGGCATCCGGCGCCGCCTCCGTGGCGCGTCAGCCGCAGGTGGCGGCGGGGTACGTCGCCTTCACGGTGCTGCTCTCACCGCCCGTGGCGGTGGCCGTCACCGTCACCTCGCCGGCGGCGATCCCGGCGGTCCGGGTCGTGAACGACTGGCTCACGGCCTTGCCCGGCTGCACGGCGGCGAACTGCTTGGTGCCGAACGCGGACGTGAGCTCGATGGCGATCGGCTCATCGTCGTCGTTCACCGCTCGCGTCACGAGCGTCACCTTGCCCGCCACGCATCGGGTGGTCGCCGTCGCCGAGACCAGCGGCCCAGGCGATACGCCGTCGCCGACGGTCAGCGTCAGCACCGTGGACGTCGTGCCCGCCGTGCTCACGTAGGACGGCAGCACCAGCTCGCCGCGGATCGTGTACACGCCCGGTCGATCCACCACCGACTCGTCGTAGTCCCACTCCACGCCGATCGCCCTGTTGTCGCGCGAGCCGTCGTTGTACGACACGAGCACGCGCTCCGGAAGCCAGGGCTGCTCGCCGACCTCGACCGTCTGCTCGAACTGCTCCGCGCCCTGGATGGCGATGCCGCCCTGCGAGTTCTCGGGCCGCACGTAGATCTGCGCCTGGGCGATGAGCCCGTTGGTGGTGTTCGTCCCGTAGACCACGAACGGCTCGACGTTCGCCTCTGCGACCTGGTCGGCGGTGATGGCCTGCCATGTGAACGGCACCGATCCTCGCTGCCCGCTCGAGTAGACGACGTCCAGCTCCGACGGCAGCTCGGGGATCTCGCCCACGACGGTCCGCATGATCACCGGCGCGTCCACCGACGCCACGGTCTCGCCGTTCGCCCGCCAGCGCAGCACGCCGGTGCCGGCACCGGACCCCTGCACCCCGGTGATGCGGATCCGCAGCTGCGTCGCCTCGATCGGCTCGAACTCGAGCCGGTTGTAGGCGTTGCGCACGAGCGCACCGGCGTACGTCGACGTGCCCGAGAGCGCAACCGGCGTCCACGTGGTCCCGTCGTTCGAGTACTCGACCGCGTACGTGTCGGGGCGCGGCATCCGCGTCCCGCCGTTGTCGTCGTACCAGTAGATCTCGGTCGACTGCAGCCGCACGGCGGAGGGCCACTGGTAGCGGATCCAGGCGGCGGCCGCCGGGGACGTGCCGTTGGCCGGCTGCCCCCAGTTGCCCCACCCGTTGCCCGCACCGGGTGCGGAGCTCGCGGGAGTGGTCGCCTCGTTGACCCGGTTGTGGTTCTCCCACGACGACGTGCCGCTCGTCGTGATGGTCGCGACCGCGCCGAACTCGGCCGAGGTGGCCTTCTCGCGCAGTTCCAGTTCGACGTCCTTCTGCGTCGTGCGCTCGCCGTCGGAGGCCGTCAGCCGGAACGTGTACATGCCCGCTGCCGTGCCGGTGACCGTCGTGGTCAGGGCCGAGGCGTCAGCGAAGATGACACCCGCGCCCGCCGGAGTGGACACCGTCGACCAGCCGACCGTCAGCTCACCGGATTCCGGGATGCCGTCATCCGTCGCTGTGCCGACGAGCGTGGTCGACAGGTTCCCGTCTCGGGATCGATCCGCCGCCGCAGTCACGACGGGTGCGTCGTTGACCACCGGCGGCACATCGCGCCCGGAGTCGAACACCTGGATCTCGGAGATCGCGGTGAACTTCGTCGGGGTGTTGGTGAAGGCGATCCTGACCTTGCTCGCCGTCACCGGCTCGAACAGGGCCTCGTTGAACTTCGGCACGGCGATCTTCGGCGACTTGAAGGTCTCGGGGATCGTGACCCACTCTCCGCCGCCGTTCTGGACCTGGATCGAGTACCGCTGCGGCTGGCTGTAGCCCCCGGCCTGCCGGTCGCTCACGAACCAGATCTTCACGTTGTCGAACCGCCTCGGCTCACCGAAGTCCAGGTCGACGTAGCCGTTGGCGGTCGTCGTCCCGTAGTTGCCCCAGTACGGCTCATTGGTGGTGAGATCGTCCGCCACGGCGGCCAGCGACACGGGCCGCTCGGTCTCGGCGATCGCTCCGGGCGTGTAGTTCATCGAGCCCGTCGACATCCCCGGAGTGTGGAAGTTGCGCCACGGGGTGGGCCGCGTGCCCACCTGCGTGTACGACGAGGTAAGCGTGGCGTCCGCGGCGAGGTTCGAGGCCTCCTCACCCAGATCGATGCCGGCGGTCTTCAGGTAGTCGACCACGCGGTCGTCCTCGATGGGCGTGTCGACCGCGCTCGGCAGGTCGGCTCCCTCGTCCGCGACGATCTCCACGGCCAGCCCGTCGTCGGATTCGACGATCTCGTTGGCCGCGGGGTCGTACACGAACCGGCCGAGAGCGTCGGCCGAGGCCTTGCGCTCGCCGTCGATGAAGAGGCTGTATCCCTCGCCGAGCCCGTAGTGCGAGCCGTCGTCGTCCCAGACGATGGTGAGGTCGTGACCGTGGTAGCGCAGGTTGTTCACCATGAAGTGGTCGTAGCCGAGGTCGATCGGCCACAGTTCGATCTTGTCGTCCGACCGCGGCTGGATCCCGCCCATGTCCTCCACGTAGATGTAGTTCATGTTGCCGAGCATCACGTGGTTCGGGTTGTTGCGGTTGAACGTCTTCGCCGTCGCGTTCCAATTGGAGTAGTACTCGGCTTGGTTGGCGACGCGCGCGTCGCCGCCCGGGTAGATGCTCCAGGCCATCCAGTCGAGAAGGCGCGCAGCGTACTCGGGGGTGATGTACTTGCCGTCCGGGTCGTAGTGGCGCAGGGCCTCGCGCACGGCGCGGTACTGCACGGTGAAGTTGATGTTCGAGAAGTTGTTGGAGCCCCCGATCCCGAACTTGGCCCGGTCGTACTGATTGGCCGTGTAGAAGGGGAAGATCGGGAAGTTGTCGCCGTACCGCAGGAACCGGAGCCCGTCCACGTAGGTGTCGGCGTCCTCGGTCGGGATCAGGCCCTCGGCGTAGATGTCGAACAGGTTCGACTCCTTGGCGGGGATCAGGTCGCGCTCCGCTTCCGAGAGCGGGTTGGCGCCGCCGTTGGACGATGCGGCCGCCTGGGCGCCGTGCGAGGTGCCCGCGAGGAACGTCCGCATCTCCTCGCTCCACAGCCGCCCGAGGATGGCGTCGCGGATCTCGTCGGCGGTGTCGCCGACCTCGTCGACCTTCTCGGCATCCGCGCCCGCGATCTCGTACAGCTGGCGCGCTGCATCGAATGCGCCCCAGACGTACGCCGACTCGGGGCGCTCGATCGTCCGCGCGCCGGGTGCGGACGCAGTGATCCGCGGGTACCCGAAGGTGATGGCGTCGGAGTCGTTGCCCGGCATGTAGTTCGTGTCGTACGCGATCAGCTTGTCGTCGTTGCCGTCGTAGTGCTCGAGCTGGCCGACCCCGTCGCCCTCGAAGTAGCGTGCGAACCGCTCGGCGATCTCCGCGCCGCCGCCGTGGACGTTGTACGCCTCGAGGCCCGCAGTGCCGAGGTACTGCGAGTAGTGGTTGTTCCAGCTCGTGTGTCCGGGGCTGTCGAGGAACGCGGACGAGCCGGAGAGCTCGCCGACGTTGAGGATCTGCCCGTACGGGAGGTACGGCGTGCGGATCCACTTCGTGTCCTGCAGATGCATCGGCTGGGTGAGCACGACGGAGTTCTGGTAGAGGTTCACGCCCTCGATCGTCGTCGGGTACTGGTAGACGTAGCCGGACTCGTTCGTGTCGAGCACGTTGTAGCGCTCGCCCCACCACCGGTACACGATCGCCTTCTCGATCGCCGCGTCGGGCACGTCGATGTAGGGGATGTCCTCGGCCCATCGGCGGTTGAAGTCGGTCACGCCCTTCTTGAAGGCGTCGGCCGGGGTGAGCTCCGCGTAGGTGCGCATCTCCTCGAGGCCGTCGGGCATCCCCTGGCTGTAGAGCGTCCCGACGACCGACAGGTCGACGGAGCCTCCGGCGGGGACCGTGACGACCCGGTCGAGGTTCGCGCCGGCTCGCTCGAAGCCTGCCGCCTTCAGGCCGACCTGGACCGTCGACCACGGCGTGTCGACGAGCCCGTTGTTGGCTCCGCTGGTGAGCGTGCGCGTCCCCGCGAGCTCGTCGGACGCCGAACCCGCGCCCGTCGCCAACGGCGAGGCAGCGCGCACGGTGAAGGTCTGGGGCTGGGCGCCGGGATTCTGGAAGGTGATCGCCGTGACGGCGGCGTTGTCGTGCGTGACGAACTTGCGGAGCTCGGCGACGACCCCGGTCGAGCCGATGGTGTAGCGCGATCGCGCGTGGCTCGGGGCGTTGAATCGCTGCGCGCCGACCTCGGCCACGGTCTGGCCGGGGACGACCACCGTGTACAGGTTCCCGAGGTTGTTCGGCCCGCCCGCGAAGGCCGATCCGGCGAAGCCCATCACCGCCCAGTTGCTTCCGCCGCGCATGTAGAGCGAGCGGCCGCGTGTCTGGAGGACGGTGTTGTTCGCGGTGCCGGAGACGCCGAGGATCCTGTCGAGGTAGTAGTCCGTGCCGCCGGCAGCCAGGTCCTCGTCGAAGATCCGGTCGTGCATGCTGCTCGCCGTCCAGTCGACCCCGGGTGCCAGCTTCTGCACCACCTCGTCGATGTTCGAGTACGTCGGGTCGCCGATGTCCATCGAGTCGGTCTGGCCGTTCGTGTACACGCCGATGTCGGACTCGTTGCCCGGCGCGACATCGGCGGAGGCGGCCGTCGGCGCCAACGCGAGCGTGGCCGCGGTGAGCGCGAGTATCGCTGCTCCGGCGACCGGTGTTCTCCAAGCTGCAGGCGCCATCGCCTTTCCTCTCCATCGGGGAATCGGATGACCCGGCAGTCGCGCGACGAGGGAAGGGCGCCAGGGCGAGTCGGGCACAGTCAAGCAGGGTCGATTCGATTAACGCAATGGTTTTCGAAGTTTTCGGGGATTCTGCGCCTTGCCGCCGTCGCGGAGTGACGGACCCCGCCTCCGCCGGCGGTGCCATGCTGGGATCATGCGCATCGCACTCACCGGATCATCCGGAAAGCTCGGCACCGTCGTCTTCCGCGAACTCATCGCAGCCGGACACGAGGTCGTCGGAATGGACGTCGTCGGTCAGCGCGGTCCCTCGTTCGTCCAGGTCGACCTCACCGACTACGGGCAGGTGATCGACGCCTTCGGAGGCGTCGGCGACCGCCACGACGGGATCGACGCGGTCGTGCACCTCGGCGCGATCCCCGCCCCGGGCATCCGCAGCGACATCGCCACCTTCCACAACAACATGACGGCCACGTTCAACGTCTTCTGGGCGGCCGTGAGACTCGGCATCCGTCGCATCGTCTACGCGTCGAGCGAGACGGTGCAGGGCCTGCCGTTCGACGCCCCGCCGCCCTACATCCCCGTCGACGAGGCCTACCCGCCGCGACCCGAGTCCGTGTACTCGCTCGTCAAGACCCTCGAAGAGCAGCTCGCCGTCGAGCTCGTGCGGTGGCACCCCGACCTGTCCGTCACGGCCCTGCGGTTCTCGAATGTCATGGTGCCGGAGGACTACGCGGAGTTCCCCTCGTTCGACGCCGACGCCCTCCTGCGCAAGTGGAACCTGTGGGGCTACATCGATGCGCGCGACGGCGCCCAGGCGGTGGAGCGTGCGCTCGAGGTCGCGCCCCCGGGCTTCGACCAGTTCCTCATCGCAGCTGCAGACACGGTGATGACACGGCCGAACGCCGAGCTCATCGCGGAGGTCTTCCCCGGGGTGCCGGTGACGGGCGAGATCGGCGACCACGAGACGCTCCTCTCGATCCACAAGGCGCGCCGCCTCCTCGGCTACGAGCCCCGGCACTCGTGGCGCGACCACGTCTGACCCGCGAGTCCGGCTCCCCTCGCGACCGGGCAGAGCCGTCGTAGGCTCGAAGCGGACCCTCGGCTCAGGGAGGTGCGCAGATGACCGACGATCCGCGGGTGGCCGCCGCCCGCTACCGGGAAGAGCTGCGCGGGGCGCAGGACCCGGATGCCGTGTCCCCCGCCCCGCCCGACGCGGACCGCACGTCCGCCGCCAACGCCGTGGACCGCGCAGCGTACGTCGAGACGGCGATCCAGCAGGCGATCCGCCGCGGCGAGTTCGACGACCTTCCCGGTGCGGGAAAGCCGATCCCGGGACTCGGCGAGAGCCACGACCCGGACTGGTGGATCCGGCGCAAGATCGAGCGCGAGCAGCTCAGCGGCCTCGGACCGCCGGCGCTCATGCTCCGGGTGGAGGCGGCCGAGTTCGCGCAGCGTCTCGACGCCCTGTCACGCGAGGCCGAGGTGCGCGACGCCGTGGACGACTTCAATCGCCGCGTTGTCGAGGCGCGCCGGCAGCTGCAGGGCGGCCCGCCCGTGGTGACTCCGACTCGGGATGCCGACGCCGAGGTCGCCGCGTGGGCGGAGCGGCGCGACGCGCGCGCCCGTTCGGCCGCGTCCGAGCCGGAGCATCCCGCTCGCCGGCGCCGATGGTGGGGACGCGCCGGCCGCGGCTGATCAGCGTCGCGGGATCGTCGATCCGCGGATGACCAGGCGCACCGGCGAGTGGTGCTCGCCGCTGCCGATGTCGACGCCGTCGATCGCGTCGAACACCCGCTGCGCGGCCTGGCGGCCCAGCATCTGCAGGTTGGCGTCGATGCTCGTCAGCTCGGGGCGCGAGTTCGTGGCGAGGACCTCCCAGTTGTCGTAGCCGATGATCGCGAGATCGTCGGGCACGCGCCGGCCGAGGTCGCGCGCCGTGTCGAGCGCACCGCGGGCGATCTGGTCGGAGCCGCAGAAGATCGCGTCGACGTCGGGGTGACGCTCGAGCACCATGGCCGCGGCATCCCTCCCCCAGTGCTCGGTCCATTCCGAGAACATCGGCTCGCCGACCAGCGCGAGCCCGGCCGCCTCGAGCCCCGCGCGAGCGCCGGCGAGACGGTCCTGCGCGGCGGCGTACGAGGGATCGCCGGTGATGTGCGCGATGCGCGTGCGTCCGCAGGCGAGGAGGTGCTCGACGGCGAGGCGGCCGCCCGAGTAGTTGTCGGGCGTGAGCGAGAGGTCTCGCGGATCGTCGGACGGCGCGTAGGCGTACACGACCGGCACCGGGAGGTCCTGCCCGAGCGAGGGGCGGGGGTCGGTGGCGCGTCCGACGACGATGATGCCGTCGACCCGCCGGCTCAGCAGAGCCTTGAGATGGTGCTGCTCGCGGATGGCGTCGCCGCGGGCGTCGCACAGGAAGACATTGATCTGCCCGGCGCCGAAGGCGTCTTCGGCTCCCATGAGGATCGGGATCATGAAGCGGCCCTCGAGGTCGCTCGTGAGCAGCCCGACCGTGCCGGTGCGGCCGGCGAGGAGTCCCTTGGCCATCGCATTCGGGGTGAAGGCGAGCTCGTCGGCGGCGTGTATGACGCGCTGACGGGTCGCGACCGCGACGTCGCCGCGGTTGTTGAGCGCCTTCGAGGCGGTCGCGATCGACACGCCCGCCAGTCGAGCGACGTCGCTGAGCGTCGCTGCTCGCGACCCGTTCTCATGAGATGTCACGGGCACCTCCTTGTGGTGCGGAAAGGTTATCGCTGAGAGTACTTGACTCCTCGGCATTTGCGACGATACCTTGCCGAAAGGGATTTCGTAGATTTCGAATCCACCACGCACCAACGCAGCGGTGCCGACCCTGGGGCCGGCGTCATCCGCTCGAAGATGAGCTAGAGGAGACAGTTGCATGTTCACTACCCGACGCCGTGCCGCACTGCGTGCAGCCACGGCCTTCGTGGCTGCGGGAGCCCTCGTCGGCGGTCTCACCGCCTGCGCCGGCAGCAGCGACACCCCCACCCCCGCAGAGTCCATCCCGGCCGAGGGCGTCGATGACGGCTCGACGCTGACCCTGTGGACCCGTGCGCCGATGGAGCGCCAGGCCAATCTCCTCGTCGACGCCTACAACGCCTCGCACGAGAACCAGGTCGAGCTCACGGTCGTCCCGAACGACGACTACGTCGCGAAGGTCGGCGCCGCCGCCGGCTCGGACGGGCTGCCCGACCTGTTCGCCGCCGACATCGTCTACGTCCCGAACTGGGTCCAGCAGGGCCTGTTCCAGGACATCACGGCGCAGATCGACGGCCTCGACTACAAGGACTACATCAACAAGGGCCACCTGTCGGCCGGCACCTACGAGGGCCAGGAGCACGTCCTGCCCTTCGTGCTCGACCTGTCGATGCTGTTCTGGAACAAGGAGCTCTTCGCCGAGGCCGGGCTCGACCCCGAGGTCGCCCCCGCGACGCTCGAGGAGTTCGCCGACGCGGCCAAGGCCGTGCAGGCGCTGAACAAGCCCGACACCTACGGGACGGCCTCCGGCCTGAACTGCGGCGGATGCCTCGTCTTCACGTGGTTCCCGTCGATCTGGGCCTCGGGCGACCAGGTCATGAACGAGGAGGGCACCGAGTCCCTGCTCGCGAGCGACACCGCCAAGGAGGTCTACTCCACGTGGAAGGATCTCGTCGACGAGGGCGCCGTCCTCCCCGGCTCCGCCGAGGAGACCGGCCCGACCTGGACGGCCGCCTTCAGCGAGGGCAAGGTCGGCGTCATGCCGTTCCCCGCCACGCTGCTGTCGTCGCTCGAGTTCGACGCGGGGGTCGCCGGCCTCCCCGGTGTCGACGGCGGAGCATCGACGTTCGTCGGCGGTGACGGCATCGGCATCTCGAAGGACTCGGAGCTCTCGGCCCAGGCCTGGAACTTCCTGCAGTGGATGATGTCGGAGGAGGCGCAGGTCGACGTGCTGGCGAAGGACAACAACGCCGTCTCGCGCTCGGACCTCGCCGACAACGAGTACGCCGCGGAGGACCCCCGCCTCGTGACGATCAACGAGGTCGCCGGTATGGGCGACACCCCCGTCGCCCTCCAGTTCCAGCAGGCGTTCAACGCCCCCGGCAGCCCGTGGCTGACACTGGTGCGAAACGCCGTGCTCGGCGACGACGACTCCGTCGACGCCGACAACGAAGAGATCACTGCGGTCCTCAGCCAGTAGGACCGAAACCACAGCGGGGCGGTCGCGCGCCTGCGACCGCCCCGCTTCGTCCCCGAACCTCCCCGAGAAAGGCCGCGACATGGTCGTCAGCGCCCTCGCGAACGCCCGCGTACGGAACAGGCGCGGTCGGCATCGCACCGCCCTCGGCGGTCCGGTGCAGGGCTGGCTCTACGCCGCCCCCACCGCGATCTTCGTGATCCTCCTGTTCCTGGTGCCGCTGGCCCTCGTGTTCCAGATGTCGGGCAGCGACTGGCCTCTCATGACGGGCAACCAGGGGCCGAACTTCCCCGAGAACTACGTCGACGCGGTCAACCTGCGCCTGTTCTGGGAATCGATCCGCTTCACCCTGCTCTACACGGTGATCACGACGGTCATCCTGATCGGGCTCGGGCTCGGGCTCGCGCTCCTCGTGCAGGAGTCGACCCGCTGGAAGGGATTCCTGCGCACGGCCTTCCTCGTGCCCAGCGCACTGGGCCTGGCCTCGGCATCCCTCCTCTTCTACGTGCTGTACTCGCCGATCGCCGGGCCATTCGCCGACCTCATGGCGTCGTGGGGGATCACGTTCCTCGGAACCCCTGAGGGGGCGCTGTGGTCGACGATCTTCCTCATCGTCTGGCGCTACGCGGGGTTCTACATGCTCCTCATGCTCGTCGGTCTGCAGGGCATCCCGGACGACATCTACGAGGCGGCGCGCATCGACGGCGCCTCACGGTGGCAGACCTTCCGCGACATCACCGTCCCGCTGCTGCGGCCGACGTTCGCCCTCACCACGATCATGTGCGTGACCGGGTCGCTGCTCGCCTTCGAGCAGTTCTACATCCTCACCAAGGGCGGCCCCGACAACAGCACGATGACCATCGTCCAGCTGATCTACAACGTGGCCTTCCAGGGGCAGAACAACCTGGGCATCGCCGCGGCGCTGTCGGTGCTGGTGCTCATCGCGCTCATCATCATCAACGTCTTCCAGCTGCGCGCGTTCCGCCGCCCCGAGGAGAGCTGACGCCATGACCGAGACACTGACCCGCAGCATCGTGGCGCCGAAGTCCCGCCCGACCCGCCCTCGGCACGGCCGCAGCCGCGCCGCGCGCATCGCGTTCGGCATCCCCTACTGGGTGTTCACCGCGGCGCTCGCGGTCATCTTCCTGTACCCGCTGATCTGGACGGGGGTGTCGTCCTTCCAGCCGCTCGCGGGCACCAGCCAGACCGACGGCTGGGGCTTCGGCAACTACCTCGCCCTCGCCGACTACCAGGCCGGCATCTGGGTCTACCTGGGCAACTCGCTGATCGTGTCCGGCCTCACCGTGGCGCTGACGCTGTTCATCTCGCTTCTCGGGGGCTACGCGTTCGCGCGCTTCTCGTTCCCCGGCAAGAACGTGCTGTTCCTGGTGACGCTCGCGATCCTGATGGTGCCGTACGCGACGCTGCTGATCCCGCTCTACGTGATCCTCAACGAGGTCGGCCTGCAGAACTCGCTCGTGGGCGTCGCCCTGGTGATCACGATGTTCCAGCTGCCGTTCTCGATGTTCATGATGCGCATCTCGTTCGAGTCGATCCCCCGCGAGATGGACGAAGCCGCACTCGTCGACGGATGCTCCAGCTTCGGTGCGCTGTGGCGCGTCCTGCTTCCCGCGGTGAAGCCGGGGCTCGTGACGGTCGGACTCTTCGCCTTCCTGACTGCCTGGAACGACTTCATGGCGCCGCTGATCCTCATCAGCGACACGAACCGGATGACGCTGCCCCTCGCCGTCGCCAACCTCCGCGGCCAGGTGCAGGGCGTCGTCGACTACGGCGCGACCGAGGCGGGGGTCGTCGTGCTCGCCCTCCCCTGCATCGTGCTGTTCCTCATCCTCCAGCGGCACTATGTCCGCGGTTTCATGTCGGGAGCGTTCAAGGGATGACCATGCACACCATCACCCCGGCGCCGCTGGCGCCCGTCGTCCCCGGCCGTGGCCGGCTCAGGCCGCTCGGCCTCGGCGACGTCCGCATCACCGGCGGATTCTGGGGCGAGCGGCAGGCGGTGAACGGGCGGGAGACGCTCGATCACATCGGCTCACGACTCGAGTCGGAGGGCTGGCTGCCGAACTTCGACCTCGCCGTCACCGGCGGGCTCGTCGCGGGCCGCCGCGGCCGGGAGTTCTCCGACTCGGAGGTCTACAAGTACCTCGAGGCCCTGGCGTGGGAGATCGGACGCACAGACGACGACGCGCTCGAGGAGCGGTTCCGGGCGGTCGCAGCCCGCGTCGCCGCCGCCCAGGAGGAGGACGGATACCTCAACACGAGGTTCGGTCGCGACGGGCAGGCGCCCCGGTGGTCCGACCTCGAGTGGGGTCACGAGCTGTACTGCCTCGGGCACCTCTTCCAGGCCGCCGTCGCGCGCGAGCGCACACGTCCGGGCTCCGACGATGGGCTCATCGGCGTCGCCCGGCGCGCGGCCGATCTCGTGTGCGCCGAGTTCGGGCCCGATGGCCGCGACGCGATCTGCGGCCACGCCGAGATCGAGGTCGGCCTCGCCGAACTGGCGCGCGCGACGGGCGACCGCCGGTACCTCGCGCAGGCGCGGCTGTTCGTCGAGCGCCACGGCCGGGGAACGCTCCGCGACATCGAGTGGGGCCGCAAGTACTTCCAGGACGACGTCGCCGTCCGCGACGCGAAGGTGCTGCGTGGCCACGCGGTGCGCGCCAACTACCTGTCGGCGGGCGCCGTCGACGTGGCGGTGGATGCCGGCGACACCGAGCTGCTCAAGGCGCTGCGCCGACAGTGGGACCGCACCGTTGCCCGCCGCACGTACATCACGGGCGGGCAGGGATCGCACCACCAGGACGAGGCGTTCGGCGACGACTTCGAGCTGCCGCCGGACCGGGCCTACTCGGAGACGTGCGCCGGCATCGGCTCGATCATGTTCACGTGGCGGCTGCTCCTCGCGGGCGCCGACGCGCGTCACGCCGATCTGATCGAGCGGACGCTCTACAACGTCGTGGCGACCTCCCCGTCGCCCGACGGTCGCTCCTTCTATTACGCGAACACCCTGCACCAGCGGGTTCCCGGCGTCCCCGCCGACCCGGACGGCACGTCGCCCCGCGCATCGTCGTCGCTGCGAGCCCCCTGGTTCGAGGTCTCGTGCTGTCCGCCGAACGTCGCGCGCACGCTCGCGAGCCTGGACGCCTACCTGGCCACGGCGGACTCGGACGGCATCCAGCTGCACCAGTACGCCCCGGCTTCGATCCGGACGACGCTCGACGACGGGCGCCCGGTCGCCTTCGAGGTCGACACCGCGTATCCCGCGGACGGCCGCGTCGTGGTGACGCACACGACCGACTCCGACGCGCCCTGGACCCTCAGCCTGCGCGTGCCGTCCTGGGCCGCGGGAGCGACGCTGCGCGTCGTCGCGGCGGACTTCGTGCAGCAGCGCTCGGTGGATCCCGGCATGGTCGAGATCCGTCACGCCTTCCGCGCGGGCGACGTCGTGCAGCTCGACCTGCCGATGGCGCCCCGGGTGTCGGAGCCCGACGGACGCATCGACGCCGTGCGCGGCTGCATCGCCGTCGAGCGCGGCCCCGAGGTGCTCGCGCTGGAGTCGATCGACCTCGCGCCCGCGGGGGTCGACGACGTCGGCCGGGTGGGGATCGTCGCCGGGGCGGACCCGGTCGAGCGCGACGGCCGGGTGTGGATCACCGTGTCGCGCCTGCCGCTCGAGGACGGGCGCTGGCCGTACGGCGAAGAGCCGGACGAACGGGGTGCCGCGATCGCCGAAGTCGCGCTCGTGCCGTACCACGAGTGGGCGGAGCGCGGTCCGTCGACCATGCGCGTGTGGATCCCGGAGGCCCCCTGAGAGCCGTCCAGGCTCCTGCCCGACGCCTCCGATAGACTGGGGGCACCATCCCCGATGTGTATCTACCTGGCCCGACGCGGACCAAGGCGGCACGAGTTGCCGCGAATCGCGGCGGACACACACAGGAACCTCCGATGCACACCACTCTGGCCGCACCGCGCCGCACGAGTCTCGTCCGCGAGACCGGCTTCGCCTATTTCCCGATCGCGCTGATCGCCCGGCTGCCGTTCGCCATGATGGTGGTCGGCATCCTGACCCTCGTGGTCTCGGCGCGCGGGTCGCTCGCGCTCGGCGGCCTGACCTCGGCGATGACGGGCCTCGGCACCGCGCTCATCGGGCCGCTGCTCGGCGCCGCCGCCGACCGCTTCGGCCAGCGCCGGGTGCTCCTGATCTCGGGAACCGTCAACAGCGTGCTCCTCCTCGCGATCGCCTGGCTGGCGTTCGCGTCGGTGCCGGATGCCGCGCTCCTCGCCGTCGCGTTCCTCATCGGCGCGTCGATGCCGCAGGTCGCTCCGCTCTCGCGCAGCCGACTCGTGGGGATCATCGGCCGCACCTTCTCGAAGGATCGCCGCGAGTCCGTCGTGGGGGGCACGATGGCGTACGAGTCGGCCGCCGACGAGATCGTCTTCGTCTTCGGACCGGTGATCGTCGGCCTCCTCGCGACCACGATGAGCCCCGCGGCCCCGGTCATCGGCGCCGCCGTGCTGGCGCTCGTGTTCGTCAGCGCGTTCGCGCTCCATCCGACCGCCGCCGTGTCCGCGGCGGCGGGCGCCGCGAAGCCGCCGCAGGCGCCGGCGCGAGAGCTGGCGCGTCCCGCGCTCCTGACCACCGTCGTCGGCGCACTCGGCATGGGGCTCTTCTTCGGCGCGATGCTGACCTCGCTCACGGCGTTCATGGCCGAGCGCGGCGCACCCGAGCAGGCCGGCCTCGTCTACGGCGCGATGGGGATCGGCTCCGCGGCGCTCGCCCTGGGCGTCGCTCTCTTCCCGGCTCGATTCACCCTCACGGCGCGCTGGCTCGTCTTCGCCGGGATCCTCGTCGCCGGCACGCTCGCGCTCCCCTTCGTGCACAGCGTCGGCGCGATGACCCTCTGCCTCCTGGTGATCGGCATCGGCATCGGCCCGACGCTCGTCACGCAGTACAGCCTCGCCGCGGGGCGCAGCCCGCTCGGCCGCTCGGCGACCGTCATGACGATGCTCGGCTCGGGCATCGTCGTCGGCCAGTCGGCGGCATCCGCTGTCACCGGCCTCGTCGGCGAGGCCGCCGGAGCGCAGGCAGCGCTCGTCGCGCCGATCGCGGCCGCCGCCGTGGTGCTGGGGGCGGGCGTGGTCAACGCAGGCTTGTCGCGTCGCGGCTGACGACGCCGGTCGCGACCACCCGAGCGTGTGCGCCGACGGATGCCGCGGCATCCGTCGGATGATCGGCACATGACCCGCCACTGGAGCCCGCTCGCCGTCGTCTACCTGTGTCTCGCCGCGGCCGGGCTCGTGGGCACGTGGTGGTTCAACGTCCTCGCGATCGTGCAGCTGCGTGATTTCGTCGGAGACCTGCTCACGAGCGGCCCCGCGGTGTCGTCGATCGGCGTCGATCTGCTGGTCGTGGCCGTGGCCGGAAGCGTCTTCGTCATCGTCGAGGCCCGGCGCCTCGGGATGCGGCTCGGGTGGCTCTACGTCGTGGGCGCAGCGGTCACCGCCTTCGCCTTCACCTTCCCGCTGTTCCTCGCGATGCGCGAGCGCCGGAAGACCGAGCTCGGCGCTTCGCCGCCCTAGGCGATGCGGGTCAGAGCGCGGCGATGCGCGTCGTGAGCTCGCTCAGAGTCTCGGAGGGGAGCTGACTGCCCGCCATCTTCAGCACGGCGGCGGCGGGCATGCCCTTGGCGAAGCCGATCATCGGGTGTTCGGGCAGCTCGGGCACCAGTTCGACGATGATCCCGCGCGCCTCCGGATCGTCGAGCAGCTGCCCGAGCGTCGTGGTGTCGAGGTCGTACTTGCCGGCCATGTGCTCTCCCTCGTGGGCCCGGCCGCGGTGCCGGGGTCGCTACAGGATGTCAGAGTTCGCGGCATCCGCCCAGCGCGCCGAGGCCTCCGCCACGATCGCGTCCACCGGCGCGTCGATCGAGACGACCACTCCTGGCTCGTCGGCCTCCAGCGGCTCGAGCGCCGCGAGCTGCGAGGCGAGGAGCGACGGCGGCATGAAGTGGTCGGTGCGGGCGTTGATCCGGGCCGCGAGCAGTTCGGGCGAGCCGTCGAGCTGCACGAAGAAGACATCGCCACCGGCCCGGCGCAGCGTGTCGCGGTAGTAGCGGCGCAGGGCCGAGCACGCGACGACCGCGAGCCGGTCCTGCGCGGTCTCCGCGGCCATCGCCTCGCCCACGACGCGCAGCCACGGCATCCGGTCGTCGTCCGTCAGCGGGATGCCGGCCGCCATCTTCGCCACGTTCGCGGCGGGATGGAAGTCATCGGCATCGAGGTACGCGCCGCCCAGTTCGGCGGCCAGCGCGATCGCGACCGTCGACTTGCCGGACCCGGCGACCCCCATCACGACAAGCGGCACGGGTGTCTCCTCAGATCAGGTGGACGGATGCCTCGTCCTCGCCTCCAGGCTATCGAGGCGTGCCGAGACGACCGAGCGCCCGGCCCGCGTGATGCGGACCGGGCGCTCGAGGGCGCTTCGACTCAGAAGTCGAAGTCGCCGATGTTGTCGGCGTTGAACTCGTACGGGTCGCCGAGGAGGACGCCGGCGTCGGGGCCGACCTCGAACGTGCCCAGCTCGCCGGCTTCGAACGTGTCGCCTTCCTCGCCGGTGATCTCACCGGTGATGAGGGCCTGCGCCGCGTACGCGGCGAGGTATCCGAGGTCGGCCGGGTTCCACAGCGCGAACGCGGTCACGGTGCCGTCCTCGACGTACTCGCGCATCTGGTTCGGGGTGCCGAGGCCCGTCAGCGCGACCTGGCCCTTGTACTCCGAGGTCGACAGGTAGCGGGCCGCGGCGGCGATGCCGACCGTGGTGGGCGAGACGATGCCCTTCAGCTCCGGGTAGGTCTGCAGCAGCGCCGCGGTCTTGTCGAACGACGTCTGGTCGTCGTCGTCGCCGTAGACGACCTCGACGAGCTCCACGTTCGGGTGGTTCGCGGCCAGCTCCTCCTCCATCATCTCGATCCACGCGTTCTGGTTCGTCGCGTTCGCCGATGCCGACAGGATCGCGATCTGACCCTCGTCGCCGATCTGCTCGGTGATCAGGTCGACCTGGACCTTCGCGATGCCCTCCGCGGTGGCCTGGTTGATGAACAGGTCACGGCAGTCCGGGTTGGTGTCGGAGTCGAACGTGACGACCTTGACACCGGCCGAGCGGGCCTCGTCGAGCGCGTCGCAGATCGCCTCGGGGTCGTTCGCCGAGACGATCAGACCCCCGGCGCCCTGCTGCGCCGCGGTCTGGATGTACTGCACCTGCGAGGTCGGGGTCGCCTCGGTCGGGCCGACCTCCTCGAACGTGCCGCCGAACTCCTCCGTGGCCAGCTCCGCACCACCCGTCGAGGTGTCGAAGTACGGGTTGCCCAGGTTCTTGGGCAGCATCGTGATCGACAGGCTCGCGTCGCCGCCATCCCCGCCGTCCGTCGCCTCGCCACCCGAACCGCCACCGGCACAACCGGTCGCGACGAGGGCGACCCCGACGGTGAGGGCGGCCGCGGCCAGTGCCACGCGCCCCTTGCGCTGAAGTCCGAACATCATTGTTTCCTTCCTTGGTGCAGTCTGCGGATGCGTAGCTGCGGTGGTGTGTGGTGCTCTGGGGCGATCACGACGGGTCTGATGACGCGTCGGCTCGCCCCTTCCTCTTCCCGATGGCGGAGGCCCTCCGGACCTGGAGCCATGCGAGCAGGCTGGACGAGACCACGGAGACGATGAGGAGCAGTCCCGTGATGACGTTGATGATGTCGCTCGACACGCTCGCGAGGCGCAGTGCGCTGCCGAGCGTGCCGATGAGGAGGACGCCGGCGATCACGCCGTGGAGCGCTCCGCGGCCGCCGAAGATCGAGACGCCGCCGAGGAGCACTGCCGCGATGACCTGCAGCTCCATGCCCATGGCGTTGTCGCCGCGGGCGTTCGAGTAGAGGAGCGTGAAGTACACCCCGGCGAAGCCGGAGACGGCGCCGCTGACGACGAACAGCAGGAACTTGGTGCGGCCGACGTCGATGCCGGAGAACGCCGCAGCCTCCTTGCTCAGTCCGATCGCGTAGAGCGAGCGGCCGAACGGGGTGAAGTGCAGGACCACCGCGAAGATGATCGCGAGCACCACGAACGGGATCATGATCATCGGGATCGGGGTGCCGGGGAGGTTCGCCTTCGCGAGGTCGGTCCACTCCTCGGGGAACTCGGTGATCGCCGTCGTTCCGAGCAGGCCCACGGCGATGCCGCGGAAGAGAGCCAGCGTGCCGATCGTGACGGCGAGCGAGGGCAGTCCGACGACGGTGATGAGGAACCCGTTGAACGCGCCGGCGATGGTCCCGACGAGGACGGCGACGAGCGCGGCGAGCGGGAACGGCACACCTGCCTGAGTGAGGATGCCCGTCATGACGCTCGACAGGCCGACGATGCTCGCGACCGAGAGGTCGATCTCCTCCGTGATGATGATGAGCGTCATGGGGAGCGCGATCAGCAGGATCGGCGCGATGTCGCGCAGCAGGTAGGTCACGGTGAGCGGGCTGTCGAAGTTCCGCACCGTCGCAAGGGCGACGACGATCACCAGGATCAGGATCGCGATGATCGCCGACTCCCGGGTGAGCAGGACCCGACGCCAGGCGGGCTTCGCGTGGGCCTTGTAGGTGCGCGCGGGCGCGGCATCCGTCAGAGCGGTCATCGGGTCTCCTCCCTCTGTGCGATGAGTCGTCGGTGCTGGCGGACCGCGAGCACCCGGTCGAGAACGATGGCGCCGAGGATCAGCACGCCGACCACGGCGCGCTGCCAGAAGTCGTCGATCCCGAGGATCGGCAGGGCGCGGTTGATCGTCAGCAGCAGGAACGCGCCGATCGCCGCGCCCCACACCGTGCCGACGCCGCCCGAGATCGCGACGCCGCCGATCACGGCCGCGCCGATCGCCTGCAGCTCCCAGCCGAACCCGGCGCCCGAGCTGACGGTGCCGTAGCGCGCGGCGTAGAGCACCCCGGCGAGCCCGGCGAGGGCGCCGCTGGTGACGAAGGCGCCGATCACCCGACGGGTGACGCGCAGGCCGTAGAGGTGCGCGGCGGCGGGGTCGGATCCGATGGCGTAGAGCTCGCGGCCGCTGCGGAGGTTCCGCAGATACCAGGCGGCGACGACGAGCACCACGACGGCGATGATCGTGAGGATCGGGATGCCGAGGATCCGATCGGTGCCGAGGGCGCGGAAGTCCGGCGGCAGATCCGACGCGTTGATGCGGTCGCTGCCGGTCCAGGCGACGTTGATGCCGCGGTAGACATACATCGTGCCGAGCGTGATCACGAGGGCGGGGACGCGGGCGAACGCGACGAGCGAGCCGTTGATGAGTCCTAGGAGACCGCCGAGGAGGACGCCGCCCACGAAGACCCCGATGAGCGGGATGCCCGGGATGTCGATGAACAGGCGCCCGGTCAGGTAGGCGGTGAGTCCGACGATCGAGCCGACCGACAGGTCGACGTTGCGCGTGATGATCACGATCGCCGATCCGACCGCGACGAGCAGGAGGAGCGACGGGGTGAGCAGCAGGTCGCGGAACCCGTCGCCGGAGAACAGGAACGTCGGGTTGCTGATGGTCGCGAACAGGATCACGAGGAGGAGGGCGACGAGGATGCCCGTCTCCCGCGCGGTCGCGATGCGCTTGACGAGCTTGGATGCCGCGCTGGAGCCCGGCTGCACGGTGGGCGTGACGGTGGCGGTCATCGGGCCACCTCCGCATCGGCGGTCGCGGCGTACATGACGGCCTCCGGAGTGGCCTCGGCGCGGGGGAACTCGCCGGTGAGGCGGCCTTCGCGCATCACGAGGACGCGGTCTGCCATGCCCAGCACCTCCGGGAGCTCCGACGAGATCATGAGGATCGCCATGCCCTGCTGCGCGAGCTGCGAGATCAGTCGGTGCACCTCGGCCTTGGTGCCGACGTCGATGCCGCGCGTCGGCTCGTCGACGATGAGCACCTTCGGCTCGGTCGCGAGCCACTTGCCGAGCACGACCTTCTGCTGGTTCCCGCCCGAGAGCGTTCCGGCCTCGGCATCCAGCGCCGCGGTCTTCACCTCGAGCCGACTCGCCCACACGGCGGCCGCCTCGTTCTCGAGCCCGGACCACAGCAGCCCCCACTTGGCGAGCTTCGAGCGGATGGCGAGCGTGATGTTGCGCGAGACGCCGTCGTCGAGGACGAGTCCCTGCTTGCGGCGGTCTTCGGGCACCAGAGCGATCCCCCGATTCGTGGCGAGGCGCGGGTTGCCCTTGGGGAGCGCACGACCCTCGAGGGTGACGGATCCGCTCTCGTACACGTCGACGCCGAACACGGCTCGCGCGACCTCGCTGCGACCCGCGCCGACGAGGCCGGCGAGGCCGACGATCTCGCCGGCCCGCAGTGTGAACGAGATGTCGCGGAACACACCCCTGCGGGTGAGGCCGTCGACGGCGAGCACCACGTCGCCGACCTCGGCCGGCAGCTTGGGGAACATCTCGGTGACGTCGCGTCCCACCATCTGGCGCACGAGGTCGTCGACGGTCGTGTCGATGATCGGGGTCGTGTCGATGTACGAGCCGTCGCGCATCACGGTGACGGTGTCGCACAGCGCGAAGACCTCGTCGAAGCGGTGCGAGATGAACAGCAGCGCGCGGTCCTCGTCGCGGAGGCTCCGCGCCACCGCGAAGAGCCGCTCGACCTCGACGCCCGACAGCGCGGCGGTCGGCTCGTCCATGATGAGCACGCGGGCGTCGAGCGAGATGGCCTTGGCGATCTCGATGATCTGCTGGTCGGCGATCGAGAGACCCTCGGTGACCCGGTCGGGGTCGAGCGCGACGCCGAGCCGCTGGAAGATCTCGACGGCCTCGGTGCGCATCGCCTTGCGGTCGATGCGGCCGAAGCGGTTCGTGGGCTGGCGGCCCATGAAGATGTTCTCCGTGACCGACAGGTCGGGGAACAGCGTCGGCTCCTGGTAGATCACGGCGATTCCGGCGGCCTTCGACTGTGCGGTGCTCGTGAAGTCGACCGACTCGCCGTCGAGGAGGAACTCCCCGGCGTCGCGGCGGTAGAGTCCCGCGACGATCTTGACGAGCGTCGACTTGCCGGCCCCGTTCTCGCCGATGAGGGCGTGGATGGAACCGCGGTCGAGCGTCAGGCTTCCGGAGCGCAGTGCGACCACGGGACCGAAGGACTTCACCACCCGGCGGAGTTCGAGCGCGGGGTGCGGCGCGGCGGGTGCGACATCTGCTGCCACGGCGGCCTCCTCGTTGAGGTGAAAGTTGATGAATCGATTCAGACGGGTTTCAGGCTACTCTAAGTACACCGACGTGACCGGTCAAGTCGAAGGGCGACAGTGACCGAATCGTGATCCGACAAGGGAGTAGGAGGCGCCGTGCCCGTCAGCATCCGTGATGTCGCGCTGCGCGCGGGAGTCTCGGTGGGCACCGTCTCGAACGTCCTGAACCGCCCCGACGAGGTGTCGGCCGATTCGGTCGACCGCGTGAGCCGCGCGATCGAGGAGCTCGGGTATGTGCGCAACGACGCCGCGCGCAAGCTCCGCGCCGGCGTGAGCACCACCGTCGGGTTCGTCGTGCTCGACGGGCAGAACCCGTTCTACAACGACGTGGTGCGCGGCGCCGAGGACGAGGCGACCAAGCACGGCATCGCCATCCTCTACGGCAACACCGACGAAGACCTCGCCCGCGAGAAGCTCTACCTCGACCTCTTCGAGGAGCAGCAGGTCCGCGGCCTCCTGATCGCCCCCTACGGTGACGTGACCGCGCGACTGCAGCGCCTGCGCGCCCGCGGGATCGCCGCCGTGCTCGTCGACCGCTTCAGCGGAGACGGACGCTTCTCGTCGGTCTCCGTAGACAGCGTCGTCGGCGGGCGTATGGCCGTCGAGCACCTCATCGAGGGCGGCCGACGCCGCATCGCCTTCGTCGGCGGCCCGTTCGACATCCGCCAGGTGAACGACCGCCTCGCCGGCGCGCGCGTCGCCGCCGAGAACGCCAGCGCGCCGGTCGAGGTCGAGGTCGTCGCCACCTCCGCCATGACCGTCGAAGACGGCGTCGCCGCCGGGGCGCGCATCCTCGCACGCCCCCGCCGGGACTGGCCGGATGCGCTCTTCGCCGCCAACGACCTGCTGGCGCTCGGCCTGCTCCAGTCACTGGTCGTCGACGGACGGATGCTCGTGCCCCACGACATCGCGATCATCGGGTTCGACGACATCCCGTTCGCGGCCGCTGCCGCCGTGCCGCTGTCGTCGATCCGTCAGCCGAGCCGGATGATCGGGCGCACGGCCCTGCGGATCGTGCTCGAAGAGGCGGCCGACCCCGAGAGCATCGCACGGCAGACCGTCTTCCAGCCCGAGCTGGTCGTGCGGGCCTCCACCCGGCCGCGCTGATCGCTCCACCCGGCCCCACCGCTCAGCGGTCGGTCGTGTTACCTTGTACCTCTACGTACCTTGTTGATCTAGGTATAGGAGACGGATGTGAAGATCGGCAAAGACCTCGTCGCGGCAGCCGCGACGCCGATGGTGCTGGGCATCCTCGCGGAAGGCGAGTCGTACGGCTACGCCATCCTCCAGCGGGTGAGCGAGCTGTCCGACGGCGAGCTCGAGTGGAGCGACGGGATGCTGTACCCCCTTCTTCACCGCCTCGAGCGCCTCGGCCACGTCGAGGCCACATGGAGCGCCTCGCCGACCGGGCGTCCCCGCAAGCACTATCGGCTCAGCGGCAGCGGTCAGGCGGCGTTCGCCGAGCAGCGCCGACAGTGGAGCGTCGTCAGCACGGCGCTCCAGAAGGTGTGGGCCGACCGCGACGGCGGGGATCGCAGCGCCTTCGCGCTGGGAGGTGCGCCCGCATGACCCCCGATCTCGAACCACAGGTCGAGCAGCAGATCACCGCCTGGCGCGAGTATGTCGGCCGGCGCGACGCCATCGCCGGGCGTGACGTCGATGAGCTGGAGGACCATCTCCGCGACCAGATCGAGCGGCTCGAGGCATCCGGGCTCGCGCCCGACGAGGCCTTCCTCGTCGCCGTCAAGCGCATGGGCGGGCTGGACGACCTCTCTCGCGAGTACGCGCGCGAGCACTCCGAGCGGCTGTGGAAGCAGCTCGTCGTGGCCGAGCCCGAGGCGGCGCCGTCGCGGTCGGGGCCGATGCTCCTCGCGGTCGGGTTCGCCGTCGCCGCTGCCGTCGCCATCAAGGTCCCCGCGCTGTTCGGGGCGGACTTCTCGAGCGACGGCGACTTCTATGCGCGCAACCTCGCGGTCCTCGTCCTTCCGTTCCTCGCCGCGTACTTCCTGGTGCGACGCCGCTCGTCGGCGGCGACCGTCGCGATGGTCGCCGTCCCGTTCGCCGTGGCGGCGCTCGCGCTCAACCTCTATCCATTCGGACCGGATGCCGCGACCCTCGTCCTCGCGGCGATCCACGCCGTCGTCGCCCTGTGGATCGTCGCGGGCATCGCCTACGCGAACGGCGACGTGCGATCGAGCCGCGCGCGCATGGACTTCATCCGCTTCACGGGCGAGTGGTTCGTGTACTTCGTGCTGATCGCCCTCGGCGGGGCGGTGCTCATCGGGCTGACGATGGGAGTGTTCAGCGCGATCGGGCTCGACGCCGCCGACTTCGTCAACGACTGGCTCCTGCCGTGCGGGATCGCCGGGGCGGTCGTCATCGCCGGATGGCTCGTCGAGGCCAAGCAGAGCGTGATCGAGAACATCGCGCCGGTGCTGACGAAGCTCTTCACCCCGCTGTTCACCCTGCTCCTGGTGGCGTTCTTCGTCGCCGGGCTGATGCAGGGCGCGCTCGTGGAGCCCGTCGACGGCGCCCCCGAGATGTTCGGCCAGCGCGATCTGCTCATCATCTTCGACGTGGTGCTGGTGGTCGTGCTCGGCCTGCTCCTCTATGCACTGTCGGCCCGCGACCCGATCGCACCGGCGTCGTGGTTCGACCGTCTGCAGCTCGTGATGGTCCTCGCCGCCATCCTCGTCGACCTGCTGGTGCTCATCGCGATGATCGGGCGCATCGCGGAGTACGGCGCGAGCCCGAACAAGCTCGCCTCGCTCGGGCTGAACCTCATCCTGCTGGCGAACCTCACCGGAGCCGCCTGGCTGCAGCTGCGGTTCGTGATGGGCAGGACGACATACGACCGGCTCGAGCGCTGGCAGACGGGGTACGTTCCGGTCTACCTCGCCTGGGCGACGATCGTCGTGCTCGTCTTCCCGCCGGCATTCGGCTACGTCTGACCGCGGGTGTGGCTGGAGCGCGGATGCCCCGACCGCGGACCGCCGACCGGGGGTCGGGGTCGGAGTCGCGGCGGGATACGGACTCCAGGTGGTGGGCGTGGTCCTCTTCCTCGGCACGATGGGCTTCATCGGCTCGATCTGGGGCTTCCTCTGGCCCTTCATCCTCATCCCGGTGCTCGCCGGGGCGCTGATGTTCTCGCGACGCTGGCGACGGTTCGCAACCGGTGTCCTCATCGTCTCGGCCGCGACGTGGATCATCGTGATCGGGCCCCGCATGGGGATGATGGGCGGCTGGGTGCTCTGACCCCGCGCGCGGATCCGGCGGCGGCCGAAGATCACCCATGCGGGTCGTTGACACAGGGCGGAGCATCCGGAATCCTTACCCTCGTTACCTCGTCGACGACCCTCCTGGCTGCCGGGCCCGACGAATCGGGAGCGCCCGAAAGGGCTCTAGGGACGGAGAAGGAATGAGCGACGTCAAGCGACCCGCGACTTCGGTTCATGCGAAGACCACGGGAATGTCCTGGTTCACCATGGCGATCCTCATCGCCACCGCGGTCGCGAGTGTGCGCGGCCTGCCGGCGATGGCGGGGTATGGGTGGGCATCGATCTTCCTGTACGTCCTGCCCGCCATCGTGTTCATGGTGCCCGTGGCGCTCGTCGCCGCGGAGCTCGCGAGCGGGTGGAAGGGCGGCGTCTTCGTCTGGGTGAAGGAGGCGTTCGGCGATCGGATCGGCTTCAGCGCGATCTGGCAGCAGTGGATGCAGAACGTCGTCTGGTATCCGGCCCAGCTCGCCTTCTTCGCGTCGGCCCTGGCCTACGTCTTCAACCCCGCACTGGCCAACAACGGCCTGTTCACCGGGCTCGTGATCCTGGTGATCTACTGGCTGTCGACGTTCATCGCCTTCGGCGGAGTGAAGTCCTTCGCCGGTGTCAGCAAGTGGGGCTTCATCGCAGGCACGATCGTCCCGTCGCTCGGCCTGGTGGTGTTCGCCCTCATGTTCCTCGGTTCAGGAGGAACGTCCGAGCTTCCGCCGGCGTCCGAGGCGCAGTGGCTGCCGACGTGGACGGGCATCGCGAGCATCGTGCTGATCGTGAGCAACTTCCTCTCCTACGCGGGTATGGAGATGAACGCGGTGCACGTGAACGAGCTCGACAAGCCGGGCAAGCAGTTCCCGAAGGCCATCCTGCTGTCGGCCATCATCATCCTCATCGTCTTCATCTTCCCGACCCTCGCGATCTCGGTCGGCGTGGACTCGACGAGCATCAACCTGACGCAGGGCGTGCTGCAGGCGTTCGACGTGTTCTTCGGTCAGCTCGGCATCCCCTGGATGACGACGGTGATGGCCCTGCTCATCGTGTTCGGCATCCTCGCGTCGGTCGTCACCTGGATCCCCGGCCCCAGCAAGGGCCTCCTGCTGGTCGGCCGCCAGGGCTACCTGCCTCCCAAGCTGCAGAGCACCAACAAGAACGGCATGCAGGTGCCGATCATGGTGATCCAGGGGATCCTCGTCACGATCCTCGCTGTGCTGTTCGCCATCGTGCCATCGGTGCAGAGCGTGTTCTGGATCTTCTCCGCGATGGCCGTGCAGCTCTACCTGATCATGTACATGATGATGTTCCTCGCGGCGCTCAAGCTGCGTCGCTCGCACCCTGACGTCAAGCGCGGCTTCCGGACGCCTGCCATGGGGCTCATCGGCTGGGTCGGGTTCCTCGCGAGCCTGCTCGCCTTCTTCATCGGTTTCATCGAGCCCACCGACAGCGGCAGCACCATGGGCCAGTTGAGCTACACGCTCCTGCTCGTCGGCGGCATCGTGGTGCTCGGCATCTGGCCGTTCATCATCTACGCCTTCCGCAAGGAGAGCTGGAAGGTGTACGCCGACGAGGACCATCAGCACAGCGCCGAAGAGGCGGGCGTCACCGACGCCGCCCCGTCGACCGACCCCAAGACCGCGAACTGACACCGGAGGAATGACGATGCTGCATAAGAAGGATGACGTCAGAGACGAGCTGCTCGACGAGGTGTTCGCCTCGGGCGACCTGTCGGTGTCGCTGCCGAAGTACCGCATGCCGAAGGAGGAGCACCTCGCCGCGCACGCGTACCAGGTCGTCGTCGACGAGCTCATGCTCGACGGCAACTCCCGCCAGAACCTCGCGACGTTCTGCCAGACGTGGCTCGAGCCCGAGGTCCGCGCGATCATGGCCGAGACGCTCGACAAGAACATGATCGACAAGGACGAGTACCCGCAGACGGCCGAGATCGAGGCGCGCTGCGTCCACATCCTGGCCGACCTGTGGAACTCGCCCGACGCCGCGAACACGCTCGGCACGTCGACGACCGGTTCGAGCGAGGCCGCGATGCTCGGCGGCATGGCGCTGCTGTGGAACTGGCGCGCCCGGCAGCGGGCGGCCGGCAAGCCGACCGACAAGCCGAACATGATCTGCGGTCCGGTCCAGGTGTGCTGGCACAAGTTCGCGCGCTACTGGGATGTCGAGCTGCGCGAGATCCCGATGGAGGGCGACCGCTTCATCATGAACGCCGACGAGGTGATCAAGCGGGTCGACGAGAACACCATCGGCGTCGTGCCGACGCTCGGCGTCACCTTCACCGGGCAGTACGAGCCGGTGCACGAGGTGAGCGACGCGCTCGACAAGCTGCAGGCGGAGACGGGGCTCGACATCCCCATCCACGTCGACGGCGCCAGCGGCGGCTTCATCGCGCCCTTCACACTGCCGGATCTGGTGTGGGACTTCCGGCTGCCTCGCGTGAAGTCGATCAACACATCGGGTCACAAGTTCGGCCTGGCCCCGCTGGGCGTCGGCTGGGTGGTGTGGCGCGATGCCGCGGAGCTCCCGGAGGACCTGATCTTCAACGTGAACTACCTCGGCGGCAACATGCCGACGTTCGCGCTGAACTTCTCGCGTCCGGGCGGCCAGATCGTCGCGCAGTACTACAACTTCATCCGGCTCGGACGCGAGGGCTATCGCAAGGTGCACCAGTCGTGCCACGACACGTCGGTGTTCCTCGCCCAGGAGATCTCGAAGCTCGGCCACTTCGACATCATCAACGACGGCAGCGCCGAGTCCGGCATCCCGGCGGTCTCGTGGAAGCTGAAGGACGGCGTCGACCATCCCTTCACGCTCTTCGACCTGGCCGATCGCCTGCGCACACGGGGCTGGCAGGTACCCGCGTACACGATGCCGGCCGACCGACAGGATCTTCCCGTTCAGCGCATCCTGGTGCGGCAGGGATTCGGTCGCGATGAGGCGTCGCTGCTGATGGACGACTACCGTGCGGCCATCGAGCACTTCGACAGGCACCCCATCGTCAACTCGATGACCGAGGAGGAGGCGGGCAGCTTCCACCACTGACCCTCGTCCACGGACCACGAGGCCCGGGCGACCCTCCGAGGGCGTCCGGGCCTCGCCGTGTCGTCGGGGCGGTCGGAGGCCGGCCAGCCGGGGTCGTGATCCACCGGGCGGGAGCAGGCATCCCGCCCGCCTGGAGGATGTCTCGATGCGGGATGCTCGACTCCGCGTCACGCAGAGGAGGACCTTCCCGCACTTCCAGGATAACGGAGGGAGGGGGCCTTGCCACAAGGCCCCCCTGAGGGCGCATACTGGTCGGCCGTGACTTCCCGAGCGGAGCGGACGGTCGCGTGCGCGAGATGGAGCTGAGCGGTGAATCCCCAGATGACGACTACTTTCGACCTGCCCGAACGCCTGGCCGCGAAGGCCGACCCGACCCTGATCACCGCCGACGAGCAGCGCTTCACGGCGATCGCCCGCAGCCTCGCCGCATCGATCGCCGACGCCGCGAGGCGCCTCGATGAGGCCCGGAAGGCGCCGGGCGGAACGGGGCAGCACGCCCTCGACCGCGACCTCGAGATCCATCGGCTCACCTCCCGGCTGAGGACCCTGCGCCGCTTCGGCCTCGACGTCGTGCTCGGGCACATCGTGCCCGACGACGGGTCCGAGCCTCTCTACATCGGCCGCCTCGGGCTGAGCGACCGCGACGGCGGGCAGCTGCTGATCGATTGGCGCTCGCCGGCGGCCGAGCCGTTCTTCGGCGCCACGCACGCGAACCCGATGGGTCTCACCAGTCGGCGGCGCTACCGCTGGACGAACGGGCGCATCACGGACTACTGGGACGAGGTGTTCACGCCCGGCGCACTCGAAGGACGCGCCGCCCTCGACGACCAGTCGGCGTTCATCGCGAGCCTGGGCGACACGCGCTCGAGGCGGATGCGCGACGTGCTCGCGACGATCCAGGCCGACCAGGACGCCATCATCCGGGCCGGCTCGAGCGGCGCGCTGGTCGTCGACGGCGGGCCCGGCACCGGCAAGACCGTGGTGGCCCTTCACCGCGCCGCCTACCTCCTCCACGCCGACCCGCGCGTCGACCGCAGCCGTGGCGGCCTGCTCTTCGTGGGGCCGCACCGGCCCTACCTCGACTACGTGTCCGACATCCTCCCCGGGCTCGGTGAGGAGGGCGTCCAGACCTGCACCCTCCGCGACCTCGTCCCCCAGGGCGCCGTCGCCGGCGTCGAGACCGACCCGGCGACACTGCGCCTGAAGTCTTCCGCGCGCCTCGTGGCGGCGGTCGACCGGGCGGTCCGCTACCACGAGCAGCCTCCCTCCAGGGGGATGCTCGTCGAGACCCCGTGGGCGGACGTCCGACTCACCGCCGAGGACTGGGCCGACGCCTTCGACGCCGCCGACCGCACGACGCCCCACAACGACGCACGCGAGCAGGTGCAGGAGGAGCTGCTGTCGATCCTCGGCGCGAAGTTCGACGAGTCGGTTCCGCCGGCCCTCCTGCGGCGCTCGCTGCTGCAGAACGCCGACCTCTCCCGCGCACTCACGGCGGCGTGGCCCACTCTCGACCCCGCGAACGTCGTCGCCGACCTGTGGTCGGTCCCCGCCTACCTCCGGCTGTGCGCGCCGTGGCTCGAGCCGCACGAGGTGGAGGCGCTGCAACGGTCCGAGCCGCACGCCTGGACGGTGGCCGACCTCCCCCTGCTCGACGCGGCACGCCAGCGGATCGGCGACCCGGACGCGGTGCAGCGCGCGCGACGACGGGATGCCGCGCTCGCCGCCGAGCGCGAGCTCCGCGACCGCGTGATGGACGATCTCATCGCGGCCGACGACTCCGAGATGATGATCATGTCGATGCTGCGCGGCCAGGACTTCCAGAACTCGCTGGTCGACGAGGCCGCCCTGCCGAGCGCCCCGTCGGACGAGCTGGCCGGGCCGTTCGCGCACATCGTCGTCGACGAGGCCCAGGAGCTCACGGATGCCGAGTGGCAGATGCTGCTTCTCCGGTGCCCGTCGCGGAGCTTCACGATCGTCGGCGATCGGGCGCAGGCCCGTCACGGCTTCACCGAATCCTGGCAGGAGCGTCTGACACGCGCAGGTCTGGAGCGGGCGGAGCTTGCCGCGCTCACCGTCAACTACCGCACACCGGAGGAGGTCATGGCCGTGGCGGAGCCGATCATCCGTGCGGCGATCCCGGACGCGAACGTCCCCACGTCGGTGCGCCGCAGCGGCCTGCCCGTCCTCCGAGCCACGGTCGCCGAGCGGGATGCGGTCGTGGACGGATGGCTCGCGAACCACTCCGAGGGCATCGGCTGCGTGATCGGCGACCCGACGTTCGCACCGACATCCCGGGTGCGCTCCCTGACCCCCGAGCTGGCGAAGGGACTGGAGTTCGACCTGGTCGTCGTCGTCGACCCCGACGGCTTCGGGGAGGGCATCGAAGGGGCGGTGGATCGCTATGTGGCCATGACCCGCGCGACGCAGCAGCTCGTCATCCTCACGGATCGGCAGGTGCCGTCGCCGCAGTGATGAGCTCGAGCGGGTGTTGTCGTACATATTCACGACTTGTATGATCAATGCCGACCGAAGGAGCTCCATGTCAACGTCCGACGCCATCAGATCCGTCCGCCTGCGATCGGTCCGGCTTCCGCTGCCGACGCCGATCAGCGACGCCAAGGTCCTCACCGGCAGGCAGAAGCCGATGACCGAGGTCGCCATGCTGTTCGCCGAGGTGACGACGGAGTCAGGCATCGAGGGCATCGGGTTCAGCTACTCCAAGCGCGCCGGCGGCGACGCCCAGTTCGCCCACGCCCGCGAGGTCGCGCCGGCGGTCATCGGCGAGGACCCGAGCGACATCCAGCGCCTGTGGACATCGATGGTGTGGGCAGGTGCGTCGGTCGGGCGCAGCGGCGCCTCCACCCAGGCGATCGCCGCCATCGACAACGCGCTGTGGGACGCCAAGGCCAAGCGCGCGGGCCTGTCGCTCGCGAAGCTGCTGGGCTCCCACCACGACTCGGTGCGGTGCTACAACACGTCCGGCGGGTTCCTCCACACTCCGATCGGCCAGGTGATCGACAACGCCGCCGAGGCGCTGGAGCGCGGGATCGGGGGCATCAAGATCAAGGTCGGGCAGCCCGACACGGCCGAGGACATCCGCCGCGTGCGCGCGGTGCGCGAGCACATCGGCGCGGATGCCGCCCTCATGGTCGATGCGAACCAGCAGTGGGACCGCGCCACCGCCATCCGGATGGGGCGCGCCCTCGAGGAGTTCGACCTGGTCTGGATCGAGGAGCCGCTCGACGCCTACGACACCGCAGGGCACGCGGCTCTCTCCCGGGCGCTCGACACTCCCATCGCGACCGGCGAGATGCTGACCAGTGTCCGCGAGCACCGCGACCTCATCGAGGCGGGCGCCGCCGATGTGATCCAACCCGACGCCCCGCGCGTCGGCGGCACCTCGCAGTTCCTGCGCCTGCTCTCGCTCGCCGACGAGCAGGGCCTCGATCTGGCCCCGCATTTCGCCATGGAACTCCACGTGCACCTCGCGGCGACGTACCCGCGCGAGCCGTGGGTCGAGCACTTCGAGTGGCTCGAGCCGCTGTTCGAGGAGCGGATCTCGATCTCGGGCGGCCGCATGCGGGTGCCCACGGCACCCGGTGTCGGCCTCACGCTCAGCGACGCCGTCGCGGGATGGACCGTCGCCGATGTCACGGTCGCACACTGACCCGCGCGGATCCGCGGAGGTCGCGGCATCCGTCCCCGGCGCCGTCGCTAGCATGGCGCTTGTGCCGCCCATCGACCCGTCCCCGCGCCCGCGTAGGTCGCAGCAGCTCGTGGCGGACCTGCTCGAGATGATCCAGCAGGACGTCGTGCGCCCCGGCACGCGCCTCCCGACGGAGGCCGAGCTGTCGGAGCGGTTCGGGGTGAGTCGCACCGTCGTGCGCGAGGCGATCGCGCAGCTGAGGTCGGACGGGATCGTGCGGTCGTCGCAGGGGCGCGGCACCTTCGTCCTCGCCGCTCCGGGCGAGCGTCGCCTCGCGCTCGCCGAGGCCGACGTCACCGACCTGCCCGGGACGCTCGCGCTGCTGGAGTTCCGCGTCGCCGTCGAGGTCGAGGCTGCGGCGCTCGCCGCGCGCCGCCGCACCGGCCCGCAGCTCGGCGCCATCGAGCGGGCCCTGCACTCCTTCGGTGCTGCCGGGGATGCGCCGGGCGCGGCCGTCGACGCCGACTTCGCCTTCCATCTGCGCGTCGCACGGGCGAGCGGGAATCCGCACTTCGCGGCGATCCTCGACTCCCTCGGGACCGGGGCTCTCGTGATCCCGAAGGAGCGCCTGCGGAGCGGATCGGATGCCCACCGCCATGCTCTCGAGGAGCACACCGCCGTGCACGCGGCCATCGCCGCCGGCGATCCTCTCGCGGCGAGCGCCGCAATGCGCACGCACCTCGCCAATTCGGCGTCGAGGCTCCTCGCGGGCTGAGGCCGCCGCCGCGGCCGCGACCGCCCGGCTCAGGTCGCTCTCACTCGGGCCGGGCGATGTGCGCCGACGGGTTTCGCGATCAATCCGCCTCCTCACGGATCGACGGTGCCGGATGCGTCTCGGGTCGACCGGCCGCCCGGACGTCGGCGAGCGCGGCACTCAGGCGCTCGAGGGCGGGCGCGGCCGCGGCGAGCGCGGAGCGATCCGCGACGGAGAGGGATGCCGCCGCCTCCGCCACGAGGACGGCGCTGGCCTCGTCGAAGCGATCGAAGAGCGCGAGCGCCTTGGCGGAGGCGAGCACCTCGACCCGGCGGCGGTCGCCCTCCGCCGGGCGTCGTGCGACGAGCCCGGCGCTCTCCATCGCCGTGAGCAGGTTGCTGACCGTCGACCTGTTGAGCCGGAGGCGGTCGGCGAGCTCACCGGGTGACGATACGACCCCCCGCGGCAGCGCGCGGATCACCTCGATCTGCGCGTCGGGGATGTCGGGGAGGTGCTCGGCCGCGCGGGCTCCGGCGAGGAGGGCGCGGCGAAGCGGCCCGATGATGGAGGCGAGTCGGGACGCGTCGAGCCCGCCGTCGGCGCTCACGGCAGCACCGGAGTGAGCGACGAGCGGACGTTGAGCACGTCGGGGTGGAACCCTGCGGCGCGCTTGTAGCTCGCCGCGATGTCGGTCAGCTCCTCGGCCGAGATGACGTCGTGGACGTCGGCGAAGCCCTCGGGGGCGCGCTCGTGTGCGAGGAGCATGACCCGCTCGGGACCCTGTGCCCTGTTGCTCTCGATGAGAGCCGAGGTCGCGGGGCGGCGGTCCTCCTCATATGCGGCGAGCGCGGCATCCGCCGACGGCGCGGTCGCGAGGTGGAACGCGAGCGTCCGGGCGTCGAGGATGGCCTGCGACGCGCCGTTCGAGCCGTTCGGGTACATCGCGTGCGCCGCGTCGCCGAGGAGCGTCATCCGCCCGAACGTCCACCGCGGGATCGGGTCACGGTCGACCATCGGGTATTCGAGCAGCTCGTCGGCGGCCGCGATCACGCCGGGCACGTCGAGCCCCTCGAAGCGCCAGTCGCGGAAGAGCTCGACGATGGGAGCGGCGTCGACGGAGAGGTTCCAGTCGACCGTCTCGGCTCCGGCGCCGCGCCGCTCGGCGATGAAGTTCACCCGGGCGAGGCCGGAGGCATCCGGCCCGCTCAGGGGGTAGGCGACGAACTTCTGCTCGCCGTCGCCGGCCATCACCATGGTGCGCCCGTCGAGGAATGCCGGAACGCGCGCGGTGCCGCGCCAGAGCGTCAGCCCGTTCCAGATCGGCGGACCCTGGTCGGGGTACCGCGCCGCGCGGGCCGCGGAGTGGATGCCGTCGGCGGCGACCACGAGATCGGCTGTGACGGATGCCTCGCCCTCGGCGGTGGCGAACACCGCGGTCGCGGCATCCGCTCCCTGGTCGACGCGGATGAGGCGGTGACCGAGGCGGAGGGCGTCGAGGCCGAGCCGTTCGCGCACGGCGTCTGCGAGCACCATCTGCACCTCGCCACGGTGGACCGACAGCTGCGGCCAGCGATAGCCGGCCTCTCTCCCCCGCGGCTCGCTCCAGATCGGCTGGCCGAAGCGGTTCACGTAGGTCAGCGTCGACGGCGCGATGCCGCACCGGGCGACCCGGTCGGCGAGGCCCAGCTCGGTGAGTTCGCGCACCGCGTGCGGGAGGAGGTTGATGCCGACGCCCAGCGGGCGCAGTGCGGTGGCCCGCTCGTACACCGTGACGTCCGTCCGGCCGACCGCGTGAAGGCTCAGAGCCGCGGCGAGTCCGCCGATGCCGGCGCCGACGATGGCGATTCCCATGAACGACTCCCGTGTCGAGATCGGATGTTGTCCACATAGTTTTGTACCCAACAGATATTGCCGTCAAGACCCGGGATCCCTTGCCGCCGCACAGCGTCCGGCGACGGCGGCCCCACGTCGGGTCCGTATCCCCTCGTAGGCGGCGCCGTCGCGGGGCATAGCAGCCGCATAGGCGCGGGCGTTCGGATGGAAGCAGACAGTCAGACATCCGGGAGGAACCCATGACCCCCAGCGCCCTCATCCTGGTCGGCATCGACCTCGTGGCCGCCACCATCCTGAGCTTCGGGATCTACTACCGCCGCCACCACCGGCGCGACCTCGTCGTCGCCTTCCTCGGCGTGAACGTCGGCGTGATGGCCGTGGCCGCCGTGCTCGGCACCGCCGAGGTCGCCCTCGGCCTGGGGCTCGGGCTGTTCGGCGTGCTGTCGATCATCCGGCTGCGGTCGTCCGAGATCTCGCAGCGCGAGGTCGCGTACTACTTCGCCGCCCTTGCGATCGGGCTCGTCGCGGGCCTCCCCCAGACCGACCCCTGGCCGGTCGCCGGCCTCATCGCGCTCGTCCTCGCCGCGCTGTGGGCCGCCGACCACCCGGCTCTGCTGGCTCGGAGCCGCCACCAGGTGGTGCGCCTCGACCGCGCCGTCGCCGACGAGGACGAGCTGCGCGCCGAGCTCGAGACCAGCCTCGGCGGACCGGTCACCTCGCTGATCGTCCAGGAGCTCGACCTCGTCAACGACACCACGCTCGTCGACGTGCGGTTCCGGGCTCCACGACGCGGCGCCGGAGCGGCCCTCGCCTCCGCTGCGCCGTCCGAGACGCGCAGCCTGCAGGGAGCGGGGCGATGAGCGCGCTCGACCGCTTCGACGGCGTCGGACTCGACGAGCTCGTCGCCGAGGCATCCCTCCTCACCCGCCTGGACCGCAAGTACGTCGTCCCCGCCGCCGACGTCGACCGCGTCCTCTCCCGGCTCGACGAGCGCACCCGCGTACTCGAGATCGAAGGCCGCCGCGCCTTCGCGTACGAGTCGGTCTACTTCGACACCCCCGACCTGCTGAGCTTCCGCATGGCGGCGCAGCCGCGCCGGCGGCGGTTCAAGGTGCGCACGCGCAGCTACCTCGACACCGGCTCCGCGTACCTCGAGCTGAAGACCCGGGGCGCGCGCGGCACGACGGTGAAGGAGCGCGACGACTACGAGCTCGCCCTCCGAGGAGAACTGACACCGGATGCCCGCCACCACGTCGGCGACGCCCTCGAGGCGATCGGGGTCGAGGCCGACCGCGCCGGCGACCTCGAAGCGACGCTCACGACCCGGTACAGCCGGGCGACGCTCCTCTCCGCCGACGGCGCGGCCCGGGCCACCGTCGACACGGGGCTCGCATGGATCGAGCCGGACGGGAGCGGCTTCGGGCTCCCGGGGGTCGCGATCGTCGAGACCAAGTCGGGCTCCTCGGCCTCCGATGTCGATCGCCTGCTGTGGCGGACCGGCCATCGCCCCGCGCCCGTCAGCAAATACGCGACCGGCCTCGCCGCCCTCCACCGCGAACTCCCCCGCAACCGCTGGGCCCGCCTCCTGCGCGGCCTGTTCTCACCCGACCATCGTTCCGAGGAGGAATCATGCTCCGTCGCCGCCTGATCCTGGCATCCGTCCCCCTGACCCTCGCCGCCGTCGTGCTCGCCGGATGCGCGACCGCCACCGCCGGCTCGACCACGCCGACCACGTCCGCCGTCGACGAGACGACGACCGAGGCGGCCGTCACCATCGACTCCGACCTCGATGCCGACGCGGTGCTCGCGGCGAACGCCGACGTCACCACCGTGAACGACGACGAGTGGTCGGCGAACGATGCCGTCGACGTCGACCTCACCGGCGTCACGGCGTCCTCCGACTCGCCCGCCGTGACGGTCGACGGCTCGACCGTCACGATCACCGCGGCCGGGGTCTTCCGGCTCTCGGGCTCGCTCGACGGGCAGGTGCTCGTCGCCGCGCCCGACGACGCCCAGGTCGTGCTGCTCCTCGACGACGCCGAGATCGCGGCATCCGATTCACCCGCCATCACCGTGCAGACCGCCGACGATGTCGCGATCGTGCTTGCCGACGGCAGTGAGAACACGGTGTCGGATGCTTCGTCCTACGCCGACGACGCCGAGGCGAACGCAGCGATCTACAGCGACGCAGACCTGACGATCTCGGGCACCGGATCTCTCGCCGTGGACGGCAACGGCGACGACGGGATCACCTCGACCGACGACCTCGTCGTCCTCTCCGGAGAGGTGACCGTCGACGCGGCCGACGATGCCCTGCGTGGCAAGGACTCGCTGACGGTGGAGGGCGGCACGCTCGACCTCGCCGCCGGCGGAGATGCGCTCAAGAGCGATCAGGCGGATGACGTCACGCAGGGCTTCATCGCCGTCGCGGGCGGCGACATCACCGCGACGAGCGGCGACGACGGGTTCGCCGCGGCGACCGACGTTGTCGTGACCGGAGGAACGCTCGACCTCACCGCCGGGACCTCCGGCAGCGCCGCTGACGCCTCGCCCCAGGGCATCTCGGCCGGCGTGGTCGTGGCGCTCGACGGCGGCGAGATCGCCGTCGAGGCGGCCGACGACGCGGTGCACTCCGACGGATCGATCGGCCTCGGCGGCGCCTCGGTGACGGTCACGGCCGGAGACGACGGCGTGCATGCCGAGCAGACGCTCGAGATCCGCGACGGGGCCGTGACGGTGACCGACGCGGTAGAAGGCCTCGAGGCGCAGAGCGTCGTCGTCGCGGGCGGCGCGGTCGATGTGACCTCGAGCGACGACGGCATCAACGCCGCGAGCGGCGCGGCCTCCTCGGATACGGACGGCCAGGGCGGCATGGGCGGCGGGGGTGAGACCGACACCGGCGAGACGATCACCATCGCAGGCGGAACCGTGCGGGTCGCCGCGGTCGGCGACGGCCTCGACTCGAACGGCTCCATCGCGATCACCGGCGGGACGACCACGGTCTCGGGACCGAGCTCGGCCGGAGGGCAGGGAGCCGTCGACGCGAACGGCGCCGTCACGCTCGACGGCGGCGAGCTCTTCGTCGCGGGGAGCGTGCTGAAGACCCCCGACGGGGCGCAGCAGTGGGTCGCCGGCACCGCGAGCGGCTCGGTCGGCGACACGATCGAGATCACGGATGCCGCGGGCAGCGTGATCGCGTCGTTCAGCGCCGACCAGTCCTTCGCGGCCGTGTTCTACAGCGGCCCGGGTCTCGAGGACGGCGCGAGCTACTCGATCGCGGTCGACGGCGTGATCGCGGCCACCGCCACCGAGGGAACCGGCGTCGCGTCGACCGGCGGACCGGGTGGAGGCGGACGCCGGCCCTGAGCGACGGCGCAGGCTGCCGGCGTGGGCGGGACCGGGTGCACGGTTCCGCCTGCGCCGGTTCTGCGCGCGCCCGCGTCTCGGAGCGCGTGCCGCGTGTCAGCCCGCGACCACCGGCCGGAGCGTGCGGGCATAGTCCTCCTTGAGAACCGCGAGGTGGAACCAGGCCTCGAGGTGTGCGACCCCCGGCAGCGCGCGGATGCGCTCGAGGCTCGCGTAGAGCGCACCTGCGGTGGGCTCTACGAGTGTCGCGATCGCGTCGAAGCGGCCGAGCGTCCGTGCGGCGAAGTCGATGCCGCGCCAGGTGCGGAGCGCGTCGATGACCGTGTCGTCGTCGCCCGTGAGGCTCAGGCCGACGCCCATCGAGAGCTGGCGATGGGCGAGCCCGCGCGCCTCGACGGCGCTGATCTTGATGACACCGCCGTCGATGAGCCGCTGCACGCGGGTCGTCACCGCCGAGGGCGAGAGGCGCACCGCTTCGCCGAGCGCGCGGAAGCTCTTGCGCCCGTCGCGCTGGAGCTGCTCGATGAGGGCGGTGTCGGTCGCGTCGATCGTCACGTCGCCCTGGTAGTCGGAGACGAAGAAGCCCTTGACGACCGTCGAGTAGATCAGCGTATTGATGTCGGCCACGCGAGGCAGTGCGCGGAACTGGGCGAGCAGGTCGTGGAGGGCCGACATCGATCCGAGCCGCACCTCGGTGACCAGGTCGTGCGCTCCGCCGACGGCCGAGACGAGGACGGTCTCGCTCACACCGCGCAGGTGCTGGGCGACAGGCTCGGCGGGGCCGTCGGTGCGGACCGACACATGGGCGAGCACATGCTGGCCGAGGAAGACCGGGTCGACGGCCGCGACGACACGGACGGTGCCGTCGGCGAGCATCGCGTTCAGGCGGGCCGACACGGCGGCGCGCGACTGGCCCAGCTCGGTCGAGAGCGAGTGGATACTGGCGCGCCCGTTGACCTGGAGGGCGCGGATGAGTTCGGCGTCGAAGTCCATGATTCCCGTCGATCGGCGATTTTCCGTGGAACGCTTGACCCGGACGACAATAGTCCAGTCGAGGAACCGCTTGATAGGACGCTCCGCGTGATTCTGGCATCCGCGACGACCAGAAGTCCACTGAACAGCGTCCCGTGCTGGAGTTGTGCGCTTGCCATGCCGCTCCGGGCTCCCTAGCATCCAACGCAACTCGACATACCGCGAAGGAGCGGCAATGACCTCCACCTCCACCCGGGCACGGCGCGCAGGATTCGCCGCGTTCGTCGGCACCACCATCGAGTGGTACGACTTCTACGTCTACGCGACGGCGGCCGCGCTGGTCTTCGGACCCCTCTTCTTCCCGAGCGGCGACCCGCTCGCCGAGACCGCCGCGGCGTTCGCCACGTTCGCGGTCGCCTTCCTCGTGCGGCCCCTCGGCGGCATCATCTTCGGCCACATCGGCGACAAGCTCGGCCGGCGCGTGTCCCTCGTGATCACGCTTCTCCTGATGGGCGTGGCGACGGTGCTCGTCGGCTGCCTCCCGACGTACGAGAGCATCGGCATCCTGGCCCCGATCCTGCTGATCCTGCTGCGTGCGCTGCAGGGCCTCGCGGTCGGCGGCGAGTGGGGCGGTGCGGTTCTCATGAGCGTCGAGCACGCCCCCGAGAAGTCCAAGACCTTCTACGGCGGCTTCACCCAGCTCGGCAACCCCGCCGGCGCACTGCTGGCCTCGGGCATCTTCGCGATCATGTCGCGCTTCGGCGACGACTTCATCATGAACGGCGGATGGCGCATCCCGTTCCTGCTGTCGATCGTGCTCATCGCCGTCGGCCTGTGGGTCCGCTACCGCGTCGAGGAGTCGCCGGTCTTCGAGAGCAAGATCGAGGGCCGCAAGCAGTCGATGCCCCTCGCGTACGCCCTGCGCGTCAACTGGCGCCCGATCCTCCTCGGCATCGGCATCCTGCCGATCTCGACCGGCGGCTACTACCTCGCGACGACCTTCGCCACGGCGTACGCCACCGGCGAGCCCATCGCGATGAGCCCCCAGCTGATCCTCGACGCGATGACGATCGCCTCGTTCATCGAGTTCGTGGTGACCCTGCCGGTCGCGTGGCTCGGAGACAAGTGGGGCCGCAAGAACATCATGTACATCGGTCTCGCGACGTCGGTGCTGACCTTCGTGCCGTTCCTGCTCATCCTGCCGGGCGAGGTCGCTCCGCTCATCTTCCTGTTCGCTTCGCTGACCCGCGTCGCGATGAGCGCGACCTATGCCCCCCTCGCCGCCCTGCTGGCCCAGATGTTCCGCCCGCAGGCGCGCTACACGTCGCTCGCACTGTCCTACGGCGTCGGCGCCGCGATCTGGGCGGGCTTCTCCCCCTGGTTCGCGACGCAGCTGATCGCGTGGACGGGCAGCGTGTGGTCGGTCATCGCGATGTTCACGGGCATGGCCGTGCTCGCGGCGATCTGCACGAAGCTCGCGCCGCAGCACTCCGACGAGGCACCGGTGACCGAATCGTTCACCGCCCGCACCGACACCACGACGAACCGCGTCGCATGAGGAAGCTCGCAGCCTTCGACCGGCCGTCGCAGTCGGTCACCCGCCTCGTCACCGCGCGCGTCATCCGCACCCTCGACTCCGGCGACTCCGCCGCCACCGCGATGCTCATCGATCGCGGCCGGGTCCTCGCCACGGGCACGCGCCACGAGTGCGCCGCGGTGGCCGAGCGGTCGGGACTGGATGCCGAGCACGTCGACTTCGGCGACGCGGTGATCGTCCCGGGCTTCGTCGACGCCCATGCCCATCCGCTGATGTACGGCCAGCTGATGACGTGGGTGGACTGCGGGCCGGCGAAGGCGTCGAGCATCCCCGAGATCGTGGCCCTGCTCAGGGCCGCGGCGGAACGCCTCCCGGCCGGCCGACCGGTGCGCGGCTACGGCTACGAGCACCGCAACCTGGCCGAGCAGCGGCATCCCACCCGCTTCGAACTCGACGCGGTGGCGACCGACCGCGAGGTGTACCTCATGAACGCGTCGGGTCACGGCGGGGTCGTCAACTCGTTCACCTTCGCGAAGAACGGCGTCACGCGCGACACTCCCGATCCCGACGGCGGCGAGATCTTCCGCGACGCGGAGGGCGAGCTGACGGGAGAGATCTCGGATGCCGCGTGCAACATGCTCACGGGAGTCCACGGCGTGAAGATCGGCCATCACGGCCCCAACTTCCACCTGGCCGACGAGCCGGAGGAGCACCTGCGTCAGCTCGACGTGGCGACGCAGCGGTTCCTGGCCGGAGGCGTGACCACCATCGGCGACGCGCAGGTGTCGCGCCGCGAGTTCGACATGTACCTGCGCCTCGCGGAGGCCGGACGCCTCGACGTGCGCGTGTCGATGTACCTGCTCTCGCACCTCCTCGACGACGCGCTGGAGATGGGCCTCGTGGGGCAGTTCGGCAACGCGCACCTCAGCTTCGCCGGCATCAAGCTCTACGCGGACGGCACGCTGGGCGGCTGGACGGCCTACTTTCCCGACGGCTACGTCGGCGATCCGTGCCGCACCGGCCAGCTGTACCACGAGCCGGCGGACTATGCGGAGCTCATCCGCAAGGCGCACGCGGCGGGACTGCAGACCGCGACCCACGCCCAGTCGCCGACGGCCATCGAGATGGTGGTCTCGGCGATCGAGGCGGCACTCGAGGAGCGTCCCGATGCCGACGCCCGGCACCGCATCGAGCACTGTGGCCTGCCGACGCCCGAGCAGATCCGCCGCATGGCCGCCTCCGGCATCCGGCCGGTCAACCAGCCTCAGCACTACTTCAACTGGGGCGAGGGCGTCGAGCAGGCGATCGGCACCCCCGGCGAGCGCTTCAACCCGCTCGGAGAGTTCGAGGCCGCCGGCGTGCCCTTCACGATCTCATCGGACGCGCCGGTCGCCGAGCCGCTCCCGCTCGAAGCCATCCAGACCGCGGCGACGCGCGTCACACGACGGGGCCACAAGCTGGGCGCCGACGACCTGCGGGTGTCGGCATCGGCCGCGCTGCGGGCCCACACCATCGAGGGGGCGGTGTCGCTCGGGCGCGAAGACGATCTGGGGTCGCTCGAGGTCGGGAAGTACGCCGACTTCGCCGTGCTCGGCGACGACCCGCTGACGGCAGCGCACGAGGACATCGCGAAGATCGCCGTGCTCGAGACCTGGGTCGGCGGCGAGCGTCGCCACCGGGCCGCCTGACGAAGGGCCGACCGATGACCGCACAGCAGTACGCCGACACCGCGGGACGCGCGATCCTGGAGACGATCCGCGCGTACGGTGTGACCACGATCTTCGGGATCCCGGGCACGCACAACCTCGAGCTCTACCGCCCGCTCGCCGAGCTCGGCATCCGCGCGGTCACCAGCCGGCATGAGCAGGGCGCCGGCTATGCCGCCGACGGATGGTCGCAGCAGACCGGGCTGCCGGGGGTCGTCATCACGACGTCGGGACCCGGACTCCAGAACGCGATGAGCGCGATCGGCACGGCGTTCTGCGAGTCCCGTCCGCTGCTCGTGATCTCGCCCGGCGTCCCGCTCGGCGCGGAGTTCCGCGACATCGGCACCCTCCACGAGACCAAGGACGCGACGGCGATGGTCGGCGCGATCGCAGAGTGGTCGCGTCGTGTCGAGACGGCCGCCGATGCCGTCGACGCCGTCCACGACGCGTTCGCGCTCTTCCGGTCGGGCCGGCCCCGCCCCGTGCACATCGAGGTCCCGCTGGATGTGCTCGAAGCGCCTGCCGAGGTCGCGGCCGACGCGCGGGCGGCGCGCCCCGCGCCGGCACCCGCGCGCGGCGAGGCGGCCGCCGTCCGCGAGGCGGCGGCCCTCATCGCGACCGCGCAGTCGCCCGTCATCGTCGCCGGCGGCGGTGCCGCGCGCGCCGGGCGGCAGGTGACCGCGCTCGCCGAGCGGCTGGGCGCTCCGGTCGTGACGACGCTCAACGGCAAGGGCGCCGTCGATGAGCGGCATCCGCTCTCGCTCGGCTCCAACCTGCGCCTCGCCGCCGCGCGGGAGGTCGCCGAGGAGGCCGACGTGCTCATCGTCCTCGGCTCGAAACTGGGCGAGGCGGAGCTGTGGGCTCCCTCGCTGGCCGCCCGCGGCAGGGTGGTGCGCGTCGACATCTCGCCCGCGCAGCTCCACAAGAACCTCGATGCGACGGTCGGCATCGCCGGCGACTGCGCCGCCGTCGTCGAGGCGCTCCTCGCCGCCCTCCCCGCCTCGGGGCGCGCCCAGCCGGATCTCGAAGAACTCCGCGCCGCGATCACCGCCGAGATCCGAGCCGCCGCCCCCGAGACGGCGGCCCTCGCGGAGGTCATCGCCGCGGCCCTGCCCGACGGCGCGATCGTCGCCGGCGACTCGTCGCAGATCGTGTACCTGGGGCTCGCGAACGTGCTGCGCCAGCCGCGCCCGCACTCGATGCTCTACACCCCCACCTACGCCACGCTCGGGTACGGGCTGCCCGCCGCGATCGGCGCCCGCGTGGCGCAGACCGAGCGCCCGGTCGTCTGCGTGATCGGCGACGGCGCGCTCATGTTCTGCGTCAACGAACTGGCCACCGCCGTCGAGCAGGGCCTCGACCTGACCGTCGTGTGCGTCGACAACGGCGGCTACGCCGAGATCCGCCAGAACGAGGTGGATCGAGGCATCCGCCCCATCGGAGTCGACCTCGTCCAGCCGGACTGGGTCGCCCTCGCGGATGCGTTCGGTGCGACCGGCCGACGCGCGGAGTCCGCCCTTCAGATCGCCGACGCGATACACGCCGCGGTGGCGGCGGGCGGTGTGCAGCTCGTGCACGTGCCGCAGGCCACCTGAACACCGAACCCGCCACGAGCGGCCATCGAGACGAGAGGAACGTCATGACCGACAACATCGGCCCTGTCGATGCATCCGCCAACCCGCGCTACTCCGGCATCGCGACATTCGCACGACTGCCCCGCATCGAGGACGTCGCGAGCGCCGACATCGCGATCGTCGGCGTCCCGTTCGACGCCGGGGTGAGCTATCGCCCGGGCGCACGCTTCGGGCCTTCGCACGTGCGCGAATCGTCGCGCCTGCTGCGTCCCTACAACCCGGCGCAGGACGTGTCGCCGTTCTCGGCGGCGCAGGTGGTCGACGCCGGCGACATCCCGGCGAACCCGTTCGACATCGACGCGGCCGTCGAGGAGATCGAGAGTGCGGCACTCGACCTCGGCGGGCGGGTGCAGCGCATCGTCACCGTCGGCGGCGATCACACCATCGCCCTGCCCCTCCTGCGCGCAGTGGCGAAGCAGCACGGCCCCGTGGCGGTGCTGCACTTCGACGCGCACCTCGACACGTGGGACACCTACTTCGGCGCTCCCGTGACGCACGGCACGCCGTTCCGCCGCGCGAGCGAGGAGGGGCTCATCGACCTCACGGCGAGCTGCCACGTCGGCACGCGCGGCCCGCTGTATTCGAAGCAGGATCTCGAGGACGACGAGCGCCTCGGCTTCTCCATCGTCTCGAGCGTCGACATCGAGACGCAGGGAGTCGAGGCCGCGATCGACCGGATGCTGCGCCGCCTCGGCGATCGACCGGTGTACGTCTCGATCGACATCGACGTGCTCGATCCCGCGCACGCACCCGGCACCGGAACGCCGGAGGCGGGCGGGATGACGAGCCGTGAGCTGCTCCGGATGCTCCGCAGCCTCAGCGTCTGCGACATCGTCGGCGCGGACGTGGTCGAGGTCTCCCCCGCGTACGACCACGCCCAGGTCACCGGCATCGCAGCGAGTCACGTCGTCTACGAGCTCGTCACGCTCATGGCCGCCCGGATCGCGACGCACGGCGGCGCTCGCGCCTGAACGGCGCAGGGCGGACGGATGCTCCGCTCAGCGGTCGACCGGAACGCCGCTCTCGAGCAGCGCGACGTCCTGCAGCGTGGGCGCGCCCTCCCACTCGCCCGTGACCATGCAGGTCAGCGCACCGCACGAGTTCGCCATCTCGAGAGCCGTCTCGATCGTCCCCCCGCGTATGCGGCGGGAGAGGTACCCCGCGACGAACGCGTCGCCGGCACCGATCCGGTCGAGCACCCGCACCGGGTGGCCGGCGGCATCCCACCGTCCTTCGGCGGCACCGGTGGTCGCGCCGTCCTTGCCCTGCTTGATGATCACTTCCTTCGGTCCCAGCGCGAGGACCGCGGCGATCACCTCGTCGACCGACGGCGTTCCGCCGAGCAGCAGCCGGAACTCGTCGAGGCTGCCGAACACGACCTGCGCGCGTCGGACCATCGTCATATACAGCTCGGCCGCGTCGGCCGGGCTGATCAGCCCCGGCCGGTGGTCGATGTCGAACGACAGGCGCGCACCCACCGACTCCACCAGATCGGCGGCCTGCACGGCGGCCCTGCGAGCCGACTCGGAGATCGCCATCGTGACGCCGGTCGTGTGGACGACGCTCGACGGGCGCAGCGGGAGCGCAACCACATCGGACGGGCCCAGCATCGATCCCGCGCTGCCCGTGCGGTAGTAGGTCACCCGCACGCGGTCCTCGAGACGACGCTCCTTGACCATCAGCCCGGTCGACGCGGCATGGGTCGTCCGGGCGATGACCGTCACACCCTCACCGCGGATGCCGTCACGCACGATCCGGCCGAAGGGGTCCTGCCCGAGCACGCCCACCCATCCGGCGCGCAGACCGAGGCGCGTCGCGGCGATCGCCACGTTGGACTCGGGACCTCCGAAGGAGATCCGAGTCGCGCTCGTCGCCGAGAGCGGCCCGATCGACCACGGGTCGATGAGCCCCAGGGCTTCGCCCACGCACCACAGCTCGACGTCGCTCACGCGCACTCCCCTCACCCATGACGGCGGAGGGCACGGGCGCCTCCTGCGCCGCCGGTCCGATGCTACCGCCGGGAGCGTGCGTCGACAGGGGTCGACAGTCCGCGTCCGGTGCGGGCTAGCGCAGCCGCTCCAGTGTCTCGAGCAGGAACGCGTGGGTATCGGCATCGGCAGCGGCGATCAGTCCGTGCCCGCCCGTGTGCAGCTCTCCACCGGCGAGGTTGGTGACGACCGCGCCGGCGGCGCGGCAGAGCGCGATCGCGGCGGTCCAGTGCACGCTGCCGCGGAGTTCGCCGCCGGTGAGGTAGCCCGCCTGCCGGCCGGTGGCCACCCATGCGAGCGCCAGCGTGCTCGACAGGCATCGCGGGCTGAACCTGGAGCGGAACGCCTCGTCCACCAGCAGCCGCGTGACGACCGGACCGGGGTAGCCGCTCTCGAGGTTGACGGTCACCAGCCGCGAGGCCGGGGTCGGCGCGAGGGGCCGGTCCGTGCCGCCGCCGGCCACGGCTGAGGCATCCCGCTGCCATGCGCCCGCGCCGTCGGCCCAGTACGTCTCCTCCGCGACCGGGTCGACGACAGCCGCCGCGGCGGTGACGCCGTCGACATCGAGCGCCACGTTCACGGCGAACAGCGGCAGCCCTGCGGCGAAGTTGAGCGTGCCGCAGATCGGGTCGACCAGCCAGCGCCGGGCAGCCCCGCCGCTCGCCCCGAGTTCCTCGCCGACGATCCCGTCACCGGGCCGCAGTTCGGCGAGGACGCCGCGGATGGCCCGCTCCGCGGCGACGTCGGCGTCCGTCGAGAAGTCGACTCCGCCGTGCTCGACGCGTCGCAGGCCGGTGCCGTAGCGGGCTCGGGCGACAGCGGCGCCCGCCCGCGCCGCGCGCACAGCCACATCGGCATCCGTGTGTGCTTCCGCGGGCTCCCGACCGATCGTCACTCGTCCAGTCAACCAGCCCCGCGCAACGGTGCCCGGCAGCGGGCGTCACGATCGCCGGTCGCGCGGAGAACTCTCCCGATCGCCGGAAACGCGAGATGACCGGGCATCGCGAGGACGGCACTGTACCGCCCCGAGCGGCTGAGCGGAAGGGCAGATCGAGGTTCGGCGACCCCGCCCTAGCCTGTCATCCGCATCTCAGTGCGTGCGCCGCACCCCCCAGACGGCGCGCACAACCCGAAGGAGAAATCATGCTCTGGACGATTCTCGGCCTCATCGTCATCGGCCTCATCGCGGGCCTCATCGCGCGCGCGATCATCCCCGGAAAGCAGAGCCTCGGCATCCTGCTCACCATCGTGCTCGGAATCGTCGGCTCGTTCGTCGGGGGCTTCCTCGGATTCCTGATCTTCGGAAGCGACCCGAACGGCGGGTTCCTGCAGCCCTCCGGCATCATCGGCTCGATTCTGGGCTCGATCATCGTGCTCGGCCTCTACGTGTTCTTCGCCCGCCGCGGCGCCGCACGCGCCTGATCCTCGGAGGATCCCACCGCGGTAGCCGGTGACCGGGCGGCGAGCCCGTCGCCGGCTACCGTGCGTGTGCAGGAGAGTCCTCGACGAACGATCGAGCGAGGAGCGTCGCTCCCGCCACAGCTGCCGGCATGGTGGCGACCGCGCCCAGCGGCACGAGGAAGCAGAGCTGCGTGGCGACGCCGAAGCCCAGCGCCCGCGCGCGGTGGCGGCGCATCAGCCTCCGCCGATCGGCCGGAGCGAGCCCGCGCGCGGTGAGCGCACGCGAGGTCAGCTCGTACGCGAGCAGCCAGCCCGTGAAGACGACGGCGAACACCGTGGCGACGACTCCGCCCACCACCGGCACGAGCCCGATCAACGCGGCGGCGAGAGCGACGGCCAGGCCGCGCACGAGGAGCCGCAGCCCGTCGCCGAGCGATCGCCAGAAGCCGTCGTCGGCGGTGAGGTCGTCGGCGCCGAGATCGGCCTCGACGGCCGACCAGATGCGGTCGTAGAAGGGCTCTCCGATGAGGAGCGTGAGCGCGGTGAACGACACCGCGACGAGCACCAGCGCACCACCGATGAGCGCGGTGCCGACCGCGACGCGGATGACGGTCGCCCAAAGGCCGGGCCATCCGTCGGCGAACGGGGTCACCGCCTCGGTGATGCCCGGGAGCGAAACCCCGAGCGCGACCAGCCCTGCGAGGAAGAACGCCGCCACGATCGCAGCGGGCAGAAGGCCGAGCGCCATGAGGCCCGGCCGGCGAGGCCAGTAGGCGAACCCGCGACCCAGCAGGACGGCTCCTCGGGCGAATTCGCGCATCCGGTCCAGTGTAGGCGGAGCGCCGAACGCGGGACGGGCCCGCCGACGCAGCATTCGGGGATGCGCGTCGACGGACCCAGGGAGGCCGTGCGGCCCGTTGGGGGCGAACCACTACGGCGCCGGGACGAGAACCCGGTCGATGGTGTGGATGACGCCGTTGGACGCCGGGATGTTGAGCGCCCACAGCACCAGCCGCGGATCCCGCAGTGAGCTTGTCTCGTCGCGCAGGGTGATGCCGCGCGGCTGCACCACACCGCCGTTCGCCATGGTGAGCGACCGCGAGATGAGCACCTTCACCGGGCCGAGCTTCTTGCCCGCGACCACGTGGTAGAGCAGGATGTCGGCGATCTGCTCGGTCGTGAAGGCCGAGGTGATCGTCGCGAGAGCCGCCGCCTCGCTGGCCGGGGCGGTTCCGGTGAGATCGGTGACGAGTCGCAGGAAGGCTCGGTCGTTGGGCGCGAACACGGTGTACTTCTGCGTGGTGTCCGCAAGGGCGCCGTCGAGCCCCGTGGCGAGCACTGCCTGCACCAGGATGTCGTAGTCCCGCGGATTGCCGTCCGGAGTGCCGCCTCCGGACGCGGCCACCGCGACGTCGACGATCGTTCGCGACGGCGTGCCGCCGGTCGCGTGCGCGGGGGTGGCCGAGAACACCAGTGCGAGTGCGGCGACCGCCGCCACGGCGATACGGGTCTTCTTCATCGTTCAGCTCCTTCGATGCGATGACGTCACGCCGTCCCGATGGAGGGCGCACTGGGGTATTCCCCCGCGAGGGCCGGCACGGATGCACCTTCCGGCGAATCGTGCGGAGGAGCACGTTCGGGAATCGATCGGGCCCAGGTGCATCCGCCACGTCATCGGCGGCGGAATCCCTTCTCGACGGCCGACCGCGTCACGGCGGCACCACTGTGCGGACGACCGCCGAGGGCTAGCGTGGATCGGGGAGCGAGGATCGCATGGACCGGAACGCCGACGACGAGGCGCTTCTCGACGCGCGCTTCACCGCCGGCGACGAGCGCGCTCTGGAGGAGCTCTACCGGCGGTGGTCTCCCGTGGTCTACACGCTCGCACTCCGCTCTCTCGGAGACCGCGGCGACGCCGAGGACGTGACACAGCGCACCTTCGTGTCGGCGTGGGCCTCGCGGGCCACGTTCGACCCGCACAAGGGGCGCCTCTCGACCTGGTTGATCGCGATCGCGAAGCGCCGCATCGCCGACACGCACGAGTCTCGCGCCAAGGTCCGCGCGATACAGGCGGAGATCCAGCGGATCACCCGCCCCGACGACCTCGTGCGCGAGCCGCCCGATCTCGCCGAGACCCTGCTGCTGGCGAGCGAGCTCGAGCATCTCGAGCCCGACGCGGAGGCGGTGATGAGGCTGGCGTTCTTCGACGACCTCACCCACCAGCAGATCGCCCATCGGCTGGGGATGCCGCTGGGTACCGTGAAGAGTCACATCCGGCGGAGTCTCACCCGTATGCGCAATCGTCTGGAGGCCTCCCGTGTCGCACCTTGACCCGGAGCTCCTCGCCCTGCTCGCGCTCGACGAGCCCGTCGAGACGGACGCCGATCGCGCGCACCTCGCCTCGTGCCCCTCGTGCACCGCGGACCTGTCCGCGCTGCGCCACGCCGCCGTCGTGGGCCGGGCGGCGGTCGACGGCGCGAACCTCGAAGTCCCCCACGAGCGGGTATGGGACCGCATCGCCGACGAGCTCGAGCTCGGCGCACGCCACACGGCACCGGACCCGGAACCCGGCCCTGGCAGCGCCGCCGAGCCCACGCCCGCCGCCCGGCCCCGGCGGCGCCGGCGGACCGCCTGGGTCCTCGCCGCATGCCTGGCGTTCGTCGTGGCGATCGCGGCCGGCGCGTGGACGGTGTCGCGCACGCTGCTCCCGACAGAGGTGGCCGCGGCATCCCTCATCGCCTTCCCCGAGCATCAGGGCGCGGCCGGCACCGCCGTCGCGGAGGAGTCGCGAGACGGCACCGTCCGCCTCACCGTGACCCTCGACGGCGACACCGATCCGGACGGCTACCGGGAGGTGTGGCTCATCCGCGGCGACGCGTCCGCGCTGATCAGCCTCGGTGTGCTGGAGGGCGATGCCGGGTCCTTCACGGTGCCTGCCGGGATCGACCTGACCGAGTACAGCCTCGTCGACATCTCCGTCGAACCGCTCGACGGCGACCCCCTCCATTCCGGCAACTCGATCGTCCGCGGAGAGCTCGCACCCGCGTGAGGGCGCCGCTGCGGCCCTCGGGCCCGGGCGCCGGGCGGCATGGTGCTCAGTCCGGCGGTGCGGTCGCGGTGCGCGCGGCACGGCGCCGGCGGATCGTCTCGACGACCGCCCACGCCAGGATCCCCACAGCCACGCCCAGGAAGATGCCGCCGATGACGTCGGTCAGCCAGTGCGCCGCGAGGTAGGTGCGGCTCCAGGCCATCCAGAGGACCCACACCGCTCCGAGCAACCACCACAGCCAATGGCGGAACAGCAGCGCGAGCACCGTCGCCATGGCGGCCGCGAACGCGACGTGACCCGAAGGGAACGATGTCGGGACCACCTCGGCGAGCGAGTCCTCCGGCCGGATCCGCGCCACCACCCTTGCGAGCGGCGCGGCGATCGCGATGCACAGCACCAGGGCCGCGGCGACGGTGATGGCAGCCCACCACCACCGGAGGATCAGGAGGGTTCCGACGATCACCAGGCCGGTGACGGCGGCAAGGACGGGGCCGCCGAGGTGGCCGGGGATCCACGCGAGGACGAGTCCGGCATCCGTCCGGTTCGCCACCATCAGCTCGTGCCACCAGAGGTCGACCGGGAACGGCTGGTCCCGGCGGACCGAGGTCACCACCCACAGCACGATGATCGCGGCGATGGTGGCGGCCGCGCCGATGATGATCGGCGTGAGCCGCGAGAGATCGGGGCGCTCGTGGGGAGGCTGTACGCGGGCGATCTTCGCAGTCATCGTGCCTCGACTCCGGTCGATTCGGCGCCGGTGTCAGGGCCGCGCAGCTGTCCGGGCATCCGTCACCTCACCCGGATCGCGGAAGGCTGGATCGTGACGGTGAACGCGGTGGTCTCGCCGACCTCTTCGCCGTCGATCTCGAACGCGCGCGGCTCGGGCAGCGTGACGGTGACGCTCGATGCCCGGCCGTGCTCGAGCGAGTCGGTGTCGGTGACATCGTCGGACTTGCCGATCAGCCGCTTCAGCCCGTTGTCCCACATCATCGTCTTCAGCGTCCCCATCCACTGGGCGAGCCCCTCGGCGCTCAGCAGGAGGTAGTCCAGCTCCCCGTCCGCCGGGTCGGCTTCGGGCAGGAGCGTCACACCGCCCTGCAGCGTTCCGCAGTTCGCGACGAGGAACGTGTGCGCCTCGGCGTTCCTCGCGGGCTCGTCATCCGCGGCGATCGTGAACGGGATGACGTCGCTGGCCGACAGCGCGCGTCCGAGCGACTCGACGTAGGCGAGCCACCCCGCCTTGTCCTTCAGGGCGTCGTCGGTCTCGGCGATCATGTGGGCGTCGATGCCGAACCCGACCATGACGACGAAGCCGTGCCGCTCCGACCCGGCCGTCGACTCCACCTCGACCCACCCGACGTCGACGGTGCGTGCCTCGCCGGCGATCGCCCTCACGAAGGCCGCGGGAACATCGTCGATGGGGACGTCGAGGTTCCGGGCGAAGAGGTTGCCGGTGCCGAGGGGGATGATCGCCATCTTGACATCGGCCGACACGTCGGCGAGATGCTCCGCCACCGCCCGAACCGTGCCGTCGCCACCCGCGACGACGAGCAGCTCCGCACCGCCGGCGAGCGCCGCCGCGGCGACGCCCTGCCCCGGATCCTCCTCGGTGGTCTCCCACCACGCCACCTCGACCGGCGACTCGCCGACGGCGTCGGCGAGTCCCGCCTCGAGCGCGCCCTTCTCGGTCTTCGACGGATTCCAGACGATCGCGATCCGCATCAGGACCCCTTCTGCTTCTTCGTGCCGCCCAGGTCGGCGGCGATGTCGGGGACGTAGCGGAACTGATCGACGGGCGGGCGCTCGTAGTCGTCCGCGCCGGGCCGGTCGGGGATCTCGACGTCGTCCGATTCGAGGCTCTGGTACGGGATGCTGCTCAGCAGGTGACTGATCACGTTGAGGCGCGCGCTGCGCTTGTCGTCGCTCTCGACCGTCCACCACGGCGACTCCGTGGTGTCGGTCGCGGCGAACATCGCATCCTTCGCGCGGGAATAGTCCTCCCACCGGAGGATCGACTCGAGATCCGTCGGAGACAGCTTCCACCGGCGCAGCGGATCTTCCAGCCGCGACGCGAAGCGGGCCTGCTGCTCGTCGTCGGAGACCGAGAACCAGTACTTGATCAGGATGATGCCGTCCTCGATGAGGAGGTGCTCCACGATCGGCGTCTGGCGGAGGAATGTCTGATACTCCGCGTCCGTGCAGAAGCCCAGGACGCGCTCGACGCCCGCCCGGTTGTACCACGAGCGATCCATCAGGACGATCTCGCCGGCGGCGGGGAGCCGCGCGATGTATCGCTGGTAATACCACTGCCCGCGCTCCTCCTTCGAAGGCTTCGGGAGCGCGACCACCCTGGCATGACGAGGGTTCAGGTATTGCCGCACCCGCTTGATCGCGCCGCCCTTGCCCGCGGCATCCCGGCCCTCGAAGATCACGAGCACCCGAGCGCCGGAGGAGACCACCCACTGCTGCATGTCGACGAGCTCGACCTGGAGCCGTTGCAGCTCGTCCTTGTACGGACCTTTGGGGATGCGCTTGACGGACGACTTCGCGGGTTTCTTCTTCGACATCACTTCACCTCACATCGGGAGAGCGAGCGCGCATCCTCGGCACCCACGCCGGACACGGCGGGGGCTCCGTCTCGTCGATGCGACGTCGCGGCGGTCAACAGCGTGCGGGTGCGATCGTGATGATCCCAGTCGATGCCCGGTGCACTGGTTCGCCGCGGCGCCCACACTACGCCGGGCCCTGCTGCGGGAGGCAAGGGTTGACAACGGCGGGCGGATCGGCGAGGGCACCGGCCGTGCCGTGACGTGTCAGCGTCCGGCGGCGTCCGCAGAAGCGGGGTGCCCCAGCTCCCAGCGGCCGGCCGCACGGGCATCGTGCGTCAGCAGCCGATCGAGCCGGACGAAGTCCCGCGCCAGGATCCTCTGCATCACCCGCCCCGGGACCCAGCCGAGCTGCCAGCGGAGCGAATCGCTGAGCTCCCCGGCGTAGTCCGCGCGGATGCGCGTGCCGTCGGCGGACGGTCCGCAGGCGTACTCGACGCGCGAGTTCCAGGGTGCCGACGACAGCCAGACCACGCGCCGGTTCTCGTCCAGCGCCTCGAGGCGGTCGATGAAGTGGATCCGGAACGGGCCGATGCGGTCGGTCGCCATCCACGTTGCGCCGACCCGGATGGGCCCGGTGTCGATCCGCCTCCGGAAGACCACGGCGGGCGCGAAGTCGTGCCACTTATCGGGGTCGGCCAAATAGGGGAAGACCGCCTCTGTCCGATGGGGGACCGTCGCGTCGACGACCACGCGGCGGGCCCAGCGGCTCTCGGTCGCTCTCACGCGCAACCGGACGGTCGCCGACCGTCGATCGAGGTCTCGCCCCCCAGGAGCGTGGTTCTCCACGGTCGAGAGCGTACGGCGCACTCCGCCTGACGGGCAAGGTCGGCGCGGCGGCCGCACACCGTCGCCTGACGCTCCGGCTGATGCGGCGGCGAGGCCACGGGCGTAGGATGCCGCTGTCCGCGACGTACGGGGCGTCTGTGTCGATGCCCCCGGCGAGATCGGGGGATCCGACATGGCCACGAAGCTGCCGTCATCCGGGTCGGTGCCCGAAGGTCAGATCCCCGGCTGCGACACGTCCGGCATGATCCTCGTTCATCGCATCTTCCGCTGGCTGTACGGCCAGCTCCCGCAGCTCGTCCGCGAGGTCAGGGCCGGAGACCTCGACCGTGCCGCGATCGTCGGCGACTACGCGAGGCTCGACTTCTTCGCGCTCCACCTCCATCACGAGACGGAGGACACCGTGCTGTGGGATCGGCTGGCCGCGCGCGATCCCGCGTGCGTCGCGCACGTCGACCAGATGCGCGCACAGCACGCCGAGGTCGGCAGGCAGCTCGCCCGCATCGAGCCGCAGCTCGCCCCCTGGGTCGCATCGGCGGATGCCGGGCTTCGCGATGCGTTCGCCGGCGACATCGAGGTGCTCCGCGACACCCTGTTCGGGCATCTCGGGCAGGAGGAGCAGGACATCCTCCCGGTCGCCGGTTCCGTCCTCTCACAACAGGAGTGGGACCAGCTGGAGGCACACACGCGCGCCACGCTGATGGCGCGTCGGAAGGAGCTGCCGAAGGACGTGATGTCGCTTCAGCTCGGCCTGCTGCTCGCGAGCGTTCCCGAGGCCGACCGGGAGGACTGGTTCCGCGCGAACGTTCCCGCACCGATCCGGGTGCTGTATCTGCTTCTCATGAAGCGCCGGTACAACCGGGCGATGCGGGAGCTCTATCCCGATCGCCCCGTCCCGGCGATGGTGTGACCGCCGGCGCTCGCGTCCGCTCGCGCGCCGTCAGAGTAGGCCGTACTGCTCCCATACCTGCCGGAGGGTCACGCCGGACAGGAGGTCACCGAGCACCTGAGACTCCCCCGCGGCGCGAGCGTTCGCGATCGCGAGGACCTCTTCTTCGACGGCCTGGGGAACCACCACGGCACCGTCGTCGTCGGCCATGACGAGGTCGCCCGGCGAGATCACGACGCCGCCGATGGTCACCGGTTCCTGCGTCGCCGAGATCACCATGCGCCCGCGGTAGTCGATCGGGCGCGCGCTGCGCGCGAAGGCTCCGAAGCCGAGTGCCTGGATCTTGTCGCCGTCACGGAGGTTGCCGTCCGTGATCATCCCGACCGCACCGCGGCCGCGAGCCGCGGCGCTGAACAGCTCGCCCCAGAACGCCGAGGCATTCGACTCCGCAGTGGCGATCACGATCAGGTCACCCGGGGCCGTCGCGTCGATGAAGTCGATCGCGGCGTCATACGGATGCGCGGGATCGACCTCGAGCGTCGGCACGAACTGCGCGGTGCGCGCGCGCCCGACGATCCGCGTCCCGGGGACGACGCACGTGAGGCGGTGCGAGAGCACCTGGTCGCGTCGACCGACCTTGTCGAGCGAATCGGAGAGAATCGCGGTCGTCAGTGACGGATGGATGTTCACAGCACCTCCACGGTGGCGTCGTCGATGGCGTCCCAGTCGTAGACCGCACCGAGTCCCGCGGACTCGGGGGCGTACGCGTAGCCGTCTCGGATGTCGAGCGGCTCGGCTAGGCCGAAGGAGAAGTCCTCGAGCGGATAGAGAAGCTCGAACCATTCGGTGTTCGAGATCGAGAGCGCGACGTGCAGGTTCGCGAGCTCGAGCGGGTGGGCGATCGTGGTGTGCAGCTCGCACGACATCCCGAACGCCTCGGCGAGGTGCGCCGTCTTGAGCGCGGACGTGATCCCGCCACGCCACGAGGCATCGGTGCGCACGATGTCGACCGCGCCGCTCGCGATGTACTGGGCGGTCAGCTGGCTGCCGCCCACGATCGTCTCGGTGCCCGCGATCGGGATGTCGAGCTCTCGGGTCAGCTTGATCAGCGTCGCGACGTCGTAGTCGTAGACGGGCTCCTCGAACCAGAGGTAGCCGAGCGACTCGAGGTGACGCCCGACGCGAAGCGCCTCTTCGAAGGTGTGGGTGGCGACAGGGTCCGCCATCAGCGGATAGTCGGGGCCGACGGCATCCCGCACCGCGGTGTAGACCTCCAGGTCGACCTCGGTCGGCCCCGGCGGGTGCACCTTGTAGCCGCGGATGCCGCGCGCCTTCACCTCGCGCGCCTCGACGGCATACTGGGCCGGATCCGCGTGGAACATCGAGCTCACGTACACCGCCCGCTTCTCCGCGCTCGACCCCAGGAGCTGGTGGATCGGCAGTTCGGCCTTCTTGCCCGCGATGTCCCAGGTCGCCACGTCGAACGGCCCGTACGCGTAGATCGGGGTGTGGTTCCACCGCCGGTCGAAGTGGCGGAACTCCCGGGCGTTCTGCTCGCGCGCCATCGGGTCGCGCCCGATGAAGAAGGGCCGCACCTGCGCGAACACGCGCGCGTTCAATCGCGAGTCGAGCCCGCCGAGCCCGAACGATACGCCCGTGACGCCCTCGTCGGTCTTCATGGAGAGGACGACGGCGTCCGGTGTCTTGCCGCCGCGGAGCTTCGCGCGATCGACGGCGCCCGAGTCGTCGGTCACGCGCACGGCGCGGATCTCGATGTCTGTGATCTTCACTTACGGTCCATTCTTCGAGTCGAGGGGCGGCCAGGCCCGGAGCGAGCGGTCAGCTCTTCACCGATCCGGCGAGGACGCCTCGCACCAGCAGCCTCGACGAGGCGACGAACACGATCAGGATCGGCAGCGCGACGATGAGACCCGCGAGTGCGATCTCGGGCTGCCGGATCGGGAGGATGCTCGCACCGAGGCCGGGGTTGAGCGCCGGCGTCGCGCTGAAGAGCACGCCGAGCCCGACGGGCAGCGTCAGCACTTCACCCGAGTTGACCATCACGTAGGGCAGGAAGTAGTTCACCCATGCGCCCGTGAAGCTGAAGAATGCGAGCATTCCGAGAAGGCCCTTCGAGAGGGGCAGCGCGACGCGCCAGAAGGTGGAGAACTCGCCGCATCCATCGATGCGGGCCGCCTCGTACAGCTCCTTCGGGATCGACGTCGCGAAGTAGATGTAGGCGAGGAAGACGCCGAACGGATAGAACGAGCTGGTCAGGATGATCGCCCAGGGCGTGTTGTAGATGCCGATCGCCGTCACCTCGATGAACAGCGGCAGCACGAGCGCGACAGGGGGCACGATCATCGCGATGAGCGTCGTCATGAGCAGTGCCCGGCGGAACGGCAGCGGTGCGGTGGCGAGCGCGTAGCCCGCGAGCATCGCCGTCGCGCACGAGAGGAAGACGATCGTCGCGGTGTACCAGACGGAGTTCCACACCCAGGTGAGGAGCCGTCCGTCCTGGAACAGCATGAGGTTGTTCCACGCGATCACGTACTGATCGAACGAGCCGAAAGCGAACGGGCTCAGCGAGGTCAGTTCCGCCGCCGTCTTGGACGGCGCGAGGATGAGCCAGAGCATCGGGATGATGCTCACCACGGCGAATCCGAGCAGGATCGCCCACGTGAAGATGCGGCCGGGGGCGCGGCGGATGCTGATCCCTCGCGTCCGCTCCGGCGTGCTGCGCCCTGTGACGGTGCGCAGCGTCATCGTCGAGGTGGTCATATCGCGCTCCCTGCCTGCATGGCGGCCCGTCGGGCTTCCTTCTTGGGTTTGGTCTTCGCCGAACGCGCCTCCTCGAAGAAGTCGGTCCGGAAGATCGCGATGAGTGCCGCGATGATGCAGACGACGAGGAGCATGAGCGACAGCGCCGCCGATGCACCGAGGTTGGCCGATTCGAAGGCGAACGAGTAGCTGAGCTGATTGAGCGACCAGTTGTCGGCGAGTCCCGGATAGACGGTGGAGGAGATCAGGTACGGCTCGACGAAGATCTGGAGGCCGGCGGCGAACGTCAGGATCGCCATGTAGATGAGGTAGCGACGGATGAGCGGCAGCTTGATCTTCAGACCGATCTGCCAGCTGCTGGCGCCGTCGATGCGCGCCGCTTCGAGGATGTCGTCGGGGATGGACTGGAGCGAGCCGTACTGCACGATGATCCAGTTGCCCGCTCCGGTGAAGAAGGCCATGAGCACGAAGATCCACACGAGGTTGCCGGTGTTCCAGATCTGGCTGCCCTCCGTGATGCCGAGCGCATGCAGCAGCGGCGCGAACGGGCTGTAGGTCGGCTCGAGCATGAAGTACCACACGAGGATCGCGACGGCGCCCGAGATGGACGCGGGGACGATGTACGCGGCGCGGAGCGAGACGGTCCAGCGAGCGCGGACGGCGTCGAGGAGCAGCGACATGAACGCCACCACGACCACCATCAGGGGCACGTAGATCACGAGGAACGTGGCGACGTTGGTGAGAGCCGGGAGGAACCGGAAGTCCTGGAGCACCAGGAGGTAGTTCTGGAAGCCGCCCGCCGGGTTCGCGAGCGACGGCTTGAGGGCGGTGAAGAACGCCAGCACGACCGGAACGAGCCCGAATGCGATGAGGAGGATGAAGTACGGGGCGAACATGAGCGCCCCCGAGAGGGCCCCCATCCGCCGGATTCTGGAGCGCGTCATCGCGGCAGCCGGTCCTTTCTGTTGATGACCGGAGAGTCGGCGCCTGGCTACGCCGACTCTCCGGTCGTTGGCGAGGTCTTACTCCTCGACCACCTTGTAGCCCGAGCCCGGTGCGAGCTGGATCAGCGACTCCTGGAAGGCCACGACCGCGTCAGCGATCGGGGCTCCCGCGTTGATCTCGGTCTGGAGCACGGCACCGATCTGCGCCTGGTTGGCGTAGCGGACCGGGCGCTCGGTCGGGTTGATCAGCGTCGCCTGCTCGACGAGCGCCGGCACGATGTCGGACGCGTAGTACTCGTCACCGCTGATGCGCTCGGCCCAGGCCTCGAAGGCCGGACCCGAGCCGGGGAACGTCACAGATGCCGCCATCACCTCGACGTCGGTCGAGAGGAAGGTCGCTGCCTCGGCGGCCGCCTCAGGGAACTTCGCGTGCGACGAGACGACCCAGATGCCGCCGCCCCACTCGCCCGAGTACGCCTTGTCGTTGCCGTCCCAGATGGGCATCGGCGCCGCGGCGACGTGTCCGGCCGGGATCGCCCACGAGCTCTCGGGCTTGAGCACGAACTCGCCGAACCACGACGGGCCGAGGGTCATGACGACCTTGCCCTTCTGAGCGACGTCGGCGAGGAAGCCGGCGTCGAAGGACGAACGGGTGTCGAGCACCTTGGCGTCGACGAGCGGCTGGACGAGCTCCGACACGCGCGTGCACTCGACGGCTTCGGGGGCGATGCGCACCGTCGACTGGTCGAGGGTCTCGGCCATCGGGCAGCCGCTGGGCCACAGGTAGCTGGAGTAGAAGTTCTGGTCGCCGATCGCTCCGGCGACGTAGCCGGTGCCCTCGAGCTTCATCGCCTCGGTCGCGAACTCGTCCATCGTCGTCGGCACGCTGAGGCCGAGCTCCTCCATGAGCGGGGCGTCGTACCAGAGCACGCTCTGGGCGAGGTCGTTCTTGAGGCAGTAGAACTTGTCGTCGATGAGGCACCAGTCGTTGGCGCCGTTGTAGGCCTCGAACACGGCCGGGTCGACCAGGTCGGTCAGATCGGCCGCGTAGCCGTTGGACGGGTCGGCCCATGCCGCCACGTCGTTGGGCTGCGCGAAGACCACATCGGGCCAGCCGCTGCCGGTCGTGTTGAAGAGCGCGATCTTCGTCGGGAGATCGGCGACGTCGACGACCTCGATCGTGACGTCGACCTCGCCCTTGACGGCCTCTTTGTACGCCTTCGCGGCCGGTTCGCGGACGGAGTCGGTCCACACCAGGACCTCGGGCGTGGCACCCGGGTCGGTGGTGGCGTCCGGGCCACCGGACGGGGCGCAGCCGGTGACCCCGAGGGCCACGACGGCGGCCGTCAGAAGTGCAAGACGTTTGTTCATGGGCTTCCCTTTCGTGCGGTGCTGTGCAGGGACGAAGGAAAGCTCCTTCGCTCACTGGAAAGGACTGTACACCAAAATCGCGTTTCCTATATCCTATTTCGGTAAATCCGTTTACTTCTCATCTTCGGGGCTGCGGATTCCGATGTCCAGGAGTTCCTGGGGAGCGCCGCCGACCGCCCACTGCGACTCCCACCCGACCCCCGGCGCGGTGAGGGCGTGAACGTCGCCGTTCGCGTCGACTTCGGCCGGGCGCACGACCTGCGGCGAGTCGACGAGCGCCTCGTAGTAGGTGGTGTTCTTGATCGCCATGCACAGGTGCGTGTTCACCAGGCCGCCGCCGTGGACCTCCGCACGCAGGTGGAACGAATCGGCCAGATGGGCGATGCGCATCGCACCTGTGACTCCCCCACGCAGCAGCGAGCCGGCCCTCACGGCGGACGCGCAGCCGCTGGCGATGTAGTCGGCCGTCGCCATATGGGCGCCTTCGGCGACCTCGCACACGAGAAGCGGCACATCGACCCGCTCGGCGAGCCTCTGGTACGCCGTGACGCTGAACTCCTTCATCGGCTCCTCGTACCAGAGGTAGTCCGCCTCGCTCAGCGCACGGCCGAGATACGTCGCATCGAGCAGGTCGAAGGCGGCCGATCCGTCGTACATCAGCGGAACGTCGGGGCCGACGTGCTCGCGCAGGGCGAGGCTGAGCTCGGCGTCACGCCGCGCGTCCCCCCACGCGTGCAGCTTGATCGCGGGAAAGCCCAGCTCGAGGCACTGATCGGCCACATCGAGGTACTCCTCGATCGACCCGAACGTGACGGTCGACGCGTAGGCGGGGATCGATGTGCGGAACGAGCCGAGCAGCTGTGCGAGCGGGAGCTTCGCGGCCTTCGCGCCGATGTCCCAGATCGCGATGTCGACGACCCCGATGATGTGCACCGGGAAGCGGTCGATGCGATCGATCTCCCACAGGCGATGCCACAGGTATTCGCGGGCCAGCGGATCCTGGCCGAGGAGCTCGGCACGCAGTCGCCGATCCACGATGTCCTGGAGGATCGCGCCGCGCAGCGTGAAGCTGAGACCGTCGATCCCCTCGTCGGTGCGGACCACGAGCCACGCGCCGTCGAGTTCCGGCTCCGAGCCGGGAAGCCCGTCTCGCCACACGAATGCGGGGCTGTAGGCGGGGATGCGGACACGAACGACCTCGACGGCGATGATCTTCACCGTCCTATAGTATAGGATCCAACCACATTTCTGTTCCCGATTCGTCGGGGTGAGGGGAACCCATGCGTCTCATGCGAATTGGCGCCGCCGGTGCCGAGAAGCCGGCCGTCGCGGTCGGCGACGACGGCTACGTCGACGTCTCCGATGTCGTCGATGACTTCGACGAGGCGTTCTTCGGCAGCGGTCGCATCGACGAGCTGGAGGCGCTCGCCGACGAGCGCGCAGCCGCCGGCCAGGTGCGTCGGCTCGCCGACGAGCGCATCGGCTCCCCCATCGCCCGTCCCCACCAGATCCTGTGCATCGGCCTCAACTACAGCGACCACGCCGCAGAGACCGGCGCGGAGGTCCCCGCCGAGCCGATCCTCTTCACGAAGTCGCCGAACACGATGATCGGCCCGAACGACGACGTGCGCATCCCCCGCGGATCGTCCAAGACCGATTGGGAGGTCGAGCTCGGCATCGTCATCGGACGGCGAGCGAGCTACCTCGACTCGGAGGAAGAGGCCCGCGATGCCGTCGCCGGCTTCGTGCTGGTCAACGACGTCAGCGAGCGCGAGTTCCAGATCGAGCGCGGCGGCCAGTGGTCCAAGGGCAAGTCCGCCGAGACGTTCAACCCCACCGGCCCGTGGCTGGCCACGCCCGACGAGATCGACGATGTCCTCGACCTGGGCATGTGGCTGGACGTGAACGGTCAGCGGCGACAGACCGGGTCCACCTCCACCATGATCTTCGATCCGTACTTCATCGTGCGATACCTGAGCCGGTTCCTCGTGCTCGAGCCGGGCGACCTGATCAACACCGGGACTCCGCCCGGCGTCGGGCTGGGCATGAAGCCCCCCGTCTACCTCGCCCCCGGCGACGTGATGGAGCTCGGCATCCAGGGTCTCGGCGTGCAGCGCCAGACCGTCATCGCGCCGCGCTGACGTCCGGCCCACCGACGGCGCCCCCGAGTCAGCGCGGGGGCGCCGTCGACGCTCGGATCGTCAGCGCGAACGGCGGTTCGCTGACGACGTGGTGCACCACATCGCCGTCGACTCCCTGATCGAGCAGGAGGGCCACCGCCGTCGCGCCGAGCTCGGCGAGCGGTGCTTTCACGGTCGTGATCGGCGGCCAGGTCGCGTCCGCGTACCAGACGTCGTGCAGGGCGACCAGCGATACGTCGTCGGGCACCCGGAACCCGCGCTTGTGCAGCTCCGCGAGCACCCCGAGTGCGGCATCCACGTTCGCGACCACCAGTGCCGTCGGCAACTCGCCGCGCTCGACGAGGACCTCTGCGGCTCGGCGTCCGTCCGCGCCGGAGAAGCCGAGCTCGAGAAGCAGATCGCCGGGAACGTCGAGGCCCCGCTCGGCCATCGCCGCGCGGAACCCCTCCCGCCGGCGATCGGCGGTCGGTGTGCCCGCCGTACCGCCGATGAAGCCGATGGAGCGATGGCCGAGATCGTGCAGGTGCGCCACCGCGGGACGCATGCTCAGCGCGTCATCGAGCACGACTGTCGTGATCGGCCCGGTGTCCGCGGAGTTGATGAGCACGATCGGAAGCGGTTCGCCGATCATCTCGAGGATCCGCTCCGGCGCGACTCCGTCCGGCAGCTGGAGGATCACACCGTCGACGCGCCCCGAGGCGACGACGCTCCGGAGCCACGTCTCGTCCTCTTGGAGTCGCGCGGCGCGGGCGAGCACGAGGTTGACGCTCCGCTCCCCCGCCGCCGACTCCACACCCCGCGCGAGCTCCGCGACGACGGCGCTGGTCACCTCGGGCAGGACCAGCGCGAGGGCGCTCGCCCGTGAGGTGCGCAGCGCGCGCGCCGCGTGGCTGGGCACGTAGTTGAGGGATGCCGCCGCCTCCTCGACACGACGGCGGGTCTCGTCTCCCACTCGCAGCGTGGGATCGCGCGAGAGCACCCGGGAGACCGCGCCCACCGAGACGCCGGCGAGCGCAGCCACGTCACGTATGTTCGCCACTATTCGAGCCGCACCACCTGATTCGTGTCCATCGAACGGTAGAGCGCCTCCACGAGCTCCACCGTCTTCACGTTGTCCCGCGCAGAACTCCGCGGGGTGGAGCCCGTCGCGATCGCGTCGAGCACCGAGCCCATCGTGCCGATGAATGCGTGGGGGAACCACCGCTGGGTGACCGGGTAGGGCACCCAGCCGTCCGTCGGCAGCGAAGAGCTGAAGACCTCGAGCGTATCGGTCCGGCCGTCGGGGTAGTCGTAGAGGAGACCCAGCGTGCCGCGGATGGCGCCGGCGACGCCGTCGATGCGGAACTCGGCCGAGTTGTCGCCACCGCGATTGACGTGGTTCACGTGCACGACGGCGGTCGCGTCGGCGAACCGGTACGAGCTCACCGTGCGGGTCTCCCCGATCGGGAACTGACCGGGAGTCCTCCCCGCCATGGCGTACACCGACGTCGGCTCACCCAGGAACCACCGGACGATGTCGTGGTAGTGGATCGAGTGCACCATGATCTCGAGTCGCTCGAGCTGCCTCGCCCACTCCCACAGCTCCCACTGCGTCGCGATGTTCACGGTGAGCGAGAACGAGGTGACCTCGCCGATCCACCCGAGCTGGACCATGCGATGCGCCGCGGCGATGCCCTCGTCGAACCGCAGCTGCTGGTTGACGCCGGCGACGAGGCCCGCCTCCTCGGCCAGGTCCGCGAGCTCCTTCGCGATCTCGGGCGAGACCGCGAAGGGCTTCTGCGCGAGGATGTGCTTGCCCGCGGCGATCGCCGCGCGGAAGATCGCGGGCTGCTCGCTCGCCGGGACGGCGATGTCGACCACCTCGACGTCGGCGTCCGCGAGCAGTTCCTCGAGCGACCCGTAGACCCTCGGGATGCCGTGTCGTTCGGCGACGGCACGCGCACGGTCGAGGTCGACATCGGTGATCCCGACGACGCTCAGCCCCGCCAGCGCGTAGGCCGGGAGATGGGCGCCGTCGACGATGCCGCCGGCGCCGACGATCGCGATCGGCCGGCGCTGCGCTTCGGGGATCTCGAGCCGGCAGTAGTCGGAGATCTCGCGGAACTGGTCGATCACGAGGACTCCCCGGGGATCTCGAGGCGAGCGGTCGCGGCATCCCGGTACTTCACGGTCTGCAGGTGCTCGCAGTACAGCACGAGCTCCTCATCGTCGGCCCGGAAGACCTCGTACGACACCCTGATGAGACCCAGGTCGTCGTACTTCGGCGTCTTCTCGAGGAGGGTCCGCATGGCGTAGATCGTGTCGCCGAGGAACACCGGCTTGATGAAGCGGAGCCTGTCGTAGCCGTAGCTGAAGGTGTTCACGTTGTTGTGGGCGAAGAGGCCCATCCCGAACGTGAAGACCAGCGCGCCGGGGACGAGCCGCTTGCCGAAAAGCCCCTCTTCACGAGCGAAGATGTCGTCGGCGACATAGGGGTGGAGGTCCATGAGCAGGCTGCTGAAGAGCATGCTCTCGCCCTCGGAGATCGTGCGCCGGATCGAGCGGTCGACGTCGCCGACGACGAAGTCCTCGTACAGATTGACTTCCTGGTTCCACACCGGCACGGCGTAGCGGGCCTGCGGGTCGGTGTTCTGGTTCTTCATCCTCATCCTGCCTTCACGATGAACTCGCGCCGCAGCGCATCGGTGTGCTCGCCCAGCCGGGGCGCGCCCGTGGGGTTCTTGATCGGCTCGCCGTCGAATCGCAGCGGCGAGCGCGTCGTGTAGATCGACACCGGATCGCCGCCGTCCAGCGCATCCCGATCGACCCGCTGGGCCATGTCGAGCGCGGTGAAGCCTTCGTGCTGCACGAGCTCGGGGAGGCTGAAGACGGGGGCGCACCACACGTCGGCGGCATCCAGGATCTCGAGCCAGTGCCCGGTCGTCTCAGTGGCGAGATGCGCCGCGAGGGATGCCGTGATCTCGGCCTGCGCGGTCCACCACGTGTCGGGATCGACGTACTGCTCGAGGTCGAGTCCGATCAGGCGGCCGAGGTCGGGAACCGACGTCATCGCGATGGCCAGGTACCCGTCGCTCGTCGGATACGTGCCGTACGGCGCCTGGAGGAATGCGTGGGCGGCGTTGCGGGGTCCGCGCTTGACCACCACCGACGGGTCGGTGAGATGCGCGCTGACCAGCTCGAACTGCAGGTCGAGCATGGACTCGAGCAGGCTCACGTCCACCCGGCCGCCCTCACCGGTTCGCTCGCGGCGCAGCAGCGCCGCGGTCACGCCGTGCGCGATGTGGATCGAGGTGATGATGTCCGCCAGTGCGATGCCCACCGGGATCGGGGGATCCTCCGACGACCCGTTGAGCCACGGGAGTCCCGAGATCGACTGAGCGAGGAGGTCCTGCCCGGGGCGATCCTTCATCGGGCCCGTCGCGCCGTAGCCGGTCGCGCTGGCGTAGACGATGCCGGGGTTGATCTCGCGCACCTGCTCGTATCCGAAGCCGAGTCGCTCCATGACGCCGGGGCGGAAGTTCTGCACGATCACGTCGGCCCGTTCGATGAGGGCGCGCACCTCGTCGCGATCGTCGGCGACCTTGAGGTCGGCGGTGAAGCTCTCCTTGTCGCGGTTGGCGATGTGGAACGAGAGCGTGTCGCCGTCGCGCTCGATACCGCCGAACGCGAGCCGTCGGCCGATGTCGCCGCCCTGGGGGCGCTCGATCTTGATCACGCGTGCGCCGAGGTCCGCCAGTCTGGTCGTCGACAGCGGGCCGGCGAGGAACTGGGTGAAGTCGAGGACCAGGATGCCGTCGAGCGGCAGGGATCGCTCGTGCGTGCTCATCAGAACTCCAGGCCGTAGACCGAGGCCGCCGTGCCCCAGCGGACAGCCTCCCGCTCAGCCTCGGTGCGGCCCGAGATCACCTCGAGCTGCGCGTTCCAGACGCGCGTGAGGTCGCCGGCGAGGATGATGACAGGCCAGTCGCTGCCCAGCATCGTTCGGTCGGCCGTGAAGACCTCGAGCACGTGGTCGACGTACGGCTGCCAGTCGGCGGCGGTCCACTCGGCGCCGGACGCCGTGTTCAGGCCCGAGATCTTGATGAAGACGTTCGGGAGGGCGGCGGCGGCGCGGATCTGGGTCGCCCATGGCTCCCACGCGCCGGAGGCGATGTCGGGCTTGGCCATGTGGTCGATCACGATCTTGAGATCGGGATGCCTGCCCGCGAGCTCCGGCACGAGCTCGAGGTGCTCCGCGGTCGTGGCCACATAGTCGAGTGCGAGACCCCGGGGCGCCAGGAGCGAGATCGACTCGGCGACGTCGTCCCGGAGGATCCACCGGGGGTCTTCGTAGGTGTGGGTGAGCGCGCGCACGCCCTTGACGTACGGCGACGGCGCGTAGAGGTCGAGGGCTGCCTCGGCCTCACCGGGGCGGTCGAGCGGAACCCAGCCGACGACGCCCTTCACGCGCTCCTCGCGGGCGGCGACGCTCAGCATGTAGAACGTGTCCTCGTATGTGTCCGCCGCCTGGACGAGCACCGTGGCGCTGATGCCGACCGCGTCGGCCTCGTCCGCGATGTCCTCCGGACCGAAGTCGGCGTACAGCGGGCCGTACGCCGGCACGATCCAGTCGTACGCTCGCTCCGACATCATCCACAGGTGCTGGTGGGTGTCGACCACTCGGGTCGCCTGGTTCGGATCGGTCATCGGAGTTCTCCTTCTTGTGAGGGCGATGCGGCGACTGTTCGCCGGTCGACGATGTAGAGCTTCACCAGTGCGAGCACAGTCTCGCCGCGCTGGTTCACGACGTCGAGGCTCTCCTCGACGATCCCGGCGTCGGCGCGCTTGGCGTGATCGCGCGTGGCGACGATGGTGGCGCGCCCGCGGATCGTGTCGCCGATGAGCACGGGACGGACGAACCGCACCCGGTCGTAGCCGTAGCTCATCGCCTTCTCATTGATCTCGCCGGCGAGCATTCCGACCGCCATCGAGAGGATGAGCGTGCCGTGGGCGATCCGCTGACCGGACGGGAGGGACTTCGCGAACTCGGCGTCGACGTGGTGGGGGTAGAAGTCGCCGGTCTGGCCGGCGTGGGCGACGATGTCGGCCTCGGTCACGGTCCGGCCGAAGCTCGTCCGCTCGGTTCCGACGACATACTCCTCGAAGTACGTCATGCGACGGGCTCTCTCAGGTGGAGGTCCGCGAGCGCCTCGAGTCGGTCGATGGCCCCGGGCGCGACCCGGCGCTCGACGAGGCAGTCGTGGACGATGTGCGACATCGCCAACTGCATCTCGGGCCAGCCGAGCCGGCGCGGCCGGATCCACGCCCCTTCCAGAGTGCGCAGCGTGTTGCCGAAGAAGTTTCGGGTGAGGTCGTTGAGCGCCGCGCTCTTCCATGCTCGGAGGTTTCCCGGCTGACCCCCGCCCACCGTGTACGAGCCGACCTGGGCGCCCGCGCCGGCGAGCGTGACCGCGACCGCTGCGGCGAGCTCGGGATGCTTCGTGGCCGACGACACCGCGACGCCGGCGCCGCCGAGAGTGGCGCCGGTGGCGCGCCCGTCGTAGGACGCGATGTCGTCGTACGCCAGCTCGTGCGGCCGGAAGCCCGGACGCGAATAGTTCGTGTAGCCGTACAGCGCCACCGCGTGGCTGAAGTCGGACTCGGTCGAGAGCACCTCTGCGACATCGATCGGGTTGGCGTCCTTGCACCAGGAGGGGACGACAGCCGCGAGTTCGATCATCGTGTCGAGAGCGACGGCCGCGGCATCACCGTCCAGGAAGCGATCGGGCTCGGCGAGCGGGGCACCCAGCTGCGCCAGCAGGGTGGCGAAGGTGCTGAAGGCGTCGACGGGCTTGTACGGCCACAGCATCCTGCCTCGACGCGCGATCTCGAACACGTCGTCCCAGTAGACGGCTGCGCCATCGGCGAGGTCGGGCCGGAAGGCCGAGACCTGCGCGGCGGCGTCGACGGCGAGCGCCCACTGCCGACCTCGATAGAGATAGGAATCGTGCGACCCGCCGACGCTCTCGCGCTGCAGCGTCGCCAGGGTCTCGGCGTCGAGGAGCTCGTCGAGCGGGATGATCGCATCGCTGTGGACGGCGTCGGGGACGTGCGGGTGGTCGATCACCATGACGTCGTAATCGGAGGCGAACTCGCCGATGAGCTGGTCGCCGAAGGCCAGGAGCGACCGGGCCTCCCATTCCACACGGACACCGTGGAGCTCGGTGACGAGTTCGTCCGATGCGCGGAGGCCATCGACTCCCCGCGGGTGATCCCAGGTCATGCCCTGCAGGACGATCGGTGTCGTCTGGGCGTCTACGTTGTCACTCATGATTCGAAATCCTATATTAAAACGGTTTACCAAACAAGGTTTCCCGCATATTGTGCTCCGAATCCTGTATCCTATTTGAAATCGCTGCGGCTACTCCCCCTCCGCGCGAGGAAGGAATGCTTCGATGACTGACGGACTGCAGGGCTTGATCGCGGTGGTGACCGGCGCGGCTTCCGGAATCGGCCTCGCCACCGCACGACGCCTCCACAGCGAGGGCGCGCGAGTGATCGGACTCGACCTGGTGCCCGGCGCCGTCGACACGTTCGCGACCTGGATCCGCTGCGACGTCGGCTCGGCCGAAGAGGTCGAGAAGACGTTCCGCGAGGTCGCCGACCACGTCGAGCGCATCGACATCCTGGTGAACAACGCGGGCATCGGCGCCGTGGGAGACGTCGAGTCGGCCGTCGAGGACGACTGGGTGCGTGTCTTCAACGTCAACGTCATGGGCGTCGCGCGCGTCTCGCGGGCCGCGCTCCCCCTGCTGCGCAAGAGCTCACACGCGTCCATCGTCAACATCTGCTCGATCGCCGCGACCGTCGGACTTCCCGACCGTGCGGTCTACAGCGCCAGCAAGGGCGCGATCCAGTCGATGACCATGGCGATGGCCGCCGACCATGCCCGTGAGGGGATCCGCGTCAACTGCGTCAATCCGGGCACTGCCGACACCCCTTGGGTGAACCGACTCCTCGATCAGGCCGCCGACCCTGCTGCCGAGAAGGCGCGGCTCTCCGCCCGGCAGCCCATCGGGCGCCTGATCACGGCGGACGAGGTCGCATCGGCCGTCGCCTACCTCGCGAACCCGGCCCAGGCGTCCACGACGGGCATCGCTCTGGCCGTCGACGGCGGAATGAACGGGCTGCGCCTCCCCGCCTGAACTCGATTCTCGCGGCCCGCGCGTTCAGTCACGCGAATACAATAGGAAATGCGCCAGTGTGGTAAGGCTGACCGCAGGCCCCACCGGGGCGACGAGCCTCAGGAGTGATGCGACGATGACGAACAATGCAGCAGCCACCGGTGGAGTTCGCCGACCCTCCCGCTCCGTTCTGTCGGACGAGACCCACGAAGCGATCCGCGGGATGCTTCTCGATCACAGCATCCAGCCCGGCGAGCACATCAACATCGATGCCCTCGCCCGGCAGCTCGACGTGTCGCAGACGCCGGTGCGCGAAGCCCTCGCACGCCTCGAATCCGACGGCCTCGTCGTCAAGCGAGCGCTGCGCGGGTACAGCGCGACCGAACTCCTCACGGTCGACCAGATCGACGACCTCTTCCAGTTCCGCGCTCTGATCGAGCCCTGGTCCGCAGCCCAGGCGGCCGAGCGGCATTCCGACGAAGACGCCGCCGCGCTCTCGGCGGAGATCGAGACGGGGCGCGGCACCAGCAAGCTCGAGCTGACCGAGGCGTACGCGGCGATGGCGGAGCACGACGAGCGGTTCCACAAGCTCATCGCGCGCATGTCGGGCAGCGAGTTCGTCGAAGAGGCGTTCATCCGCACCCACTGCCACCTTCACCTCTTCCGCCTGTACCAGGCGGGTCAGGCAGAGGTGCGCGACTCCCCCGACTCCGAGTTCGTCGACACGCTGTTCAGCGCGTACTACGAGCCCGAGGGCGGATTCCTCGCCGTTCGGGAGCACGCCGCGATCGCCGACGCGGTCCTGTCCGGCCAGGCCAACGCGGCCTCGGCGCTGATGCTCGACCACATCCAGTCCTCACGCCGGCGCTTCTCGCCGACGCTGAACGCCATCGCGAGCTAGGCGAACTGCGGGAGCGGGGCTGCGGCATCCAGATAGCCCTCGCTCACCAGCTCCGCCCAGAGCGCGTCCGGGACGGCCTTCTCGAACAGCGAGGCATTGCGCTCGACCTGCGCGCGCGAACGGGCGCCGAGGCAGACGGTGGCGATCGCCGGATGCCCCCGCACGAACTGCGCAGCCGCGACCGGCAGCGTCACCCCATGGGCCTCGCAGATCTCCGCGATTCTGTTCACGCGCTCGACGATCTCCGGGGCGGCAGGCTGGTAGCGGTAGTGCGACGCGGCGGTGGCCCGTTCGGAGGCGAGGATGCCCGAGTTGAACACGCCCGCCGCGATGACCGAGACACCGCGCTCGAGCGCGACGGGCAGCAGATCGTCGAGCGCCGGCTGGTCGAGCAGGGAGTAGCACCCTGCTGCCATGACGACGTCGAGGTCGGTGTTGCGGATGAAGTCGGCGAGCATCTCGGACTGGTTCATCCCGGCCCCATACGACCGGATCACCCCGGCCGCACGCAGTTCCTCGAGGGCGGGGAAGGCTCCGTCCATCGCCTCCCGGTAGTGATCGTCGGGATCGTGCACCAGCACGATGTCGATCCGGTCGAGCCCGGACCGGCCGAGCGAGTCCTCGATCGATCGGAGCACGCCGTCGCGCGAGTAGTCCAGGACGCGGATGCGGTCCTTCGGCACGTCGAAGCCCTGGTCGTCCGTCTCGCCGGGAAAGGCGTCGGTGTCGACGATGAGCCGGCCGACCTTCGTCGACACGATGAACTCGTCACGTGGCCGCTCGGCGAGCGCGGCGCCGAGCCGCTCCTCGGCGAGCCCGAGGCCGTAGTGGGGCGCCGTGTCGAAATAGCGGACGCCCGCCTGCCACGCGGCATCGACCGACTCGGCCGCGTCGGCGGCCGACACGGCGCGGTAGAGATTGCCCAGCGCCGCGACTCCGAAGGAGTGCGATCCGACCGTCAAACCCGCTCTGCCCAGGGGCCTCATGGCCGCTCCACTCATGTTGCTCCGCCCAGACATCGCCGTGCTCGCCCTCAGTCGAGGTGGAAGACCTCGGGGATCGCCTTCCACCACTCGCCCTCGGCACGGTCGTCGAGCGGCCGCTGCAGCGGCTTGCAGGCATCCCACCACTGCTGGGTGATCGGATCGGCGGCCATCGCGGCCATGTCGCCCTCGAAGTCGTCTCCCGCGTACTCCATGTAGGAGAACAGAAGATCGCCGTGGCGATAGATCGAGTAGTTCACGACGTTGCTGGCCGTGAGGCGCTCGAGCACTGCGGGCCACGCATCGGCGTGGAGCCGCTCGTACTCGGCGCGGTTCTCGGGCGGCAGCCCGATGACGGAGGCGAATCGCTGCATCGCGAATCCTTTCCTATAGGACATACGATTCGACATGGTACACCGTTCTTGCCCGGCTCGACAGCGAAAGCGAGAGCGTTGGCTCGGGACCTTCGGCACTACCCGGCCCGCTCGAGTGGGCCTCAACTGAACATGGGGGATCACCCAAGCGTGCTCCATCGACGCACCATCGGAAGGCGGCTCGCCATGACGACAACGGAGAATGCGACCATCGCGGCGAAGACGGCGGCGGACGCAGCGGCTCAGGCGGCGGAATCAGCAGCCCACGCGGAAAGCGCAAAAGACGAGACCGAGAAGCTCGTGCGAGAGGCGACGGCACTGATCGCCAAGGCCGAACAGGAGACGGATGTCACGATGGCGCGGCTCCTCGTGTGCCTGGAGAGCGCAGCGCACTGGGCCGAGGAGATGCCGAAGTACGCAGCCCGCGAGAAGCGGAAAGGCAACGGCTGGGCCATCTCGTCGGGGGCTCTCGCAGCGCTGACCGGCCTCGCCGTCTGGCCGCTGATCAACGAGCAGACACCCCCTCTCGTCGCTGCGGGGCTCGTATCGGCCATCGCGTTCGCATCGGCGATCTGCGCACTCGTGCTCAAGGTCAATCGGTACACCGAGATGGCCGAACGCGGACAGGAGTTGGCGGGCCTGTACGGCCAGGCGCTCGGGCTCCTTCTCGACCTGACCGTCGCGGACGGGACGATCGATCAGCACAAGGCGCACGCCGCGGTCGCCGTGTTCCAGCAGGCGAAAGTGAGGAAGGACAAGCTCGACCGGAATCCGCCTCGCGGAGGAAGGGGAACGCCGCAGCGGCCCGACTTCGCGCACAGCCTCAAGAATGCGCGCGATATGGTCGCGGTGGCTCGGGAACAGCAGTCGGCGGCGAAGGCATCGGCGGCTGACGCAGTCACGCGGTAACCGGAGGACTGCTCGCGCGTGCGACGACCGAGCTGAGCGAGCACGGCGACGGCGCCGTCATACGGCTGCATCGATGACGAGCGCTAACCGGGTCGCTTCGCCGGCTCGGAACAGCCTGCACCACGTCGGCGTCGGGCTTCTCGCCGCCCGCGTGACGTCGGAGATCTGTTCCGCGAGCAGGCCCATCTCCTGCGGCGCTGTCACGGCGTGCCGGATGGCCGCGGTCTCTGCGAGTCGCGTGCGCAACAGGCGTCTGACGACCGGGACGAGAATCCACCGAGGCAGAAAGCGGACGAGGAGAAGTCGGGTGGGTGTGAGCCTGTGGCCCCGGTCCTGCAGAGCTCGCCAGAGTTCCCGCGCCGCATCCACCAACTCGCGCACCAGGTCCGGGCGCTCGGCGAGCGATGACCCCGAAGCCCGCGCCGAATAGATGGCGTAGGCGACAGGTGTCACCCAAGCGGCGTGGTACTTGTACCAGGCGTCCATGTTCCGCTCGACCGCCACAGGGAACCCCGCCGATCGAAGCGCGGCGCGGGCTGCGCGAATCCTGGGGGTCTCGGAACCACCGGGTTCGCCGATTGTCGTGGGTTGAAGCAACCTCGGCAGGACGACGTACTTCACGGTGTCCCCCTCCCTGTACCCGCCCGCGCCGGCAAAGCCCAGCATCAGCCGCCCCGCCCCAACCGTTCGCGAGAGCGGCTGGTAGCCCGCAGGATTGTTGACCATGAACAGGAGGCTTCCGCTTGCTCGATGCTCGGCGAGGTGGCGGGCGGCTTCCGCCAACTGGTCGCCTCGGACGAACACGAGCACCAGATCGTAGGGGGTTTCGGCGCCTACCACCCCGATCACCGGAACCCGTACCGTCTCCTTCACTCCGGTCGAGGCACGCTCAAGCTGGACGCCGTCCGCGGTCAGCACCGCAAGCCGGTTTCCCCTGGCGAACAGGGTGACGTCGTGACCCGCCTCGTGAAGGCGGGCGGCGTAAAGGCTGCCCAGCACGCCCGCGCCGAAGACCAGGATTCTCATGAGCTCGTCCTAGCCGACCGATGCGGAGTGCTCCCGCAGTTCAACCGAGCGAGACGTCGTGCGGTTCCGGGGCAGGTCGGGCATTCGGATGTCGCGGATTCTGAGCGCCCTGGCCACGACCGTCTCCTTCGTGTTGCCACCAGCGTGGCGGTGCGGCCGGTGAGGCAAGAGGACGAAGGTCCCACCTCGATGCGCCCCCGCATCCCCGACCGCTGCGAGTACTCCGAGGAAAGACTGCGGGACTGATGCGCTCAGCCTTCATTCGGGCATGGCCGAAGACGATCTGCCGTCTTGCCGGTCACGCGCTCAGTTCGGCGAACGCCTGTCTCATGCCGGTGGCGAACGCCGCGCCCGGAATGTGAGCGGCATCGAAATGGATGCCGCACGACAGCCGCCCCGCGTAGGAGACCGCCGCCACGCCGCACCGGACGTTGGCCGCGAGCACCGCAACGGGCCAGATCGCCGCCACCGGAGCGCCGCCCAGGCGGAGCATGCCGCTCGGTCCGGGCACGTCCGTGACGAATCCCGCGACGAGTCGCTGGTGCCTGCCGAAGCCGTCCATGATGCGCGCGCCGATCGGGCCGCGCATGAGCTCCAGCGTTCCGAGCGCCCTCGCCTGGGGCTTGTCCCGCGTCGTCTGGAGGGCGATGAGCCGTAGGCGTCGGTCGGTGTCGGGCTCACTGAGCGGCAGACGCACGAGCATCACTCCGACCTGGTTCGCCGACCGATCGCGCCGCCTGAGTCCGACCGGGACCGAGACCGTCAGCCAGTCCGGAACCGGCTCACCCACGGCCGGCAGCAGCGCCCGATACCCGGCTGCGACCGCGCAGAGGAGGGCATCGTTCACCGTGGCGCCGACCGTGCGTGCGTGCGATGCCAGATTCGCGAGATCGCAATCGACCAACTCGACGCCGTGAGTGGCGCTGCGGCGCCCGAGAAGGACGGTCCGCCCCGCACGGCGATGGATGAAGGTCACACGGATGCGGTGCAGATTCCCGCGCCATCGACGGGCAGCGCTGAGTGGGGTGCCGAGCGATGTCTCCGGTGATCTGCCGTGCTCGGGTCGGGGGACGGACGGCACCGGCGCGCTCTCCTCGAAGAGCTGCCGGACGATCGCGACAGCCGCGATCCCGTCGGCGATCGCGTGATGGATGCGAAGCACCATCCCGTTCCTGTCCGCGCTCGCACCCGGGACGATCAGCAGCTCCCACAGCGGTCGATCCATAGGGAGGGGCGTGTCCATGAGCGCGGCGCAGACGCGCTCGAGTCCGGCGAGACCCTCCACCGCGGGAGCGAGCCGGACGTGGTGGTCGAGGTCGGGGGCGACGTCCGTCCACATGTGCCTGCGGCCCACAGGGACAGCCACGCGCCGCAGTGCGGGGAGAGTCGCGATGCGGGTGCTCACGGCGCGACGCAACAGATCCATATCCGGGATGCCGCGGGCACTGAGGAACCCACCGGGCCCGAGCAGCCCGGCGATGAGGAAGACATTCACCTGGCCGGCATGGTCAAGGGTCAGATTCGCCTCGTCGGCGGCGGCGAGCCTCGTTCCCGGGCGCAGTCCAGCACCTGCGCGGCGGGATGGCGTGGAGCCCATGCCACGATCCTCGGCCCCCAGACCCTGGAGGCTGAGGCCGAAGGTCCTGGCCTGGCGCTACACGATCGTATGTGAGCCGGGTTGACCCTGACGCTGCGTCAGACCTGCACGACCTCGACCGCGAACTGGACCGGCATGGCGCCGGTCGGGATCGTCCGGACCCCGCCGGCGGCAGCACCCAGCGAGCGGGTCGAGGTCACAGGATTCGCGCCGGGGGTCACCTCGCTGAGTGGGCGTGCGATGACCCCCGGCTGACGGCAAGACGTCAGCGTGTGCCGGCGCCGAGGGCCACAGGGGCTGCGGAGCTCGCGGCGGTGACGATCACGTCGGCGACGGTGCGGGCCTGCGTGATGAACAGGGCATGACTGCCGGGCACGTTGGTGATGTCGGCGCCGATGCGGCTGGCCATGTGCTGCAGCATCGCCTGATCGAAGGCCCTGTCCTCGGTGGCGATGACGGCCCAGCTCGGCTTGTCGCGCCACGCGGCCGCGCTGACCGCTGTGCCGAAGACGGCCATGTCGATCGGAACCTGACTGTCGGCCATGAAGGCCGCGTCGGCGTCGCTGACATCGGCGGCGAACCCTGCCTGGAAGGCGTCGCGGTTGATGTAGCCGTACCCGTCGTCGCCGACGTCGATGACGAAATCGGGGGTTGGCGCGAATCCCTCGTACTGCTGAGCGGTGGTCTCGCCGGCGTCGGGGGCGAGCGCAGACACGTAGACGAGGCCGGCGACCTTGGGGTGCACACCTGCTTCGGTGATGACCGTGCCACCCCACGAGTGGCCGACCAGGATGGCGGGGCCGTCCTGGAGGTCGAGGACGCGGGTGGTCGCGGCGACATCGGCCTCGAGAGAAGTGAGCGGGTTCTGCACGATCGAGACGCGGTAGCCGCGCGCCGTCAGCAGCTCGTATACCCGGCGCCAGCCGGATCCGTCCGCAAAGGCACCGTGCACGAGGACGACGTTCTTGATCTCTTCGGTGGACATGACTCTTCCTTCCAGATTCGGCTCCGCAGAGCCGCGCGGGTTGCGTTAGGAGGTGTAACACCGGTGATACGCAATATATTGCACATTAGATTTCAAGCCGCAGTACGCGTGTCGACTTGCCATCAGCCCCTCGCGGAAGCCGAATATATTGCATGCCGATTCCACAGAATGCTCCAGGGGTGGACCGCTCACTGCTGCGGGATGACGTCTTCCGCCGACTGCGCGATGCCATCGTCGACGGCACCTTCCTCCCCGGCGAGCAGCTGAGAGACGCGGATCTCGCCGCGTGGCTCGGGGTGAGTCGGACGCCGGTGCGAGAAGCCCTGCTGCGTCTTGGCACGAGCGGGCTGGTGGTCGCCAGACCAGGCCGATCAACGACGGTGAGCACCATCGATCCGAAGGCAGTCCGCGATGCCCGTGATGTCGTGGCCGCAATGCATGTGTTGGCTGTTCGGGAGATGGCAGGGAACCTCACGGACGCTGAGGTGGAGCGCATGAAGGATGCGAATCGCCGGTTCGCGGCGGCGCTGAGCGCGGGCGACATCGGCGCGGCGATCGACGCCGACGAAGAGTTCCACCGGGTTCCGGTGACGGCACTCGGGAATGGCGCGATCGCGTCGGTGCTCGATCAGTTCGGGCCCGTGATCCGCCGTGCGGAGCGCGCCCGCTTCGCCGCGGACGGGCAGGCATCCCGCGAACGGCACGAGCAGCTCATCGCGCTGCTGATCAGCGGTGACGTCCAAGGGGCGTCAGACCTGACCTTCGATACGTGGCACACGCTGTCTGTCGACGACGACTCGTCGGCCGCGCAGAGCTGACCCGGCCGACCTCTCGAGGCTGGGCTGCGACGCACTGCTTCTGTCGACCTCTTTTCCGCAAGCATCTGCTCAGCCCATGCCAGATCAGTCGCTGAGGGTGACATGATCGACCATCAGATGACCCCAGTCCCCCGTCGCGTCGTCAAGGATCTGGAAGTGCGCGGTGCGCCCGGCGAATTCGCGCACGTCCCATTCCACGTGCCGCAGCGAAGCCGAGTCGGCCCCGGTCGCCGTCCGCACCGGGATTCCATCGATGAGCAGTTGGACGGATGTCGCCGGCTCCACGCCGAGCGCGTGTTCGCCGCCGCCGATAAGGAAGTGGACGAAGTTGCGGTCGATCGCGAATGGCGGCGAGGTGATCGCCCCTGTTGCGGCATCCCCGCCACCGGCGAAGGTGTCCGCCGTCCGCGATCCGACCTGGCCCGGGAGCGCGGACGACGAGGGAGCTGCCGCCGCGAGGCTCCCGGTCGCTGTCCAGCCGTCTCCCCACGTCGTGCCTTCGAAGTCGCCGAGGATCCTCGCGGGGCGCTGCACGACGCTGCCGTATTCGGTGATCGAGAGGTCGTGGAACGTCGCCGCCCCGTCGGAAGTGTAGAGCGCGATCCCCTCGTCGCCCGGTGGCGCGAACACCTGGCTCGAGTGGACGAACCTGCCGTCGTCGACGAAGAGCTCGATGGTGGTGCGGTCGACGAGGATCCTCAGTCGCACCGTCCCGGCCGCGCCATCACGCGGGGTCCGGCTCTCCGTCTTCCACGTTCCGGCGGGGTAGCCGGTCTGACCCCGATTGAGGTACGCGTAGCCCGCGGTCGCACCGGCGTCCGCGTGGCGCGATCCATCTGCCGATCGACGCAGCTGAAGCCCGACGTTGGTGGCGGTGTCCCATGTCACCGTGGTCTCGAGCTGGTATGCGTCGCCTTCGTAGGCGAGTGGCAGGAATCCGTCGACCGTCACGTCGCCCAGATCCACGCGGCTCGTCCGGATGTCCTGCAGCGCGTCGAGCGGTTGAGAGACGAGACTGAACGTCGACCCGTACCTCTTCAATCGGATCTCTCGAGTGATCGAGTCGGTGCCGTTGAAGCCGTCCGCATCCCAGGTCGGCGTCGAATGCGCATAGTCCCAGTTGTTCATCCACCCGACGGCGTACCGCCGATCGAGCGGCGAGGCAGGATCCTCCCATGTCACGGCGCCATACCAGTCGAATCCATGGTCCAGCCACTGGGGTGCGGCGTGGTCGGGCGAGAACGCGGTGCCGTCGAAGGAGCCCGTCCAGTATGCGAAAGTGGCCGGCTCGTTGGTGGCGTACCCGTTCGCACTGACCCCGAACACCCATTTGACCGTTCCGTCATCGGCGCGGATCTGAAACAGGTCGGGGCACTCGATCGTGCCGATCCCGGTGTTGACGTACTCCCATGTCCGCGTCCAGGTCTTGAGGTCCGGTGAGGTGTAGAAGCTCACCCGATCGCGTTCGGCGATCAGGGCGATCCACTGGCCACGGTCGGCGTCCCACACCACCTTCGGGTCGCGAAAGTCCCTCCGGCCGTCGTTGGGGATCACGGGCTGGTCGCCATGCGGTCGGAAGTTGCGCCCGCCGTCGGTCGAGTACCAGAGGAACTGGGCCTGAGGACCGGATGCCGTCGCCTGCTGCGCGAGCGTCGGGTGATCCATCTGGGTGACGAGCATGACCACGGCACCGGCCCCGAACCCGGCGGTGTCGGTGTGGTCGACGACTGCCGAGCCCGACCAGAGGTCGTAGTTCGCGTTCGTGTTCTTGGGTGCGGCGATGCCCTGGTCGGCGAAGAGCACACCGTCGTAGCTCGTCGCCAGCCGCCATGCCGTGCCGAAGTTCGCGGACGGGTCAGCGTCGTAGTCGCCGTTGTAGAGGTAGTAGTAGTTGAACTTCCCGTCGACGTGGACAGGGCGCTGGGGATCGTTCTTCCAGTCGTCGGGCACGGTGAAGTGATACTGGGCGCGGTACTCGTCCGGTGACCCGACCGCCGAGGCGTCAGCCGAAACGGGCGAGACTGCGCCGCCCGCCACGCCGGCGGACAGGCCGATCGCTGCCATTGCGGAGGCGCCGATCAGGGAGCGCACGTACTTCAGAGGGATAGCTGACGTCATCGTCATCCAATCTGCTGGCTGTCTGTCTGTGCCGGGCTCGCGCCATCACGAGCCCGGGTTCGCTGAGCCCGGCGACTATTCGTCGTGATCCACGATGAGCCGGTCCCCCTCCCACCTGACCGGCATCGGGTCGGTGACTCCCCCGACGAACGTCCCGTCCTCGCCGATGTTGCGGAACGCGAAGAGCAGCCACCGTCCGTCGTCCCGCCGTCGGAGGAGCCGACCGACGTAGAGACTCTCGTCGGTCAACGGGTACGCGGCGGCGACATCGAAGGGCCCGAGCAGGGACTGGGCCGGCATCGCCCACGTGCCGCCCGCCTGCCCCTTCCGGCCCTCGGTCGCGTGCTCGTCGAGGCACGAGAAGATCAGAACGGGTCTTCCGTCGACCACTTCCACCTGAATCACCTCGAGCTGGCCGAAGCCCTCGGCACTCGGTGCGGTGAGCGGTTCGCGCAGCTCCCAGTTCCGGAGGTCGGCCGACCACGCGTGGCCGATGACACCGCGCCCGTCGACTGGGCCCTCGGGCGCGCGCGCGGTGATCAGCATGTGCCAGCCACGGCCGTCCGGGTCGGCGAACACCCAAGGATCACGGAAGGCCTCGTCATGCCACGCGCCGCTGTCCAGTGTCTCGTACCACGGGCCGCGCGCTTCGAGCACGGGCGTGCCGGACTTCGTCCAGGTCTCGAGGTCCGTCGACGTGGCGTACCCGATCCGCTGGATGTTCTTCCCGTCCGGCGCGAGCGACGAACCCGTGTAGAAGAGGAACCACGTGCCGTCGGGATGCCGCACCACCGACCCCGTCCACGTGGCGAGATCGTCGAACGATGGAGCGTCGCTCCGAACGAGAGCGTCGGCGACCTGCGTCCATTCGACGAGGTCGGCCGACACGGCGTGGCCGACGGACGCACGATAGTGGCGCGCCTCCGGATCGTGCAGCGCTCGGGAGGCGTAGAGGAAGTAGAGGTGGTAGCGGTCGCCGTCGTCGGTGAACCAGAAGTCCCATACCCAGGAGCCGGGGAGGTCGAACAAGAGTGTTCCTTCATCTCGTCGGCACGGTTGTCCGTGTCGGTGGGTCAGTGGTGGCGGGCGGGTTCGCGCCGCGCGGCGGATCGGCTCAGCGCGCTGCACCCGCCAGTTCGGCGAAGTGGGGAGGATCGGCGCCGGGTCGCGACACTGTGATCGCCGCCGCGCGGGCAGCGCGGGTGAGGATCGCCTCGAGGGTTGCCGGTGGGATGCCGCCCCCCGGCCGTCGCAGGGCTGCCCCGACTCCGTCAAGAGCCGCCACCCCGTCGATGAGCGCCCCCATGAACGTGTCTCCGGCACCGACGGTGTCGACGACCACGGCATGCTCGCCGGGAATCCGCGTGACACCATCCCGTGTCACGGCGAGTGCGCCGTCGGGCCCGAGAGTCACGACCACCAGCGAGGGACCGCGGGCCAGCCACTCGAGAGCCACTTCGTCGAGATCGCGCCCAGGCTCGAGCCACCGCACGTCGTCGTCGCTCGCCTTGACGATGTCCGCCAGGCCGATGAGCTCACCGACCCGCCTCCTCACCGACGCCGGATCACTCACGAGGACGGCGCGGATGTTGGGGTCGTAGGTGATCGATGCCCGCTCACGCACGGCGCGGACCAGTTCCAGCACCTGAGTCGCTCCCGGCTCGAGCACTGCGGCGACGGAGCCGACATGCACGAGATCAGCCGACATCACGATCGCAGCATCGAGTCCGTCGAGGTCCCAGTCCAGATCGAACCGGTAGTCGGCGGCTCCTGCCTCGTCGAGATGAGCCTCGGCGGCGGAGGTGCGGAGCGACGCGACCGCCACCACGGTGACGTCCGATTCGTCCAGCCACGCCAGTATCCGGGAACCGCGATCGTCGTCTGCCAGCCTGGTGACGAGCGTGGGGGCACGGCCGAGTCGCCCGAGCGTGAGCGCCACGTTCGCCGGACTGCCGCCGGGAGCCTCGTCGACGTCACCCGACTGGCGGTGCACGACGTCGACGAGCGCCTCTCCGATCACGACGATTCGGGCGGCGTCCTCGCCCGTCATCCCTTCACTCCGCTGGCTGCGATGCTGCTCACGAACGCACGCTGGAAGATGAGGAAGACGATCAGCACGGGGAGGGTGATGAGCGACGTGTAGGCCATGACCTCGCCCCAGGCGGTGTTGAGCTGGAAGAAGTACTGCATGCCGACCATGACCGGGCGGAGCTCCTCCTTCTGGACGACCATCAGCGGCCACAGGTACTGGTTCCAGGCGGGCAGGAACGTGAGGATCGCCACGGTCGCGAACGCCGGACCGGAGAGGGGCACGAGGATGCGGCGGTAGATCGTGAACCAGCTGGCGCCGTCGATCCGCGCAGCCTCGTCGAGCGATTTCGGGATCGTGGAGAAGTACTGCGTGAAGAGGAAGATCGAGAACGCATTCGCGATGAACGGCACGATCTGCACTTCGTAGGTGTTCAGCCAGCCGAAGTCGTACTTCGGCACGCCGCCTTCGACCACGAGCGTCGGAAGCTGCGCCACCCAATAGACCATGGGCACCGCGATCGTCTCGAACGGCACGATGAGCGTGGCGATCACGAGCGCCAGCACGACCAGTCGTCCCTTCCACTCCAGCCTCGACAGGGCGAACCCCGCCATGGAGTTCACGATCAGGCCCAGCCCGACGGTGAGGACCGTGACGAGCACCGAGTTGAACATGAACTGCGCCACGGGGACCCGGTCGAAGACGCCGAAGTAGTTGTCGAGGCTGATGTCGCCCACCGGCAGGAACGCGTTCACGGAGTCGATGTCCTGGAGGATCTGGCTGTCCGGCTTGAGGCTCGAGACGAACATGAACACGAGCGGGAACAGGAAGATGACGCCGAAGAGCGACATCGCCACGTACAGCAGGATCTTGCCCCGCAGACGGTGCGACTTCTCGCTGGCGACGGGCATCCGTGCCGAGCGTCCCGTGCGCGGCCGCGCTGTGGTGAGGGTTCTGGTGGCGGACATCGGTCAGTCCTTCTCTCGCGTCAGGCGGCGCTGAATGAGCGCGATGATGAGCACGGCGACGAAGAAGATCAGCGAGATCGCGGCGGCGTAGCCGATCTCCTGCTGCTCGTAGCCCTTGCGCACCGCGTAGTAGACGATCGTCGAGGTGGAGTTCACCGGACCGCCCTGTGTCATCACGTCCACCTGCACGAACAGACCGAGCGCAGCGATCGTGATGGTCACGAGCACGAAGACCATCGTGGGACGCAGGCCCGGCCACGTGACGTTCGTGAACTGACGCCAGGGGCTGGCGCCGTCCATCTTCGCGGCTTCGTAGAGCTCTTCGGGGATCGTCTGCAGCCCCGACAGCCAGATGATCATGTGGAAGCCGACGGCCTGCCAGATCGAAAGCACGATGATGGCGCCCAGGGCCGTGTGGGGATCGTTGAGCCAATCGACGCCCGACCACGCCCCGAAGGTCAGTGCGTCGATCATCGAGTTGATCAGACCGTCCTGCTGGTACATGAACTTCCAGAGGATCGACACCACGACGATCGACGTGACGACCGGGATGAAGAAGATCACGCGGAACGCCGTGACTCCGCGCATCCGACGGTTCACCAGCACAGCCAGCAGCAGCCCGAGCCCCGCCTGAACCGGCACGACCACCAGCGCGAACACGGCGGTGTTCCCCACGGACTGGATGAACACCGGGTCAGCCGTGAAGGCGCGGATGAAGTTGTCGAATCCCACGAAGCGCGGCGGGTTCGGCGAGATGAGGCGCGCGTTCGTGAACGACAGCGTGAACGCGAGGATCACCGGGACGATGAGGAACAGGACCAGGAGGATGCCGGCGGGGGCGATCATTCCGAGCCCCGCCCACGTCTCGCGGCTCTTGATGGAGCGGAGGCGACGGGTGGCGCGCCGAGGCAGCTCGGCCGCGACCGTCGGGGGTGTGACAGTCATGAGGGGTCTCTCTGAGTGTGCGCCGGCGGGGGCGCGACGCCCCCGCCGGCGCAGCGGATCACTGGAAGCCGTACCCGTCGTTCGACGCGATGTTCGCGTCGATTTCGGAGACCGCTCGATCGAGCGTGTCCTGCACGTCGGCGCCGTTCATGATGTCCTTGGCAGCCGTTTCGAACGTCGATGAGATGACGGCGTAGGCGGGCGTCTCCGGGCGAAGGACCGCGTACTCCTGCGAGAATTCGACGAACGGGCGGAGGGCGCCGTCGTCACCGAAGTACTGCGACGCCTGGGCGGCGGCTTCGGTGGCGGGGATGACGACCTGCTTGTCGGCGAACTCGGTGATGTACTCGTCCTGGAAGCTGAACTCGAGGTACTCCCGGGCACCGTCGGCGTCATTGCACTCCGATGAGATCGCCCACTGCCACGAGCCGCCGCCGATCTTCGGCCCGGCGCCAAGGTCCGGCGGGGGCAGGATGAGCAGGTCGTCGCCGACCGCGTCGAGCGCTGCGACGGCATTCCACACGCCGGTGTAGCTCAGCGCAACCTCGTCGTCGATGAACTCCTGGTTTCCGACGGTGCCGCCGTTGCCGGCATAGCCGTCCGCGAACAGGCCTGCGAACCACTCGCCCCATGCCAGCGCCTCAGGGCCGTTCAAGGCGCCGTCCGAACTGAGCATGGTCGAGCGGTCGATGAGGTCGCCGCCGAAGCTCTGAAGGAACGGCGAGTAAGCGTAGGGCCACCATTCCCCGGTGTCCTCGGCGCCGATGTCGATCGGCGTCTCGTATCCGCCGGCCTTCAGCGTCGCCAGAGCTTCGTCGAACTCATCCGCGGTCCAGGGCTCCTCCATCGTCGGGACTCGGATGCCGTTCTCCGTGAGCACGGATTCACGAGCGAAGATCGCGAGCGCGGCATCCCAATAGCCCGCCGAATAGATCTGGTCGTCCCACACGCCGACGGCGGTCGGCAGCAGCGAATCGGTGAGCTCGCTCGGCAGCTCCAGCGGCTGCAGGTAGCCCGCCCACGCCCAGTTGGGCATGATCGGGCCGTCCAGGTCGAGGAGGCAGGGCAGGTCCCCGGATGCCGCAGCCGCGACGATCGCGTCGTTGTAGGCACCTTGAGGGAAGGACTCGTGGACGACCTCGTACTGATCCTGCGAGTCGTTGAAGTCGGAGATGATCCGCTCGTAGACCTCGAGCTCAGCCGGGTTCCCGGCGGAATGCGTCCACATGGTGAGCTCGGTGCGGCCATCCTCTGTCGTGGCATCGCCTTGACCCGCCTGCCCGCATCCGGTCAGGACGATCGCCCCGACCAACCCGACCGATACGAAGATCGGCGTCGTTCTGCGCATAGTTGTGGTTTCCTTTTGTTGGTGGCCGGCGCGCGCGTCGGCCACTGATCGGAGGCTGCCTACGGCAGCCGTTCGGTGAGTGAAGCCCGTCGCCGGTTCGGTTTGGCGACTTGCGCCGGCGGCGGGCCTACGGAGTCTCGTCGGATGACGGGGCACTCCATCAGGTGCGTGGCGTCCTCATCCCCTTCTGCGCGGACGCCGAGCGCGACCTCCATCGCCCATCGCCCCATGGCGTAATGGGGCAGAGCGACGGTGGTCAATGGGGGATCCTGCTCCGCTGCGATGAGCTGCTGGTCGTCATAGCCGACGACGGACAGATCGCGCGGAATCTCGAGTCCGCGATGGTGGGCGGCGGTGTAGACGCCGACGGCCATGCGGTCGTTGAAGCAGAAGATCGCGGTGGGCCGTCGGCGCTCCGGAAGATCGAGCAGCCTCTCGGTGGCCAGACGACCCCCGTGCGCCGAGGTGTCACCGTTCACGTGGAGCGCAGGATCCACGGGGATGCCCGCTTCAGTGAGCGCCTCGACATAGCCGGCGTGCCGCAGGCTCGACGCGATCGGGGAGTCATCGGTGTCGAGATAGGCGATCCTGCGGTGACCGGCCGCAACGAGCTCGCGCGCCGCGGCAAGACCCCCGGCACGGTCGTCGGGAACGACACTGCGATATCCGCCCGCCACAGGGCGGCAGTCGAGGAAGACCGTCGAGGCCGGGAGGCCCGCAGGAGCATCCACAACGCGATGCCACATGCAGGCGTAGATCATCGCATCGACCTGCTGAGCCATCAGAGCCCTGATCGCGTCACGCTCGATCCCGGCATCGCCATCGGTGTCGACGAGGAAGACGAGGTGCCCGCTCTCGCGCGCTGCGTCCTGCGCGCCGGCCAGCATGCGACCCGCGAACGGAGTGGTCGCGATCTGGTCGGAGATGAGTCCGACCGTGTGCGTCTGCTGCATCCGGAGACCGCGTGCCACCGAGCTCGGGGCGTAGCCGACAGCGCGGGCAGCGTCGCGAACGCGCTGGCGGGTCTGCTCGGGGATCCGCGCCTCGACGTCGTTCATGACGAGGGAGACGGTCGATGCCGACACGCCTGCCGCCGCTGCGACATCTGAGATCCTGGCCCTGGGCACCGACCCACATCCTTGTGCTAAATCGATTGAACAACTGCGTCGATTATGGACGGACCCCGCTCCATCCGTCAAGCACGGGATCTTGGGCACACGTCGTCGAGCCCTGTCCCCCGAACGGCCGACGTGCGCGAACTCAACTCGCATGTCACGATGGTCGTGTGATGCAAATCGATTTGCATCACACTCTCACAACAAGGAGCAACGACCATGAACACGCCCCCGAAGCGTCCACGCCGCCTCCTGGCAGGTGGGCTGACCGCGGCGGCCCTGGTGGCCACCGCACTGATCGGCCTGCCCTCCGCCGCCGGTGCAGCACCGACTGCGGCGGCCGCGCCTGATCTCCAGGACGGCCCCGAGCCCACCGTCCACACCCAGGAAGCGTTCGCCCCAGAGGCGGACTTCACCGCGAAGTGGACGCGGGCCGACGCCCGTCAGCTCAAGCGTCTGTCCGACCCCGCTGCGGGATCGAAGCAGAACTCGATGCCTGCCGAGCTCACGATGCCCGCGATTCCGCAGGACTTCCCGGATATGAGCAACGAGGAGGTCTGGGTCTGGGATTCCTGGCCGCTGACGGATGCGGACGCCAACCAGTACAGCGTCAACGGCCAGGAGATCATCTTCTCCCTCGTCGCCGACCGCGACCTCGTGTTCGACGAGCGCCACGTGTTCGCGAAGATCGGCTACTTCTACCGCCCGGCCGGCATCCCCGCCGACGAGCGTCCGCAAAACGGCGGCTGGACATACGGCGGCCTGGTCTTCGACGAGGGGGTGACCGGTCAGATCTTCCCCGACCAGTCGTACAGCCACCAGACCCAGTGGTCGGGTTCGGCGCGCATCTCGAAGGGCGGCAAGATCAAGCTGTTCTTCACGGATGTCGCGTTCTACCGCAACGAGGACGGCAGCAACCGCAAGCCCTACGACCCGCGCATCGCGCTCAGCGTCGGCAAAGTGCACGCCAACAAGAAGGGCGTGAGCTTCACGGGCTTCAACAAGGTGATCGACCTCCTCCAGGCCGACGGCACCTACTACCAGACCGGGGCGCAGAACGAGTTCTTCAACTTCCGCGACCCGTTCACGTTCGAGGACCCGGCGCACCCGGGTGAGACGTACATGGTCTTCGAAGGGAACTCGGCCATGCCGCGCGAATCTGCGGCGTGCACCTCGGAGGATCTGGGCTACCGCGATGGCGACCCGTACGCCGAGACCGTCGAGCAGGTCAACGCCTCGGGCGCGACCTACCAGATCGGCAATGTCGGCCTCGCGAAGGCGAAGAACAAGGAGCTCACGGAATGGGAGTTCCTGCCCCCGATCCTCTCGGCGAACTGCGTCACGGACCAGACCGAGCGTCCGCAGATCTACCAGAAGGACGGCAAGTACTACCTCTTCACCATCAGTCACCGCGGCACCTTCGCGTCTGGCATCGACGGCCCTGAGGGGGTCTACGGCTTCGTCGGCGACGGTGTGCGCAGCGACTATCAGCCGATGAACTCCGGCTCCGGCCTCGCGCTCGGAAACCCGACGAACCTCAACTTCGCCGGCGGCCAGCCGTTCGCTCCGGACTACAACCAGCCGATCGGACACTTCCAGGCGTACTCGCACTACGTCATGCCCGGCGGCCTCGTGCAGTCCTTCATCGACACGGTCGGCACCGAGGGCGACTTCCGCCGCGGCGGCACGCTCGCTCCGACCGTGAAGATCGACATCGACGGCGCCTCCTCGGCGGTGGACTACACCTACGGGACGGACGGACTCGGCGGCTACGCCGACATCCCGGCGAACGTCAATGTGAACAGCGGCGGAAAGATCAAGTAACTCGCTCGTCGTGCGCCAGGCGGATCGCTCGCCTGGCGCACGACGATCTCCAGCGACCCTGTGGGGCAGGTCCGGCACCCGCTCGCTTGTTCCCCGCCGCGCTCCGAACGACTCTGCCCTACCCGAATCCGAACCCCCGAAGGATGGCATGATCTCCGACTCGCAGACCTCTCCGCCGGCCTTCCGCCGACGCAGCCTCGTCATCATCACCGTGGGAGCAATCATCACGCTGGCGCTGCTGGCCGCGGTGTTCGCGCTGGCTCCACGCGGTGACGACGGGCGCGGCGCCCCTTCGCCGAGTGCGACCTCCGCGCCACCCACGGCGTTCGAGCGCCCCTCGGACTGGGAACCGAACCGACCGGCTATCCACTTCACCCCCGCCGAGAACTGGATGAACGACCCGCAGAAGCCCTTCTTCCTCGACGGGCTCTGGCATTACTACTACCTGTACAACGCCGACCATCCCGACGGCAACGGCACTGCCTGGTATCACTCGACATCCTCCGACCTGATCCACTGGAAGGATCAGGGCGTCGCGATCGACAAGTACGCCAACGGGCTCGGCGACATCTGGACGGGCACCGCAGTGGTCGACCACGACGACACGGCCGGATTCGGAGCGGGCGCCGTGATCGCACTGGTCACGCAGCAGACCGATGGGGTCCAGCGCCAGTCGCTCTTCGTGTCACGTGACGGCGGGTACGACTTCGAGTCGTATGAAGGCAACCCGGTCATGGACAACCCCGGCGTCGCGGACTGGCGCGACCCGCGGGTCTTCTGGGACGAGGCGTCCACGCAGTGGGTGATGGCCCTTGCCGAACACGATCGCATCGGCTTCTACACCTCCCCCGACCTCAAGAAGTGGACGTACCGATCTGACTTCATCACCACCGACCTCGGCGTGCTCGAGTGCCCCGACCTCTTTCCACTGGCCGTCGACGGCGACCCCGAAGATGTCAGGTGGGTGCTCGCTGCCGGCGCCAACGGGACGGCCGAAGGGATGACCACCGGAACCGTCTACTGGATCGGCGACTGGGACGGCGAGCGCTTCACGGCCGACGGGACGGATCACCGGTGGCTCGACCACGGCTCCGACTATTACGCCGCCGTGACGTGGGACGACCCTCGACTCCCGGAAGACGAGCGCCTCTCCGAGCGCTACGGCATCGGCTGGATGAACAACTGGGCTTACGCCGCAAGCTTCCCGACCGAGGACTGGCAGGGCGGATCCGACTCGATCGTCCGCAGCATCCGGCTCGTCTCCGGCGACGGCCGCGTGGCACTTCGCTCGACCCCGGCGGCGGAGCTGCGCGCGCTCGAGGGCGACCCGCAGCCCATCGATGACATGCGCCTCGATCCCGGAAGCGTCGTCGACATCGCCACGCCGACAGCCGACGCCTACCGGCTGCGGCTCGAAGTCTCGGCCGGCGATGCGTCGGCCGGCGAGGTCCGGCTGAAGATCGACACGGGCGGCGGCCGCTTCGCGACGGTCGGGTACGACTTCGACGCGGGGGTCGCGTTCGTGACGCGGGATGCCGACGCCGTCGCTGCGGGGATGCCCGAGGAGTACCGGGAAGTGCGCACCGCGCCGGTCTCCGCATCCGCCGGACGGGTGCGTCTCGACGTCCTCGTCGACGTCGCGTCGATCGAGGTCTTCGCCGGCGACGGAGAGGCCGCGCTCACCACAGCCACCTTCGGTACCACGGGCAGGCGGGGGCTGCAGATCGAGGCCGTTCGCGGCCCGGTTGCTGTGACAGCGGCGAGCGTGACCCCGCTGCGAGTCGCCCCGGTGGAGCGGATCTCGCCTGATCAGCGAGGCGGTTAGCGGCCGGGCGGCGGCGCCACCGACTCGCGCTCGACGAGCCATCCGCGCAGCAGGTGCGGCCCCTCCTCCACGGGTGGCGGCGTGCCGTCGATGCGCTCGAGCAGCCGATCCATCCCCCAGCGCCCCATCTCGGCGTGAGGCAGGGCGATGGTGGTCAAGGCCGGGTCGAGGGCGTCGGCTACGGGGTGAAGATCATCGATCCCAATGATCGAGAGCCCGCTCGGAACGAGGACCCCGCGCCGCGCAGCCGCTTGCATCACGCCCATCGCGATCTGGTCGTTGAAGCAGATGATCGCCGTCGGCGGAACATCCTGGTCGAGCAGCTCTGCCCCTGCTTGACGACCGCCGACCGCGTCCGATGCGCAGAACGCGAGGCGGCCTTCGCCGAGGGCGATACCGACGTCGCCGAGCGCGGAGCGGACTCCGATGAGACGCCCGCGCGCCGCGCGCGATTCGTCGACGGTGCCGACATAGGCGATCTCGCGGTGGCCCTCCCGGGCAAGGCGATCGCATGCGAGCGTGGCGATCTGAGCCTCGTCGGGCACCACGGCGTCGACATTCCATCCGCGCTCGGGTGCGGCATCGACGAGGACGACCGGGAAGTCCTCGGGGACCGCCGGTCGGTCCACGCGCTGGTGGTACATGCGTGCGATGAGCAGGCCGTCAACGCGCTGAGCGAGGAAGCGCTCGACGAGGTCTCGCTCGGCATTCGCGTCTCCACCGCTCTCCGCGACCATCAGCAGCACGTCATGCTCGAGCCCTGCACGACGAGCACCCTCGATGATCCGACCAGCGAACGGCGTCGTGGCGAGATCGTCGCCGATGAGCCCCACGACGCCGGTGCGACGTCGGCGGAGACCGCTCGCGACGCGGTCGGGGACGTAGCCGAGTTCGCGGGCGACAGAGAGGATGCGCTCGCGGGTCTCGGCGTTGACGGCGCGCGCGCCGCTGAGCGCGTGCGACACGGTGGTCTGTGACACACCAGCAGCCGCCGCCACGTCGCTCACACGAGCGCGCGACCGGCGCCCAGCCGTCTCCGATGCCACGGATCTCAGACTACGCGCCGGGCCGCGGCCAGCCGAAGGAACGATGATCGCGCCCAGCTTTCGCGTGCGCGCTCCATGTCGTCGGGACATGCGGCCCCTGTGGTGTTGGCGGAGAGATCGGCAAGCACGCCTGCCGTAGCTCCGACTGCAACTGCACGCGCGTTCGTTGATGGATGGCGCTCCACGGGGCGTCGTGCATCACCACCACATCGCCGCTCGTGCGTGGCTCCGACCAGCCGACGACCGACGACCGACGACCGACGGCGAACCCATCCACCCGTACGACTTCCGCGGCACGAACACGCCGTCGACCGCAAACCACTACCCCGGCTACTGGAAGCTCAGCCTCGTCGACTCCGTCGGCACCCCGCATGGCGACGGCTGGATCTTCGCTCCCAACCACCCGGTCGCCAGCCGGGATGGAATGGGCAGGGGTTCAACCCCGCCGACAATCAGTCGCAGAACGGATGCGCTCGGCAGTCTCACTCAGGGTCTGTGCGGAGCCGAGCAGCGAGACGGCGGCGGCGGCAGAGTCCGCGGTCGACGGGTCCACGACGATTCGCGACGAGCCGGAGAGGGTGAGCGAGCCGGTCCCGCCCATCCACTCCCTGGATCCCGGGGACCGACCAGTCGTGCCGCGTTGGCGGCGACCGCGGCGGTTGCGACGAACATCGGGGAGAGGGTGACGCTCGCAGCGATCAGGGCGAGCAGCATGGTGCAGCGGCGGGTCAGAGGTCGTTCTCCTCGTTGAGAGTTTCCAGGTGGGCGTTGATCACAGCGGGCAGCGTGTCCTCACGCAGGGCTCGAGCGACGAGCGCAGACCCGACCTCAGCGGGGGCTGCAGCCGGCGTGAGTTCGATCAGACGTGCGAGACGCTCTCGCATCGGACTGTCCGCAGCGACGAGACCCCCGGTGGCAACCGTTGGTCCGGCGATGCCCGCGCCGGCGGCGCGCAGCGTGTGGGCGAGTTCGGCGGCGGCGTCCTGGAGGATCTGATCGGCGGTCGCGTCACCGGCGGATGCGACATCGATCACGGAGGGCACAAACGATGCGAGGATCGCGGAGCGATCGGTCGATCCATACAGTTCCCGCACGAGCTCGTCGAGGTCGCCGAACCGGATGCGCAGCGCATCCATGAGAGCCTCGGACGAACCGGGCCGGCTCGTCATCGAACCGGTGGCCGCATCGAGTGCGTGACGGCCGATCCAGGCTCCCGCACCGCGGTCTCCGAGGAGGTGACCGAGACCATCGACTCGTCGATAGATGTCCCGCATGTCGGTTCCGACCGCGATCGCGCCCGTCCCGGCCGCCAACACCGCGCCGGGTGAGAATCCGACCGCGCCGACGAAGGAGGGGACGATGTCCGACGCGACGGAGATCGAGCGGGCTCCGGTCAGCGTGCGAAGGTCACGAGCCAGAGCGGCGGTGAAAGCCGGGAAGTGGGCTACTCCCGCCAGGCCCACGACGATCCCGTCGATGTCGACCGCTTCGTGCCGTGCCTCGATCGCCCGAAGCGCGCCAGCCAGCTCTCGCACGACGGCATCCACGCGAACCCCGTCGCCGACGATGGCGGGCCGGGACGCGCCGCGCTCGTGCGCGATCGTCCGGGCTGCGTCCATCAGCGCGATGCGGAACCCGCTCGCTCCGATGTCGAGGCCGAGCCAGTGCGTACCGGCTGCGGCTCGGCGTGCGCGGGTTTCCGCGTGCGCGATGGCGGCACGCACGTCGCCTGCCCCCTCGACCAGTTCTTGGCGTGCGGCGGCGGCGTCGAGACCGGCGAGCAGCATGACCAGGGCGGTCTTGGTATCGCCTCGGGTCTCGTTCAACGCGGCGGCCGCATCGTCGTTGCTGGCACCGGAAGCCTCGCTGAGCAGGCGCACGACGCGTCTGCGCAGCTTCTCGTTCGTCGGGACGACATCGATCATCAGGTTCGAGAACGTGCGGCCGAGTTTGACCATGAGAGCAGTGGAGAAGGAGTGCAGGACGAGCTTCTGCGCCGTGCCCGCCTTCATACGGGTGGAGCCAGTCACGACCTCCTCCGCTGTGTTCACGCAGAGATGGGTGTCTGCGTGTCGCGCGATGGGCGCGTCAGGGTTCGAGGTGACCGCGATCGTGTAGGCGCCGATCTCCTTGGCCTTCGCGAGCGCCGCGGCGATGTAGGGGGTGCGACCTGAGGCTGCGAGGCCGAAGACGATGTCGGCGGCCGAAACGCTGGCGGCCGCTTCTGCGGCGCCGGCGGTTTCGCTGTCCTCCGCGTCTTCGACGGCGGCCAGCATCGCGCGCTCCCCACCTGCGAGGTGAGCGGTGAACAGGTCGGTCGATACCCCGTACGTCGGCGGGACCTCCGCAGCATCGAGCACGCCGAAGCGCCCCGAGGTGCCCGCACCGAAGTAGTGCACGCGCCCACCCCGGTCGATCGCTGCGGCTGCGATGTCGACGACCTCGGCGAGCTGCGGCAGAAGTGCTCCGACAGCCCCCGGCACAGTGGCGTCCTCCTGATTGATGAGTGTGAGCAGTTGCAGGGTCGACATTCGGTCGATGTGGGTCGACCGCGTGGATCGCCGCTCGGTCGGCGGCGGGACGGGCGTCGAAGAGAGCCGATCCACTGTCATTTCACTCGCTCCGAGCCGATGACGTGGCCCGAGACGGCATCGTGCATCTTGTCTGCGGCGTCCACGGCGGCGTCGAAGCGACCGTGCGCGAGCATGACGAACAGCGCGTCGACGACGGCGAGCTGCGCCATCCGCGACGCCACGCCGCCGCTTCTGAACCGGAGTTCCCGCGCCGCGGTGAGCAGAACCGCGTCGGCGTTGCGCGCAGCGGGAGACGCCGGGTCGCTCGTGACGGCAACGGTGTATGCGCCGCGAAGCCGAGCAGCCGTGAGAACGTCGACGACTTCCTTGGCACGTCCGGAGTGGCTGAAGGCGAGCACGACATCCCGATCGCCGAACAGCGACGTCGTCATAAGAGCACCGTGGATGTCATGGACGACCGTCGCGGCGCAGTCGGAGAGCGTGAGCTTCGCGGCGGCGTCGATCGCCGCGGTGGCCGACGCCGCGACACCGAAGGTCAGGATGCGGCGCGCGGCGGCGAGCTTGCCGACGACGTCGGTGAGAACCTCGATGTCCAGCTGGGCGAGCGTCAGCTCTACGGCGCGGGTGTCGGCGTACGAGATCTTGCGGATGATCTCCGGGATAGGGTCGCCGGGATCGATGTCTCCTAGCATCGCCATTCCCGCTTCCGGCTCGTCGCCGCCGCGGCGGCGTTCCGCGGAGACGGCGAGGCGCAGCCGGAGGTGCGAGTATCCCCGCAGGCCCATGCTGCGACAGAAGCGGGTGACAGTCGCCTCCGAGCTCCCCGAGGCGATCGCGAGCTGGCCGATCGACTTCTCGGATGCGGCGGCCGGGTCCTGCAGGATGCTCTCGGCGATGGCGCGCTCGGCCGCTGAGAGGGAGTCCAACCGAATCGCGATCAGCTCTACCAGGTCGGGGGCGGCGGTGTCGATCGTCATCGAAGAGTTCCTTCCAAGCGGGGCATTGCGTCGAAATCGGTCCTGGGCAGCGGTGCTTCACCCGGGAAGTAGGAGAGTCCGTGCAGCCGACCCTCGCGGGTGGCGGCGTCGAGAACGGCGAGATGTGCGGTCAGCTCATCGGCATCGATGGGTGGCCCCCAGTCCCAGCGACCTGCGTAGGCCGGGTCTGCCGTGATCTGCGTCATGGCGATCACTCGCGCATCCGTCGTGCTGGTGACCTCATCCGCCATGGCGAGCACGTCGGCGCTGCTCAGCGCGAGCATCTGCTGATACGCCATGATCGCGAACACCGACACCGAGCCGGCCAACTCGACGGCGTCCTGGCCGTAGTCTGCGCGGCGCTGACGGTGTCTGACCGGCACGAGGAACACCCCGGGCTCGGCCCCTGCCGCGCGGATCTCGCGGGCCAAGCGGGCGGTGATCGCCGAGATGATGTCGACGCGGAAGTCCGCCCATTCGGAGCGGTGCTCGGTGAGGATGTCGTGCGGCGTGAGTGCGCTGCGGCCGATGCGGTCGGCGAAGCGGGCCATCGTCTGGGGGTCGAACGATGCGGCGCGAGGATGCCCGTCCGCACGGGATTCGAGCTCCCAGTGCCCGGGCCATCGCGCGAAGTCGAGGAGGATCGTGCCCACCTCGGCCCGCTCTGCTTCCGCGCGCAGCCGGTCGACGAGCGCATCGTCGTACTCGTCGTTGCCGGGGACGATGCCGCGGTACCACTCGATTCCGCTCAGCAGCCGACCATCGGCACCGACGGGACGCACGGTGCCGGGCAGGGGAGCCTGCCGAGCGTGATCCGAGTAGCACGCGAAGGCGCCCACGGTGGTGATGCCGTGGTCGGCCAGGACCGCGCGCAGCTCCGGGGCGATCACCTCGAGCTTCGTGATCGCGGCGGTGATCCCACTTGCGGCCGCACGCGATGCCCATTGCGCGAGCTGGCCGCGTGACCAGATGGCGAGGATCGCCGGGCGCAGGAACGCGGAGCGGGTGAGCGGGGCGTCGGCCATCACCGGTCCGTCCCTTCCGTCTGCGCCTCGGCGCCACCCGCATCCACCTCGGGGAGGGGGGAGGCAGCGAGGAGCTGCCGCGTATAGGGGTGGGAGGGGTGGTCGTACACCTCGGCGACGGGTCCGGTCTCGACGATGCGTCCCCTCTGCATGACGGCCACCCGGTCGCTCAGCTGCTTCACCACGGCGAGGTCGTGGGCGATGAAGAGGATGCCCACACCCAGTTCGTCTCGCAGCCGAGCGAGCAACGAGATGATCTGCGCCTGGATGGACACGTCGAGAGCCGAGACCGGCTCGTCGCACAGCAGGACCCGCGGGCGCGCCGCGAGAGCCCGCGCGATCCCGACGCGCTGACGCTGACCGCCCGAGAGGGTTCCGGGGCGACGTTCGAGCCACTCCGCGGGAAGACCGACGAGTTCCATCAGTTCCGCCGACGCTGGCGCAGGGTTCTGGGCCGGTGCCGCCGCACGCGCTTCTTCGAGCGACTGCCGGATGCTGCGCAGCGGGTTGAGCGCCGCGGCAGCGTCCTGGAACACGTACTGGAGCGACCTGCGTGCAGGGTCGCCGACTCTCGTTGCTGTGACGTCCGCTCCGTCCACGAGGATGGACCCGGCGGCGACGGGAAGGAGTCCGGCGATCGTCCGGGACAGCGTCGACTTGCCGCACCCGGACTCACCGACCAGCCCGAGCGTCTCTCCGCCGCGGATCTCCAGGCTGACTCCGTCGACAGCGAAGGTCGGCCGATGCCGTCCGAATATGCCCTTCTGCGGGGTTACATCGACACGAACCCCGCGAAGCTCGAGCGCTGCGGGCTCGCTGCGAGCGGGGTTCAACCGGACGACGGGGGTCGCGTCGATGCGCGGCACGGCGGACAGCAGAAGCCGCGTGTAGTCATGTGCCGGCGCAGTGAAGATCTGGGAGGCGGTTCCCCGTTCGACGACCGCCCCATGACGCATGACCGTGACGGCGTCGCACAGCTCGGCGACGACTCCCAGATCGTGGGTGATGAAGAGCGTGGCGAGTTCGAACTCATCTCTGAGCTCACGCAGCAGCGAGAGGATCTGCGCCTGGACTGTGACATCCAGAGCGGTGGTCGGCTCGTCGGCGATGAGCAGGGACGGATTGTTCGCCAGCGCCGCCGCGATCACCACGCGCTGGCGCTGTCCGCCTGAGAACTCGTGCGGGTACGAGCGGTAGCGGCTCTTCGCCTGCGGGATGCCCACCCGGTCGAGCAGCTCGATCGCTCGCGCACGGGCACGGTCACGGCTGGCACCGTGGACTTCGAGTGTCTCGGCAACCTGGTCGCCGATCCGCATCGACGGGTTCAGAGCGGACAGCGGGTCCTGGAAGATCATCGCGATGCGATTTCCGCGCACCGACTCCCACTGCTTCGCGGTCAGCGCGAGCAGGTCGTGGCCGTCGAAGTCGATCGATCCGCCCGTCACGCGTCCGGGCGGGCGGAGGAGGTTCATGACGGCGCGACTGGTGACGGTCTTTCCCGACCCGGATTCTCCGACCAGGCCCATCACCTGCCGAGGGCGGACATCCAGGTCGATGCCGTGGACGACCTCGGTCGCACCGAAGGCGATGCGGAGATCGCGGATGGAGAGGAGCGGTCCGGCGGGGGCGGGGCGGTCTGGTGTCATGGGCTGCGATGAGTGGGCCAGCGTGGTCATGCCTTGTTTCCCTTGTCGGTCACGGCGTCGGCGAGAAGGCTGAATCCGAGCACGAGGAGGAAGAGGACCAGAGCGGGCCCGACGACGTAGAACGGCTGCTCCTCCATGTACCGGGCGCCGTTGTTCAGCAGGACGCCGAGCGACGGCTCGGGGGGTTGCACCCCGAGGCCGACGATGCTGAGCGAGGACTCGAGGTAGATCGATGCGACGGCCGCCACCACCATCTGCGCGATCATCGTGTCGAGCGTGTGCGGCAGGATGTGGCGCCCCATGATGCGCGGTCGGCTCACCCCGAGCATCCGCGCCGCCGAAACGTAGTCGCGATTCTCCTGGGAGAGCAGCGTTGCGCGGGAGAGGCGCCCGAACGCGGGCAGGGCGTAGATCGTCATGGCGAGGACGAGCGCCAGCCAGCCTGGCCCCAGCACCAGGGTGACGCAGATTCCGAGGATCAGCGACGGGAACCCCATGATGAGGTCGAGGAACCGCTGGGCGAGGTTGCCCGCCGTGCGGTTGATGATGCCGAGCAGGCCGAGCAGGGTGCCGAGGACCGCGGCGATGGGGACCGCGATCGCCACCAGCGACAAGTCGGTGCGCGTGCCGTAGATCGCGCGGATGAAGACGTTGCGGCCCACCTCGTCGGTGCCGAACGGTGCCGTCGACGTCGGCAGCGCCAGGGCGTCACGGCTCTGGACGTCGTAGCCGGCGGGAAAGAGCAGCGGGGCGGTCACGGCGAGGGAGACCAGCAGGAGGAGCAGGATCGCGCCGACCAGACCTCGGGGAGAGCGCAAGGCCCGGGAGTAGCGGGCGAAGACAGCACGTCCGCCGGGCATCGGCGACATCGCCGGCGGACTGGACGGCTTCTCGGAGATGGCGGTCATGCGGAGGCCCCCAGTCGGATGCGCGGATCAAGGGAGGCGACGCCGATATCGGTCAGCACCTGCATCAGGACGGCGATGGCGACCGCTCCGAGGATGAGGACCTGGATCACGAGGTAGTCGCGCGTCTGCACGCTCGTCACGGCGAGCGATCCGAGGCCGTGGCGAGCGAAGATCGCTTCGATCACGATCGCACCGGCGAGCAGCTCGCCGAACCGCAGACCGATGGTGACGAGGGCGGGACCCATGCTGTTGCGGAGGATGTGGCGGCTGACGATGCGTGAACGGGAGACGCCTTTCGCGGCCGCGAGGTCGACGAAGTCCTCCTCAGCGGTCGTGCGCATCGATGTTGCCACCAGGCGCCCGATGCTCGCCGCCTGCGGGAGGGCGAGGGCGAGGGCAGGAAGGATCAGATACTGGATGCCGATGACGGGGTCTTCGAGAAGGCTCACCTCGCCCGAGATCGGGAGGATCGGTACCAGGATGCCCAGCACCAGGATGAGGAACAGCCCCGTCAGGAATGGCGGCGCCGCGAGCAGCGCGGAGTTCGCACCGTCGAGGACTGCCCGCACTAGGGGGCGACGGGTCGTCGCGGTGGCCACGCCCAAGGCGATGCCGATGACGACCATCAGGATGCCGGCGACGATCGCCAGCTCGAGGGTGCTCGTCAGCCGGGAGCCGATCAGTTCCGCGACCGGTCGGTTCGTGGTGAACGACAGTCCGAGGTTTCCCGTGAGGACACCTCCCACCCACGCGAAGTACTGGGCGACGGGAGGCTGATCGAGACCCATCTCCTGTCGAATGAGTTCGAGCGCCTCGGGTGACGCATCCGGTCCGGCGACGGCGATCGCCGGGTCTCCCGGCGTCAGTCGAGGCAGCGCGAACGCGACGATCGACGTGGCGACCAGGAGGAACACGACGGACGGAAGCCGCCGGACCAGATACGTCAGCATGGGTTACTCCGAGAGGTACGCGTCGGTTGCGACGAGGCTTCCGAGCGAGACGACCTGCAGGCCCTGCAGGTCGGCGGCGTGGACGTGGTACTGCGGGGCGACGGCGATGATGTGGCTGAAGGACTGGTCGAGCATGTACTCGCTCAGTTCGGTCAGTGCCGCCTCGCGGGTGGAGTCGTCGGCGCCGCGAACGGCATCCTTGAACGCGTTGTACTCCGGGGTGTCGAAGTGCGACGGATTCCCCGTGCGGATCGACGGCATCGCGTCGATGAGGGTCGCCGACGAGAAGCCCACCATGCCGTGCAGGAGCAGGAACGACTGGCCGATGCTCCCTTCGACCTGACGCTTGTCGTAGTCGGGGAGATCGAGCGCCTCGCCCGTGACGTTCAACCCGACCTCTGCCAGGTTGTTCTGCACGATCTCGAACAGGCTCTTCATGACCGGCAGGTTGGCGTAGGTGATCGTGAGGTCGGCGCCGGCCGCGCCTGCGGACTCGAGCAGTTCTCGCGCCTTCTCGGGGTCGTAGCGGAAGTGCTGTTCCAGGTCGGCCGGGTAGCCGGGGCTTCCGGGAGTCCACCACAGGTCGGTGAGGAGGGCATCCCCGCCGAAGACCTGGTCGCTGATGCGCTCTCGGTCGATCGCATAACCGAGAGCCTGGCGGGCCTCGGCCGTGTCGAACGGTGCCTGCTCGACGTCGAGGCCGAAGGGGTAGAACACGCCGCCGGCGTTCTCGAGCACGTAGGCGGGGTCGTCGGCGAGTCGCATCACGTCGCTTTGCGCCATGCCGATCGCAACGTCGGCCGCGCCGCCCTTGATCGCAGACTGCAGCGCGGTCGGGTCGGAGATGATCGAGATGTCGACCTCGTCCAGGTGCGGGCCACCGTCGGCCCAATACTCGTCGTTCTTCTGAAGCGTCAGGGATGCGCCCGGAACCCACTCGTCCCAGGTGAATGGACCGGTTCCGATGACTTCCTTGCCATCGGCGATGGATGCCCACGTCTCGCTGTCCACGATCGGAGTCAGGTCGAGCAGGTCGAACAGGCTGTCGCTCGGCGCGGCGAGGTCGATGACGACTTCCGTGTCGCTCGTCGCCGTGACGGTCTCGATGTTCTTGGCGACACCCGCCAGCTGCGAGGCGTTGGCGGGGAGTTTGACCTGGTCGAGGGAGTAGACGACGTCGTCGGCGGTGAACGGACGACCGGAGTGGAACGTGACACCGTCCCGAAGCGTCAGGGTCAGCTGGGTGCGGTCGTCGTCGTACGACCAGTCGGTTGCGAGTACGGCCTGGGGCTGCGAGTCGCTGTCCAGCTGGATGAGCGAATCGAAGACCAGTCGACGCCACGACCAGTTGCCGGCGCGGTTGGCCATGACGAACTGGGGCTGGGCGTCTGCCGCGGCGGCGACCTGCAGTGTGCCGCCTTCCACGGGCTCGGCGGACGGGGCGGCGGAACCGCCGGGGTTGGCTTGGGCGACGGCGCAGCCGGTGAGCACGACCGCGACGGCGGTGGCGATCGCGGCTCCTCGCACCCACCGCACAGCACGCTGTGCTCCGGACGATGGACGGGTCATCTCTCAGTGCTCCTTCGTGGAGGGATCGGGATGTGGGGAGCTTATGAAATTCTCTTCCATGGGTCAACACTTTGTGTGAAAATTTCAACCAGCAACGTGATGAAAGGGAGTTTCATGGCAGACGTGAACATCTTCGCAGACCCGGGAGACGCTGCTGCGGTCGTCGCCGATCTGGTGTTGAGGGCCGCGCACGCGAAGCCCGACCTCGTTCTCGGGGTCGCAACCGGGGCAACCCCGCTCCTGGCTTATCGCCTCATCGGACAGCTGGCGGACCGCGACAGTGTCGCGCTCGACCGCGTCCGGGGATTCGCACTGGACGAGTACCTCGGGCTCGAGCCCGGGCATCCCTCGAGCTATCGCGCGACCGTGGACAGCGAGATCGCACCCGCGCTGGGAGTCGCAGCCGAGCACATCCTCGTGCCCGAACCTCATCCGTCCGACCCCACCGACGCAGGGCGCGCGTTCGAGGCATCCATCCGGGCGGCGGGCGGCATCGATGTCCAGATCCTCGGCATCGGCTCGACCGGACACATCGGCTTCAACGAGCCAGGGTCATCCCTCAGCTCCCGCACGCGCATCAAGACGCTGAGCGCGCGAACGCGGGATGACAACGCCCGTTACTTCGCTTCTCCCGACGACGTGCCCCACCACGCGATCACGCAAGGGATCGGGACCATCCTCGAAGCACGTCACCTCATACTGATGGCGTTCGGGGAGCAGAAGGCGAACGCGATCGCCGAAGCGATCGAGGGCGGGGTCACCGCCCGCGTCCCCGCGTCTGCCGTACAGCTGCACCCGCACGTGACCGTGATCGTGGACGACGCCGCTGCCTCACGGCTTCAGCATCGCGACTACTACCTCCACGCTCAGCAGGCGCAGCACCGACGCGCCCCGCACGGCTCCGTCGCATGACAGGAAGCACGCAGCCGCCGCGGAGGTTCCCCCGTTTCGTCTTCGATCACGGCTCGGAACCCGACCCTCGCTTCAGCCTCGCAAACGAACGCACCTATCTCGCATGGATACGAACGGCGCTGGCGCTCACCGCCGGCGGAGTCGCCCTCGAACTCCTCGGCGGCGACCTGAACCCCATCCTCCGAGCCATCGCTGCGACCATACTCATCGCGGCCGGCACAAGCATCCCCCTCCTCGCGTGGCATGACTGGGCCGCCAACGAACGAGCACTCCGTCGCGAGCGACCGCTGCGACCCGGAACCATGAGCGTCGCGATCGCGGTCGCGATCGTCGCGGCCGGTGCCCTCACGCTCGCAGCGAGTGTCTGGCCATGACGCCACGACCCGCCGCCGACCGCGGACGACAAGCCGAGCGCACGCTGCTCTCCTGGCGTCGGACCGCGCTCGTTGTACTCGGGTGCTCGCTCATCACCGCCCGAGCGGCTGAACCCACATCCTTGCTCGCAGCCACCTCGGTGAGCATCGGCATCGTCACGTCCTTCTACATGTTCCGTGCATCCGCGCGCAGACATGCCACGAACCTCGCGGCCATCAGCGGGGCTTCTCCCCGCTTCGCCGCACACATCGGCCAGACGACGCTCAATACCGCTATCGCGGCTTCGAGCTTCGGCGCACTCGGCGCCGCAGTGCTCGCCTTGATATAGCGGCGCCATTGCAGCGTCGCCGCACTCGACAACACCACGGATCGGGCGGCCCACCTATCGCGACGCCGTCCGTCTTCATCGCGTGCGGCGACAGCCGTCGCAAAGACGGGCGATCCGACCAAGACCAGAGTGTCCGAAAAGCGGCTCAGGTCCGTCACCACTCGGAAGCGCCATGGTCCAGAGGCGTCGGTGATACGCCTGGAGGGCCGGACTGTGTCGGTCCGAGTCCATACCCCGGCGCGATTCGAGATTTCGACAGCGATCCTTGATGTGCGTGGTCCGCCTCACGCCTTCCTGAACCGTTCCCACGAGGATCCAGCGTGAACGACCCGTGGCCGCCGATCGACGAGCGGGGGACGGGATATCAGGGCCGTATCGCCTACCGGGCCGCCCCCAACGGCTGTCACATGCCGCGTCGTCCGATGGCGATCGGGACGATGAACGCCAGGGAGAACGAGACGATCCCCGCGACGAAGATCAGTCCAGGCAGCACGGGCGCACCCTGAGCCAATCCGACAAGGACGATTCCTCCAACCAAGAGCACCAGGAACAGCAGGAACTGCGCAGCGATTGCCATGTCTTCCTCACAGTGCGGTAGAGAGGGCCCCAGGAGACGTCGACTACGTCGGCGTCTGGTTCACGCGTCGTTGGCGTGACATGATGACTTTATCAAATCATTGACCCGCCATCGTTGCACGAGGCGGAGGCCGCGCGGAGGGAGACTGAGGTGGAGAGCTTGCTGGGCGAAGACCGTCCCCTGTACGAGGTAAAGGCAAACCTCTTCAAAGGCCTGGCGCATCCGGTTCGGGTACGCATCCTGGAGATCCTCACGGCGAGTGACGAGGTGGCCGTCAGCGCCCTGATGGAGGAACTCCACATCGAGGCGTCGCATCTCTCTCAACATCTGGCAGTACTACGCAAGCACCACCTCGTCGTGTCGGAGCGCAGGGGCAGCCAGGTGTTCTACCGACCCGCGTTCCCCGAGGTCGCAGACCTTCTCCGGGCCGCACGGAGCCTGCTGGTGGATATCCTCACCCAGACAAAGCGGCAGCTGCAGGACACCAACAGCCTCCCCACGCTCGCTTCGTGGGCGAATGAACCGCGGTGAACCTGAGAAGCTACCTCGCACCGCTCCTGCCGGGGACCGCGGACTACCGTAGTCTGCCGCGGACCTGGCGCGGCGACCTCGTCGCGGGGGTCACCGTGGGGATCGTCGCGCTGCCGTTGGCGCTGGCGTTCGGAGTGAGTTCCGGTGTCGGCCCCGAGGCCGGCTTGGTCACCGCGATCATCGCTGGTGTGGTCGCCGCGGTGTTCGGCGGGTCCAACGTGCAGGTCTCGGGCCCCACCGGAGCCATGGTGGTGGTGCTCGGACCGATCGTCGCGCTCCACGGCCCCGGGGTCGTACCTCTGCTGAGCGTGCTCGCAGGCGTGTTCGTGGTCGCCGCCGGCGTCCTCAAAATCGGTCGCATCGTCTCCTACATCCCGTGGCCGGTGATCGAAGGATTCACCCTGGGGATCGCGGTGATCATCTTTCTGCAGCAGGTCCCCGCCGCGCTCGGCACCGCTCCCGGGCCGAGCAGCAATGCGCTCGTCGCAACGCTCCAAGCGCTCCCCACGATGACATTGCCCGAGGCAGGCTGGGCGATCGCCATCACAGCGACCGTCATGGTCACGATGATCCTCGTTCCCCGCCTGAGCCGGCACCTCCCGGGATCGCTCATCGCCATCATCATCGTGACGATCGCGGCGGCGGTCGCGAGCCTGCCTATCGATCGGATCGGGGAACTGCCGTCCGCGCTGCCCGCGCCCGCGATTCCTCCTGTCAGCGTCGAGTTGCTCACTGCGCTCACCGGGCCCGCGCTCACCGTCGCCGCTCTCGCCGCCATCGAGTCGCTGCTGTCCGCCCGAGTCGCGGCCTCCATCTCGGACACCGGCCCCTACGACGCCGACCGCGAACTCGTCGGACAGGGCCTCGCCTCTGTCGCGTCCGGGGTGTTCGGGGGGATGCCGGCGACCGGCGCGATCGCCCGGACCGCCGTGAACGTCCGCTCCGGCGCTCACACCCGACTTGCCGCGATCACGCACTCGCTGATCCTTCTTGCCGTCGTCTACCTGGCCACGACCGCGGTGTCACAAATCCCGCTGGCCGCCCTCGCCGGGGTGCTCATGGTCACCGCGACGCGCATGATCTCCCCCTCCACGGTGCGCAGCGTGATCTCCGCAAGCAGATCGGACGCGATCGTATTCGTCACCACCGCCATCGTCACCGTGTCATTCGACCTCATCGTCGCGGTCGGGATCGGAATCGCAGGCGCGGGCTTCTTCGCACTCCGCTCGCTTGCCGCCTCAGGAGGCGTCCACCGCGAAGAAATCTCCGAACCCGCGGAGCTCGAAGACGCCGAGATCGCCGTGTTCCGCCTCGACGGGGCTCTGTTCTTCGGCGCCGCCGACCGGATGATGGACGAGATCAACCACATCACCAACGTCTCCGTCGTGATCCTCCGCCTATCCCAACTACAAGTCCTCGACGCGACCGGCGCCCGCGTGATCACCGAACTCGTCCAATCCTTGGAACGTAGGAACATCACCGTACTCATCAAAGGAGTTCAGGACCGCCACATCCGCGTCGCAACCCGCGTCGGCGTCATCTCCTCGCTCCGTCACCAGAACCACCTGTTCACCGACCTGCCCACCGCCATAGAACACGCGCGCAGCCACGTCCGCCGCGGACACCTCTGAGCGATCACCGGATCGGCCGTCGATCATGCTCTCGATGCCTGCTCTCCGATACGCGCGTCCAGTGTCACGTGCCCAGGTGCCTCACCCAAGCGCGCGGGTCTGTCGGCAATCTTGAACGAGGCTAAGCGTGCCTCCCCCGACGACCAGAACCTCGCTTCTGTGCCCCGCCGCCGGTTCCGCTGCGTGTGTGGTCATGGCCACACGCCTGCCATGGGAATCGGGTCGGCGATGCCGAGGAGTGTGTCCGAACCTGGCGACCCGATGAAAGCCAGGAGAACCGGGGCGCCCGAGCGATCGTGAACAATGCGTCCGGCGTAGTAGGGCGCCGGCGCGATGAGACGAGCATCGTCCACCCGAACCGCGGCAGGGAAGCCGGGTGCCTCGACCGCCCACACCCCCTCGGCAGGAGCATCCGAGGTGCGATTCTCGTCCGCTGTGCGCGCGCCGCAGAACACGACGACGGACTTTCCTCCGACGTCCACGACCTGCAGCACCTCGAGGTGAGGGAAGACGGCTGATGGGGGCGACAACGGTGGGCGCACGGTCCATCGCTCCAGGTCTGTCGACTGGGCGTAGCCGATCACGCCTCCGCCGGCGACGCCGCTGCCCTTTGCCCGCGCCGTGATCAGCATGTGCCAACTGCCGTCCCGCTGATCCTGGAACACCCAGGGGTCACGCCAGGCCTCCTCTGGCCACGCGCTGTCGCCGAGCTTCTCGTAGTGAGCCTCATCGGCGCGCAGGACGAACTCCTGTTTCGTCCAGGTGTGCAGGTCAGTGGAGGTGGCGACGCCGATCGACTCCACGTTGGCCATGCCTGTCGCCGAGGGGAACACCGCCCCCGTGTAGAACATCCGCCACAGCCCGTCATCACCACGCACGACCGATCCGGTCCACGTGGCAGTCGCATCGAAGCTCCCTGCGGGCCCAGGCGCCAGCACCTCCCCGTGGTCTGTCCACTCGATCAGGTCCGTCGAGGTCGCGTGACCGATCCGCGCGTTCCGATGCCTCAGCTCAGGATCACCAAGCGACTTCGGCGCGTGGAGGTAGAAGAGATGAAAGGAGTCCCCTGGATCGGCGACCCAGAAGTCCCAGACCCAGTGGTTGTCGAGGCTGAACGCCATGTGCGTCTCTCAATTCGGTTCGCGGCGATCGCTCGCCCGGTGAAGTGTGAAGCGGCGGCTCGGTCCTATCCGGTCGTGCCGTCGTGGGATGCTTCAGCCTTTGAGCGATCCCTGCATCAGTGCTGTCACGAACTGGCGCTGGAAGATCAGGAAGATGATCAGCGTCGGCGTGAGGATCAAGAGCGATCCTGCGCAGAGCAGCGGGATGTCGGTTCCGTACTGCCCCTGGAACGCCCCGAGAGCTCCCGCCATCGTTCGCTTCTCCGGGTCGTTGACGAGCACGATGGCGAGCAGGAACTGATTCCACGTCCACAGGAAGAGCAGGATCGCGAGCGAGGACAATGCCGGCGCAGAGAGAGGCATGTGAATCCGCCAGAACAGCTGCCATGTCGTAGCGCCGTCGACACGCGCGGCTTCTGACAGTTCTGTCGGCATCGTGACGAAATGAGCGCGCATCCACATCACCGCAAACGGCATGAACAGTCCGATGAGCGGCAGGATGATCGCCCAACGAGTATTCAGAATGCCGAGCTCGCGGATCTGGAAGTAGAGCGGAGTGATGATGCCCTCGAAGGGCAGCGTGAGCCCGAGCACGAAGAGGACGAACACGATCTGGCCGCCTCGAGGCTTCAGATGGCCGAGCGCAAACCCTGCGAGCGTCGCGATGATGACAGCGGTCGGGACGACTGCCAGCTCGATGAGTGCGCTCGAACCGAGGAGCGCCCACATGTTCGCTGCCTGGAAGGCCACCGCGAAGTTGTCCCAGTGAGGGGTCTCTGGCCACTCGAGGCCGCGCGGATACGTGCCCGGTTCGTGAAGCGCCGTCACGAACAGACTGATGAAAGGCACCACCGTGACGAGCATCAGGATGATCAGGAGGATGCGACCCGTCCACTTTTCGCGTGCGGGGACGATCACGACTCTTTACCTCGGAGGATGCGCTGGAGCGGGAGGACGACGATGAGAACGAGGCACATCAGCACAATCGCGAAGGCGGACGCCGTGCCGATGTTTCGCTCATAGAAAGCCAGGTAGAAGATCTGCAGGCCCGGCACCAGCGTGCTGTCGCCAGGCCCGCCTTGGGTGGTGATGTAGATGATGTCGAAGCTGGCAAGTGCGGCGATCACCGTGACGGTCACGCAGACCGCTACTTCCTGACGGACACCCGGGAGCGTGATCGCGAAGAACTCACGCACGGGGCCGGCTCCGTCGATGCGGGCTGCTTCGTACAAGGCGGGGTCGACCTTGGTCATGCCCGCAAGGATGAGCACCAGGCACAACCCCACCAGAACCCACGCGCCGATCATGCCGACCGCCGGCAGCGCAGTGTCGAAGTCGCCGAGCCATGCTCTCGTCAATCCGCCCAGCCCGACGAGCCGCAAGAGCTGATTGACGAGGCCGTCGGTCGACAGCAGCCAGCTCCACATGATCCCCGCCGCCACGAGCGGGATCACCTGGGGAAGGAACAAGACGGTGCGCGAGACTCCGGCGAGCCTGCTCGTCGCGATCGCGCGGATCATGTTCGCGGCGAACAACGCGATGGCGACCGGAATGACACTGAAGTACAGGATGAGTTCGAACGCGTTGAGGATGGAGCCGACGAGTTTCGGATTGCTGAAGACCTCGACGTAGTTCTCGAGACCGACCCACGTCGCCGGACCGATCCCGTTCCACTCATACAAGGAGTACTGGGCAGAAAGCGCGATCGGCCTCAGTACGAAGAAGAAGTAGAAGGCCGCGGCTGGCAGGACGAGCAGATATGCGCTCAGACTGCGGATGCCTCGTCGCCGCCGACGCATCCGCTCGAGCGAACTCTGGGAGGGTGCTGCTGCGCCGGTGACGATCACCGGCGCAGCAGCTGCTGGAACAACGGCCATCGGACTAGTTCCCGACCTGGCTCTCGTAGTCGGCCTGAACGGACTCGAGCATCCCCGCCGGAGTCTGTTCGCCGGCGACCATCTTCTGAAGGTTCGGCGTCCAGCTCTGAGCGTAGATCGCCCCGGTGGCGTTCGCGATGAAGTCCATCGCGCCGTTCGCCTCGCTCAGGGCCGCGCCGGCGTCCAGGGTCGCCGCGGTCGTCGAACCTTCCTCTACGGGAGGCATGAACGCGTCGGCGGGTCCCATCGGGTGAGATCCGCCCACCTCGACCGCTATTGCTCGCGCCTCGTCGTTCGTGGCGGTCCAATCGAGGAAGAACGCGGCGCAGTCCGGGTTTTCGGCGGCGGCCGCGACACCGTAGGTCAGCGGTGCGGACATGGCACCGATCGATCCACCTTCTTCGAGGGGCGGCATGAGGAAGAAGCCCGCGTTACCCGGCATCTGGTTGTCCAGGTTTCCGGACTCCCAGTCGCCGTTGAAGATGAAGAGCGACTCGCCCCCGATGAACCTGCTCATCATCTGTGCGTAGTCCAGCGAGTTGATGTCCTCCGCGAAGAAGCCGGCATCGATCCACTTCTGGAGATGCTCCGCGGCGGCGAGGTTCTCCGCGGTATCGATGGTGGCGTCCGGCTGCTGGAAGATCCATTCGTTGATCGCGGCCGGGTCTCCGTATGACGCCATCAGCGCCTGCAGCGGGAACGCGAGGCCGCCGGTCGCTCCGCCATTGAACTGCGCGATCGGGACCAGTCCCGCGTCCTTGGCGTCCTGCAGGGCCGCGTCCAGCTCGTCCAGCGTCTTCGGCGCCTCGGTGAGCCCGATCTGCTCCGCGAGCTCCTTGTTGTAGAACACGCCCGTCATGGAGTAGTTCAGCCCCATCCCGTACAGCGGTCCGTCGCCGCGTCTGCCCTCATCGTTGACGCGAAGCTGCTCCAGCTGCGAAGGCGGCCAATCGGTCCATCCGAACGCCTCGGCGTACGGGTCCAGGTTGAGCAGCAGTCCGTCCGATGCCAGCTCGGACATCTGCGGGAGACGCATGAGATCCGGCGGAGAATCCTGCAGGACACGGGGCGCGTTCTGGGTGATGACCGCGAACTGATCCTCGCGGATGTCGAAGGTGACGTTGGGGAACTGCTTGGTGAATTCCTCGGTGAGCGCGGTGGGGAGCGGAAAGCCGGTCTCGAAGTAGGCGTCCAGAACGACGTCCTCGTCACCGCAGTCGGGTCCGTCCGCGCCGAAGTCCGTGTCGCTCGTAGCCTCGGGCGACGCGGTGCCCCCGGGAGGGGCGCATGCGGTCAGGGCTGCCGCCGAGAAAGCCATCACTCCCAAGAGCACGAGCGGACGAGTTGAGAGTTCTTGCATGTGAGACACCTGTGTCCCCTTCCAGAAACCGCGTTGTCGTTTATGTGATCGCCCGGTGCAGTCGAGCACATGCTAAATCGGGTTAGCATGGTCATCATGCGGCACATGGCCAGCCCTTGTCAACCGCGTGCCGTCCGCTCAAGGCTGGTGTGCGAAGGGGCTCGCTAGTATCGCGAGAAAGGAAGGCGACCCGTGAGCAGAACCCGTGTGACTCTCGCTGACGTCGCACAGGCAGCGGGCGTGTCGCGAACGACGGCGTCACTCGTTCTGTCCGACCGCGGCGACGAACTGCGTATCGCAGAAGCATCCCAGGAACGCGTTCGCCGGGTTGCCGCAGAGCTGGGTTATCGCCCCAACATGCTCTCCGCCAGCCTTCGAAGCGGAACCACTCGCACGATCGGCTTCATCTCCGACACTGTCGCGACCTCGCAGCTCGCGTCGGACATGATCAAGGGCGCGCTCGAGGGCGCACGTCGGCACGGTTATCTGCTTTTCATCGGCGAGTCCGAAGGCGATGAGCAGGAGCAGGAGCGACTCATTGAGGCGATGCTCGATCGGCAGGTCGACGGGCTCATCCTGGCGTCGATGTTCACCCGTGAACGCTCGTTGCCGAAATCCTTGACGGGCAAGAAGGTCGTGCTCCTCAACACCCTGCCGACTGATCATCGACGGACTGCGCCCGCCGTCATCCCGGACGAGTACACCGCAGGACGCGAGGCGGCCCGGCTGCTCCTGGAGGCCGGGCATACGGAGATCCACCTCATCGGCGCCGGCCCCGCGCTGTCGGATGTTCCTCGAGGAACCGTCGCTGCCCGGGAGCGCCTCGCCGGAATCCTCGACGAACTGCACACCGCCGGGTTGACTGCAGCAAGCGGCACAGTTCGCCATATCTGGCTTCCCGCCGATGGTTGGACAGCCGCCGCCGAGCTGATCTCCTCCGGCATCCGCAGAGGTGCGATCATCACGTTCAACGACCGGTTGGCCTTCGGCGCCTACCAGGCGATCGCCGAGGCGCGGCTGTCCGTGCCCGAGGACTTCTCCATCGTGTCGTTCGACGACCATCAGCTCGCGAGCTGGCTCCATCCGGGCCTGACGACCTTCGCGATTCCACACCACGAACTCGGCCGCCGCGCGCTCGAAATTCTCCTGGCGGATGACGACCAGCACGCTCCCGTGATCGAGCGCCTGCCCATGCCCGTTCGCCGGAGAGGTTCCGTCCGGGACCTCACTTCCGCAACCCCGCTCACCGTCGCTGCCATCTGATCGCGGACTGCGTCCGTTCGCGACCCCCGATGGCGCGCCTGCCACGATCGCGTTCGCTCGACTATTTGACATCGCGCTTCCGTTACCCCACGATGATGGATGCTAACCCGATTTAGCATCGTCATTGGAGAAGACACCGTTGTCAGAGTCGCATCACACGAACAGCACGTTCGGGCCCGTGGGTACGCCGTCCCGTCCGCCGTTCGACCCCGACGTCGCCCACGCGCTGGCCACACGCGACGACATCGTCACGACGATGCGGCCGGACGAGATCCCCCGACTGCGCAGGCAGATGATCACGTACAGCGAGTCGGAGATCACACTCGACGGCTCCTTCGAGCTCAGTCGGCATCGGAGCATGGGGCTGGACGGTGAGGTGACGATCGTGCTTCTCCGCCCGCGCTCAGCAACCGCGCCGGCTCCTGTCATCTATCACGTCCATGGTGGAGGCCTGGTCCTCGGCACGGCCTATGACGTGCTGCCGTCGCTTGCTCCTCTGGCTGTGCAGGTCGGCGCGGCGATCGCAGCAGTCGAGTACCGTCTTGCGCCTGAGCACCGCTACCCCGCAGCAGTCGAGGATGTGTACACCGGTCTTGAGTGGCTGTCAGCGAGTGCGGCCGACCTTGGTCTGGATGCCGATCGGATCGTCATCGACGGCGTGAGCGCGGGAGGGGGTCTTGCTGCGGCCGCCGCGCTCCTTGCGCGCGACCGGGGTGGCCCTCACCTCTTGGGACAGATGCTCATCTGCCCGATGCTCGACGACCGCAACGACTCCGAGTCCGGCTGGCAGATGGCAGGCGTCGGAGCTTGGGACCGTACCGCCAATGAGACCGGCTGGTCTGCGTACCTCGGTGACATCCCGCGCAGTGAGGTCCCCATCTATGCCGCACCTGGACGCGCGGTGGATCTCTCGGGCCTTCCTCCGACGTTCATCGACGTCGGGTCGGCGGAGACGTTCCGAGACGAAGACATCGACTACGCGACGCGCATCTGGCGCGCCGGTGGGGATGCCGAGCTGCACGTATGGCCAGGCGGCGCGCATGGGTTCGATGCACTCGTGCCCGCAGCACCGCTCTCGCGGGATGCCCGGACAGCGCGGGTGCGATGGCTCGAACGGCTGCTCGACCAGCCGCGGTGAGCCGATTCCGCTTCGATCATCGTGACATCGACGTGAGACACGCGCACGCCGAAAAGCTCGGCTGGCGCGAAACCGGTCCGGAAGCCTTGGTAGAGCGGATCGGAGAACCCCAGCACGCCCTCAATGTTGAACCGTCTGGGTGCGCGCGGCGTGGACTTCGAGTGCTGACGACCCGAGCTAAGGGCGGACGACCACACGGATTTCGCCCGGTGGTGCTCCGGCTATCAGCATCTCGGCCGCTCGGTCCAGCGTGATCGACGACGTGATCAGCGCATCCAGCGGCAGGAGTCCGCGACTGTAGAGCCGGAAGTAGCGGTCGAAGTCGACGACCGGACTGACATCGCCCGTGATGCAGCCGAGCAGTCGCTTCTGGCTGGCCACGAAGTCCAGCGCCGGGACGCGGAATTCTTGGTCCGGCGGCGGGGCACCGAGCAGGGTGACCGTTCCTCCGCGACGAGCGAGCGCGATGGCCTGCTCCATCGTCGAGACCAGACCCGCCGATTCGAAGACGTAGTCGAAACCGTCCCCCGCGAGATCGGCGAGTTCGTCGCACGGCGCCGCGAGCGTATCGGTCGCTCCGAGTCGCCTCGCGTGTGCGCGGCGGACGTCGCTCGGCTCGATCACGACGATCTGCTCGGCCCCGGAGACCGTCGCTCCCATGACCACCGACAGGCCGATGCCGCCGGCGCCGATCACGAGTACTCGAGCACCCGGGGTCACCTGAGCGACATTGAGAACCGCCCCGACTCCCGTGGCGATCGCACAGCCGACGAGGGCGGCGACCTCGAGCGGAACGCTGTCGGGCACCGGCACGCAGCTCGACTCGCCGACGAGCACATGGCTGGCGAAGCCCGATACCCCGAATCCCTGCGCGAGCGCAGCGCCACCCCACGTCAATCGAGGATGTGCGACCGTGCGTGCGGCGCACAGCATGGGATGCCCGGACTCGCAATGGAGGCAGTGGCCGCAATGATGCGTGAGCGCGACGACGACCCGATCCCCTTCAGCGATCCGAGTTACCGCGGAGCCCACAGAGACGACAGTTCCGCTTGTCTCATGTCCCAGAGTGACAGGGAACTCCGAGTAGAGCGCCCCCGCAGCCCACGCGACATCCGTATGACAGATCCCTGTCGCCTCCACGCGGATGAGCACCTCGCCGGCAGCGGGGTCGGCGATCGTGATCTCCTCGAGGGTGACGTCGCCCGGCTCGCGCACGACGAGTCCGCGTGCGAGTGTCGTCATGAGTCACCCGCCGTCGTCACCGCCGGCGGCGGCACGAGCACCGCTCCCCGGTAGATCGGGGCGACGAGCTCCCGGTACATCGACAGCCACCCACGCGGCGCTTCCGGAAGCGGAACGGTCGCGAGCCGGGCGAGTCGCTCCGCGATCGTCTCGTCGATCAGATCGACCGACACCGCGAGCTCGGCAAGATCGATGAAGATGCGGTCGCCGTCCTCGACCGCCGCGAGCGGTCCGCCTTCGGCGGCCTCCGGCATGACCTGACCCACCGTCATCCCGCTGTTGAGTCCCGACAGCTCGCCGTCGGTGACCACGGCGACGTGCGCCGAGAGGCGTGCGCCGACGAGCGCGGCGACGAGACCTGCCGCGAACACGGTCCCGGGACCGCCCCGCGGTCCCATCCCCCTCAGCACGAGGACGTCGCCGGATCGAATGGCCCCCGAGCGGACGTCGGCCATGGCCGCGGACTCCGTCTCGTACACACGTGCGGGTCCCTCGAATCGCACTCGATCGCGTGGCACCGCGGCCAGCTTGACGAGGGCACCGTCCGGGGCGAGGTTGCCGCGCACCACTGCGATCCCGCCCCGGACGTCCGCCGGATCAGCGATCGGCCGGACGACCGCGGCGTCGATCGCGTCCGCCGGCGGAAGGTGCTCCGCGATCGTGCCGCCCGCGACCGACAGCGCCGACCCGTCGATGCTCGAGCCGAGCTGCGCGAGGACGGCCGCGCAGCCGCCTGCGCGCTCGAGGTCGGCGACACGATGCGCGCCGTTGGGTCTCACACGGGCGAGGAGGGGCACCTCCCCCTGCAGCTGCGAGAGGCGCGCGACGACATCGATGGGCAGCTCCGTCTCCGCCGCGATCGCGGTGATGTGGCGGATGGTGTTGATGGATCCGCCGACGGCGACGACGACGCGCAGTGCATTGTCGATCGCGGCCGCCGTGATCACGTCACGCGCGCGGACATCCTCGCGGATGAGCTCGACGATCCTCCTGCCCGCGGCCTCAGCGCGCTCATACATCCGCGGGCTCGCCGCCAGCACCGGTGCGCTTCCGGGAAGCGCCATCCCGAGCGCCTCGGCGACCATGTGCATGCTGTTGGCCGTGCCGAGTCCGGCGCAGACGCCCGGTCCGACGATCGCGTTCTCGGTGAGGTCCGTGAGCTCGTCGACGGTCATCGTCCCGGCGGCGACAGCACCCACCGACTCGTAGACGTCGTCGATGTCCACCGGCGCACCCGCACAGAAGCCGTGGCCCTGGTACCCGCCGATGACGACCAGCGAAGGCAGGTTCAGTCGCCCGAGGGCCATGAGGTGGGCGGGAGTCGTCTTGTCACAGGATGAGAGACATACGATGCCGTCGAGCTGGGCGCCCTCGACCATCACTTCGATCTCGTTGACGATGAGGTCGCGGGTCGGCAGCAGGTACCGCGCTTCGCGGCCGGCGCTGGTCACGAAGTCGCTCGGTGCGGTGGTGCGCACTTCGAAGGCGAGACCTCCGGCCTCGCGGATCGCCTCCTGCACGACCCGGGATGTCTCATCGAGATGGCCGTAGCAGCTGGACAGACTGGAGGAGGAGTTCACCACCGCGATCTTCGGTCGGAGCATCTCGTCGTCGCTGATCCCCAGCGCACGCCATTGCGCCCGCCGCACGGCCCAGCGCGTCGTTCCCTCTTCGAAATTGCTGCGCAGCACGATTAGATCCTCGAGATGTCGATACGGCCATTGAGCGAGGCGAGTGCCTCGGTGAGGTAGTAGGTGCCCCAGACGAGCTCGTCGTCGACGGCCACGCCGATGCGACGGTTGTAGCACCCGTGCCGGAGCATGCCTGCGCCGCGGCCCGCGCCCGGCGGCGCGACATGACCTCTCACCAGCGCGTCGACGGAGCTCTCGGCGGTCGCTCGGTACCTGCCCGGCGCTCGCGGGTCGAGCGCCGCCAGCTTGAGGAGCGCCGCCGCCGCGATCGCCGTCGCCGAGGTGTCGATCGGGGCCGCCGGATCGGGATCGTCGAAGTCCCAGCGTGCGACCTGGTCGGCGGGGAGTCGCTCGATCCACCAGTCCGCGACCGCGCGCGCGGTGTCGAGGAATTCGCCCGGATCGAGAACGGCGGCGTGGGTCATGCCCAGAAGCCCCCACGCCTGCGCGCGGCCCCACACGCTGTCGTCGGAGTATCCCTTGTGGGTGTATCGACGGATGAGGGCCCCCGTCGACGGGTCGAACGAGGCGGACTGGATGACTCCCCCGTCGTCGCGGATACACATCCGGCGATGGCCGCTCGCGTGCTCGAGTGCGGTGCGACGCAGCGACTCGTCGCCGGAAGCGGCGGCGGCCCAGTCGAGCAGGAGCACGGTGCCGGGAACTCCGTCGATGTTCGTCTCACCCGCACCGACATCGGAGGCCTCCTCCGCGGCGGGGCCCAGCGGAATGAGCCCGGCGTGCGGGTTACGATCAGCCGCCAGCGCCCGTGCCCCCGCCAGCGCCGCGTCGGTGAGCCGCTCATCGTCGTCGCCGGCGAGTCCGATCACCACTCCGTACCAGAACAGGAAGCCGCGGAACACCGTCTGCGATTCCACGCGGGGCGTGAGGCGCAGCGCCCACCGGGTCGCGAGGGCCTTCGCCTCCGCATCGGCTCCGTCGCGCGCGGCGAGCCACAGCTGCCCGACGAAGAAACCGCCCGTCCAGTCGCCGTCCGCCGACATCGTCCACTCGCCGTCGGGGCTCGCGGTGTGGGGGAATCCGGGTGCCTCCGCGCGTGCGGTCTCGAAAGCACGTGCGCTGATCGCGGCGAGGGCCTCGGTGCGCGTCATCGCGGAGGGTGGGGTGAAGCCGGTCATGGCGCACCTCTTTCTAATAGGTGGCCCGACCGCCACTGATGTCGTACACGGCGCCGGTCGAGAACGAGACCTCATCGCTCGCGAGGAATGCGACCAGACGCGCGACCTCTTCCGGCTGACCGAGGCGTCCCATCGGAATGAGGCTCGTCATGTACTCGAGCTGCTCCGGCGTGACCGCCGACGCCATCTCGGTCTCGATCACCGCGGGGGCGATGACGTTCACGAGGATCCCGAGCGTCGCCAGCTCTTTGCCGAGACTCTTGGTGAGGGCGATGATGCCTGCCTTGGCCGCGGAGTAGTGGGCCGCGCGCGGATTGCCGTCCTTGCCCGCCATCGAGGCGACGTTGACGATGCGGCCACGTCGGTCGGAGACCTCGAGCATCGCCGGCACCGCCGCTCGGCACATGAGGAAGGTGCCGAGGAGGTTCACGTCGACGACCGACTGGAACTCCTCGGGGCTCATCTCCCACAGCCGCTTGTTCACGCCCGCGATGCCCGCGCAGTTCACGAGGATGTCGAGCCGCCCGTGGCTGTCGACGACCTGCGCCACGGTGGCAGCGCACGCATCGGGATCGGTCACATCCACGACCGAGGACTGCGCGCCGTCGAGGCGCGAGCCTGCCGCCTCGAGGGCAGCGGCATCCCGATCCGCGATCGTGACGACCGCGCCTCTCGCGGCGAGCAGCTGGGCCGATGCGAATCCGAGTCCGCGCGCGCCGCCCGTGATGAGCGCGACCCGCCCGGCGAGCGACTCAGCCACGCGACGACTCCTCGGCCACGACCACGTTCTCCAGTCGACCGAGTCGTTCGATCTCGACGGCGACCCGATCGCCGGGCTGAAGGTAGCGGGGCGGTGTCATGCCGTCGGCAACGCCACTGGGGGTACCCGTGGCGATCAGGTCTCCGGGATGCAGCGTCACGACCTGAGAGATGAAGCTGATGACTTCCGCGACACTGAAGATCATGTCGGCCGTGGTCGAGTCCTGGCGGATCTCATCGTTCACGGTGGTCGTCAACCGCAGTGCCTGGGGATCCGGAACGTCGTCGGCGGTGAGGACGAACGGCCCGATCGGGCAGAACGTGTCTGCGCTCTTGCCGCGCACCCAGCCGAATCCGTCGCCCTTCTGCAAGTCGCGGGCCGAGACGTCGTTGACGGTGACGTAGCCGGCGACATGGGCGAGGGCGTCCTCGACGCGGACTCCGCGCGTCTCGCGTCCGATGACGACGCCGAGTTCGACCTCGTAGTCCAGCTTCTCCGTCGCGTCCGGTTTGATGATCCGGCCGCCGGGCGCGAGCACCGATGACACGAGTTTCGTGAACAGCGCCGGCTGATCCGGCACCGGCAGCCCCGACTCCACGGCGTGGAGCCGGTAGTTCAGTCCCACGCACACGATGCTGCGCGGATCCAGCGGAGCCTCCAACGTGACGTCGTGGGAACCGACGAACGCGCCGGTGGCGCGGAAGCCGCCCCAGTCTCCTTCGAGGATCTGGATGCGACCGTCATCGAGCGCGCCGTAGCGCCGCTCGCCGCCGGCGTTCCATGCCACCACCTTCATGAGTCCATTCCTTTCGCAGTGCTGCGACGCCGTCGCGCGCCGGGCGAGTCGAGGGCGTCCGGCCGCAGCTCCACGCCATGCCCGGGGGTGTCCAGCGGCGTGGCCAGACCGTCCTGGATCGGCGCGACGTTCTCAGCGAGATCGCGGTACCACGTGCGGTGGTAGGCGCGAACGCTCTCCTGGTGCGTCGCGTTGGGCAGATGCACCGACAGATTCACGCCGACGGTGAACTGGACGGGACCATTGCAGTCGTGCATGGTCACGGGTCGCTGGTACGCCTCCGCCATGGCGGCGATGCGACGCACCTCCGAGACCCCCCCGGCCCAGACCGGATCCGTCATGACGACATCCACGGCCCGAGCCTCGAGGACGTCGCGGTAGGACCACCGCGTGCCGAGCGTCTCGCCCGCGGTCGTCGGTATCCGTGTGGAGCGGCGGAACTCGGCGAGCGCCCCCACGTCGTCGGGCCTGATCGGGTCCTCGATCCACGCGGGTTCGACCTCTTCGAGCGCGCGGGCGATCTTGGTCGCCGTCGGCAGGTCCCACAGCGTGTGCAGATCGACCATGATGTCGATCTGACCCCCCACGGCATCGCGGATCCGGCGGAACAGATCGACCGTCGCCTCGAGGTCCGCCGCCGTGATGTGGTGGCCGTCGGACTTGCCGACGTGGAGATCGAACGGCCACATCTTCATGCCGGCGATGCCCTCGGCTACCAGCTCCCGTGCGAGTCGGCCGGGGTCGGTGAGGAATGCGTCCATGTCCTCGAGTGAACGGTCGCCCTGACCGAGTTGCCAGTTGTTCGTGGAGACCTCGCCCGCAACGGGGATCGCCCGCGCGTAGAACGGACCCGCGCACGTGTTGTAGACCGGGATCGAGTCGCGCACCTTGCCGCCCAGCAGCTGGTGGAGCGGCTGTCCGGTGACCTTGCCGAAGATGTCCCACAGCGCGATGTCGATGGCGGACCGTCCGCGGTTCTCGGTGCTCGAGCTGTTCATGCCCACGAAGCCCTTGAGCGCCTGCCAATGGCGCTCGATGTGCAGCGGATCCTTGCCGAGCAGGTAGGGCGCGGCATTCTCGTGGATCCATGCCGCCACCGCGTCGGCGCCGAGGAAGGTCTCGCCCAGGCCGGTGACGCCTTCGTCGGTCTCGACCAGCACATGGACGAGGTTCGGATAGGCCGCGAGCTGAATGCTCTCGAGCGCGGTGATCTTCACGATGGGCTTCCTGTCGTCTGTGGAGCGGGAAGAGGAACCTCGTGGGAGAGGCCCGGTACGAGCACATGGATCTGCGGGGCGGCGTCCCGCATCAGGTCGACAAAGGCGCCGACCTGTCCCGGGTTGTTCGCGAACATGTCGTAGTGCATGGGGATGACGGTCGACACGCCCGCCCGAACCGCCACGTCGACGGCCTCTTCGGCCGACATGTTGCCGACGATGTCCGCCGCCTCCCGAATGGCGTCCCGGCCGTTGATCGGCAGGAGCGCGACATCCACGCCGAGTCGCCGCAGCGAAGGGGCGAGGTCGGGGTAGTCGAGCCCATCGCCCGCGTGGAAGACGGTGAGACCCCCGATCCGGACCACGTAGCCGACGTAGGGGTGGTCGCCATCGGGCTCGGTGCCGAAGCTGTACGCATCGCTCATGTGCACGCCGTGCAGGGCGGGTACCGGGACGACGACCGCGCCGCCGACCTCGATCGGCATCCACGCCCGCACCGCGATCACCTCTCTGCCCGGGAGGGCGGCGCCCACCCGTTCGGCGAGCGGTGCCGGGACGAACACGCGCGCAGCAGAGGCGGGCATCGCCGCCAGCGCGGGGAGGTCGAGATGGTCGAGGTGTTCGTGGGTGACGAGGATCGCATCCGCTTCGCTGAGATCGCTCGGCGTCAGCGGCGGTTCGACCAGCCGACCGGGGTGGTCGCTCAGGAACGGATCGAGAACCATGCGAGCCCCGGCTGCGGCGAGCACATAGCCCGCCTGGCCCAGCCGGCGCACCGTGACGGGAGGGAGGGGTCGGGTCATTCTGTGCGCATCCAGACGCGCATCGTGGACGGCCCGCGTCGTGCCCATTCGTTGTAGGGAGTGAGTCGCACATCGCGCGCAACCGGCGATCCGGCTGCCGCCGGCCGCGCGGCGTACGGCCACGAGCTGGACTCCAACTGCTCGACGTGCGCCGACACGGTGACCTCGTCCGTCCCCGCCATCCACGGGGGCGAGGCCGTATCGACGATCACGCCGTCGACATGGGCACCGGCGATGTCCGGCGACTCGACGCAGTAGACGCGGGGCCCGCGCTCGACCGCGACCGCCCCTCGTGCCGAGTCGATCCGCGGGTCTCCGAAGACGAACCGGGGCTCGAGCGGGAGCAGCAGCTCGATCTCCTCCTCGCGGATGCCGACGTCGTCGACGTCGACCCATCCCGGCGCAACGACGATCGGGGCGGTTCCGTCGCGTCGGATGGTGGCGCCCTGGGCCCACGCAGGAACACGCAGCCGGAGACGCCAGCCTCCGGCATCGCGGGCGGGGACGCGCACGACGATCCGGCCGTCGTGCGGGTAGTCGGTGTCGATCTCGGCCTCTGCGGTGCTTCCGTCGTCGAGCCGGGCGGTGATGCGTCCGCGAGCGAACAGCGACACCGCGAGGCCGCGAGAATCGGCGACGCCCACATACGCCTCGAGGGTGGCGAATGTGCGGGAGACGTTGGTCGGGCAGCACGAGACGCGGAACCACGGCGCTCGCTCTCCGAGTCCCACCTGGAGGCTCGACTGTGCCCCGTCGGACCGATCGTCGATGGCCCGCTGGTGCAGCGTGTTGACGTAGAAGAACGCGCGACCGTCGGGGCTCGGGGATGCCGTGATGACGTTGTAGAGAACGCGTTCCATGAGGTCGCCGTAGGCGGCATCATCCGTAGCGAGCAGCAGACGCCAGGCGAGCATGAAGGCGCCAACTCCTGCGCAGGTCTCGGAGTACGCTCCGTCGGCGGGGAGTTCGAAGTCGGCTCCGAAGGCCTCGTCGCGGAATCGCGATCCCATTCCGCCCGTCACATAGGTGCGGCGCGCGAGGGTGCGGTTCAGCTGGGCCCGGATCGCCTCGACGAGTGACGTGTCGTTGCGATCGATCCCGACGTCGACCGCAGCCGCCGCGAGGTAGGTGGCGCGCACGGCGTGCCCTCGGAAGACCGCCGCATCCCGGATGGGCACGTCGTCCTGGTAGTAAGCCCGGCCGAACTCGATGTCCTCGAGAACATGGTGGCCGCGGCGTTCGAGGAAGAGCTCGGCCTGGCGCCGGTAGCGCTCCACGCCGGTCAGGCGTGCGAACTCGATGAGCCCCAGTTCGATCTCGGGGTGCCCGCAGACCGACTGGATACCCTCGGGGCCGAAGGTGTCGCAGATGTGGTCGGCGAGGCGCGTGGCGATCTCGAAGAGGCGGTCCCGTCCGCTGGTCCGCGCTCGCGCGACCGCTGCCTGGAGCAGATGACCGTCGCCGTAGAGCTCACTGCCCCACTCGAGGTCGGCATACCGGGCGACCTGGCCGGGTCGGCCGAAGTTCGTGTTGATGTACCCGTCCGGCTCCTGCGCATCCCCGACGATGTCGATCAACTGCCGGATCTCGGCCTCGAGAGCAGGCGTCGGGAGTCGGCCGTTCTCCCAGCTCATCGCCTCGATGAGCTTGTAGACGTCGGAGTCGGTGAACTCGCGCCCCCGGCGGGTCTCGGGCAGGGTTCCCTCGGCTGCGGCCCGGAAGTTGTCGACCCAGCCCTCGCTCTCCATCCACGATGCGCAGTGCGGAAGGATGGACGCCGCGTTCACCGCCTGCCAGACCCCCCAGTAGCCGTCTTCGGAGAGCGAGACCTCGTCCATCGAGAGCGGCCTGACGCTGCCCCGCGCGGCCACGGGGAGCCGTGAGTGGGCGAGTTCGTCCAGGGGGGAAGTGGTCTCGTGTGAGCGCGACAATGTGGGACTCTTTCCAGTTCGTCGATCAGTAGATGGGATGCGCATGGGGCGAGCGATCGAAGTACATGCGATACGACCAGCCCTCCGGTATCTCGAAGTACGGCCGCAGCGCGGCCTCGTACGGCCCGCCGCGCTGCTCGACGGCGTGCGCGACGCCGCCTCGGTCCTCGCGCCCGTCGGCGGTGTCGTCGTCTGGCCAGGGCGCGCCCGGCAGCGGCTCGTGACGCCAGGCGTCGAGCACGTAGACCGCAGGGCCGCGCATGAGTGCGTACCGGTCCGGATGGTCTTCGTCGATCGGCTCCTCGTGCCAATCGAGCGCGACCTCGAAGTCGACGACGTGCGCGCCCGCTGTCCACTCGCGGTCGACGATCAGCCAGCCGCGCTCCTGCGTCGTGGCGACGACCTCATCGCCACCGACGCGAACAGGACCGATCGATCCGGTTCCCGTCGGGATGCGCAGTGCGAGGCGGAAGCGCATCGGCCGCGGGATCGACACGTGCACCCGGACAGCGGGGCGAAGCGGATACTCGGTCTCGATGCGAACCCTGACCTCGTCGCCTCCCGCCGCGTGCACGATCTGGGCCGGCGTGAACAGGTTGACGTACACCGACCGGTCGTCGACGAAGAAGACGAGACCCGGGTACGAGGCGACGGCCTGGCCATAGGTGCCCGCACAGCAGCAGAACGTGTCTCGCGCCCGCGCCTTCACCGCGCCAGTCGGGCGGTAGTCGGCGTAGTAGAAGTGCGAGCCGTCCGGCCTGGTGGGAAGCGCCGCGCCGATCCCGTTGTAGAACAGGCGCTCGATCCATGCTCCGTAGCGACCGTCGCCCGTCTGCAGGATGAGCTCTCGGGCGAGCTTGAACGCGGCCCACGATCCGCACGGCGCCTCGAAGCCGTCCATGCGTCGATCCAGCGACGCGGGCAGTGATCCGTATGGCTGGATCCGCTCGGCGGGCCCGAAGCCTCCGGTGGCATAGCACTGCGTCTGTGTGAAGAAGTCGTAGGCGTTGCGGGCGATCGCCAGCCGGTCGGCATCACCCGTGATCCCGAAGGACGTGATGGCGCCTCCGAACGTGTTCAGATGGCTGTACGCGTGCACGCCCCACACGTCTGCCGGCCGGTCCGTGTCTCGGAACCCGTCCCAGTAGTGGTCATAGTTCCAGACGTCGCCGAAGGCCCGATACCGGTCGTCTCCGGTCGCGACCGCAGCCCGATAAAGGTTCTCGGACAGCGTGTACCACTCGCCCGCACGCCCGGAGTGCAGCGCAGGCACGGGGCTGGCGGGCACGTTCGAACAGTCGAGGTACCGCTCCCCCGCCGTGGTGAGCTCGCGAAGCGCGTCGTAAGCGGTGTCGACGCCGAGCAGCGAGCCGACATCGGTGAACCCGCCGACGAACTTGTCGAAGGCGTAGTGGCCGCCCGGCGACATCCTGTGGTCCAGGTCGCTGAACCCGCTCAGCCCGAACGTCTGGGCCCACCCCTCGGTCAGGCGCGCGGCCTTCTGCCGGATCGCGTCATCGTCTCCCTGGGCCGCGCCGAACATCGCCAGCGTGCTGAGGAACTGTCCCAGCACCATGGACGAGTCCCGCGCGCACCACCCGGTCAACGGCCGACCCGGGGCGGGCAGCCCTGCCCGCAGCCGGAAGCCGTGAAGAAGCGAGTCGTCATCGAAGCCCGAGTAGACCTCCATCGCCTCGGCGTACTGCTTCTGCCAGTGACTCGACCCGAGCGTGACGGACCCGGCTGGTGCGGCGGCGAGCTGCGCCATCAGACCGACCCTCCCGCCAGCGTCGCATCGGCGTGCGGGGCGACGATCGGCGCGGCGGCCTTCTGTGCGGGATCGTGCACGCCGAGCACCATGCGTCGGATCATCTCGACAGGCAGCTTGGGCGTGCGGTCCTCTCGGAGGAGTCCGTTGGCCTCCTGTGCAGTGTCGGTGAGCTGGGTGTAGCAGAAGCCGGTCAGGATCGGCGAGCCGTGCACGGCGGCGAACAGCTCCTGCAGGTCGTGGCTGAATTCCTCGTCGTCGGAGACGACGGAGTATCCCCACGTGTCGTCGTTGCTGAAGGCGATCCCCCCGAACTCGGTCAGCATGACCGGGGCGTCGTTCGGCCCCAGCGGCTGACCGGGAAGCGCGACACGCCTCCCGAAGGGCCCCGGACCCGCCATGACCAACGCCACTGCGTCCGGTGTGGCGTACCGCTGTGAGAGCACGGCAGGGTCGGTCGCGTAGTCATGGATCGAGAGGATGTCGCTGCCGACGTGCTCCCAGCCGTCGTTCGAAATGACCGGACGCGTGGGATCGAGTGCCCGCGTGAGCTGTGTGACGCCCCGGACGAAGTCCTGCTGGGGCGTGGACAGTTCGATGTCGTGGACTCCCCAGCTCTCGTTGAAGGGCACCCAGGCCACGAGAGAGGGGTGCGAGCGACGTTGCCGCACCGACCGCATCCACTCGGTGGTGAAGAGCTCCACGGCATCTGGCGAGAAACCATAGGCGGCGCCGATCTCGCCCCAGACCATGACCCCGAGTCGATCGCACCAGTAGAGGAATCGCGGATCCTCCACCTTCTGATGGATGCGGACCGCATTGAATCCGAGCGCGACGATCGCCTCGACCTCGGACTTCAGGTGGCCAGGGGACGGCGCCGTCCAGATGCCGTCCGGCCAGTATCCCTGTTCGAGCACAGAACGCATGTACGTCGGCATGCCGTTGACGAGGAAGGCGCCCCCGCCGGTGCCCACCGACCGCAGGCCGGTGTAGCTCCAGACGGTGTCGATCACGGTCGGGCCTTCGCACAGCTCGAGCTCGGCGTCGATCAGTGTCGGCCGCTCGGGCGACCAGAGCAGTGACTTTGCCTCTTGCGCGTTGCGAAGGGCGGGAAGCTCCACGCTGAGCTCGACGCGTCGCGAAACCGCTGCGGCGGTGATCAGTCCGAGGGCTCGATGGTCGTGCTCGAGTCTGACCGAGATGCTCGTCTCTCGCGCCGGGGCCTCGCTCAGCCAGACGGATACGCCGAGCCGACGGGTCGCGGGATCGAACCGCCAGTCGACGTCGTCGATGTGGAGGGCGGGAACCGACTCCAGCCACACCGATCCCCAGACCCCGGTGGCGCGGCGGTACCAGATGGCGTGGGCATCGCGGCGCCAGTCCTGCTTGCCGCGCGGGCGGTCAGGGTCGTCGAGCGGATCCTCGGCGCGGACGACGACGACGTGATCGCTGCCATCGGACAGCGCCGCGGTGATGTCGGCGGAGAAGGACGCCTGCCCCCCGGAGTGGTCGGCCACGAGAGCGCCGTCGACCCACACCTGCGCCCGGTAGTCGACCGCCCCGAAGTGCAGGATGGCGCGTTCTCCGTTGCGGATGTCCGTCGAGAAGGCACGCCGATACCACACGACCGGGTGCGGGGCGGGGTCGCCGATTCCCGACAGGGGCGCCTCCAGAGTGAAGGGCACGCGGATCGTGCGATCGAAGATGCCGGCGGCCCCGGCGTGCCATCCCGCGAGCAGTCCCGCGTCGCCGTCGTCGGTCGTGAAGCCCCAGTCGCCGTTCAGATCCGCCCACTGATCGCGGACGAGGAGCGGGCGGGGGTAGGAGCCGTCCTGCTCGGACGCGCGAAGACGGATCATTCGTTCACGTCGCGCGGGTAGACGGCGGGCACTGGGTGTGTCATGAGATCCGTTCTGGTGCGGGCTGGGCGTGGGTCAGTTCTTGACAGAGCCTGCGGCGAGGCCCTGCACGTAGTAGCGCTGCAGCGCGATGAAGAGGATGACGCAGGGGATGAGGGAGATGACGCTGCCGGCGATCACGTATCCGAAGCTGATTCCCCCGAACCCGCCCTGGATCAGGGTGAGCAAGCCGACCGGAAGGGTCTGCTTGTCCTGGGAGGTGAGGAACAGGAACGCTCCAAGGAACTCGGTCCAGCACGCGAGGAAGGTGAAGATCACCACCGTCGCGACACCGGGCAGCGCCAGCGGACGCAGCACGTGGATGAGGGTCCCCATCGTGGAGGCCCCGTCCACGTAGGCCGCTTCCTCGAGCTCGCGGGGCATCGCGGCGAAGGTGTTGCGCATGATGAACACGGCGAACGGCAGGTTGAAGGTGACGTAGAAGATGATCAGACCGATCCTGCTGTCGGTGAGCCCGAGCGCGTTGAACTGCAGATAGATCGGGGTGAACAGCACCTGGAAGGGCACCATCAGGGCAAGGAGGATGACGCCGAACACGACGCTCTGACCGCGGAATGTGAATCGGCCGAGGCCGTAGCCGGCCAGTGTGGCGATGACCGCTGTCACCACGGCGCTGCCCAGCGACACGATCAGGCTGTTGCCGAGCATCTCGAGGAAGGGCAGCCTCGTGAAGATGCCGAGATAGTTCTCGAGGCTGAGGCCGTCGAAGCTGTTGGCGTTCGGCGGCTGGACGATCTGCGCCTCGGTCTGCAGAGATCTGATGACCGCCAACACGAGGGGGCCGACGAACAGGAGCGAAAGGACGCACCCTACGGCGACGTAGATGACGTTTGCCCGCCGTTGTCCCGCGGAACGTCGCGTGGGCGGGGCGAGGCTCTCCTCGGCGCTCATGCGTCCCTCTCTCTCATGAGGATCAGCTGGATTGCGGTGAGTGCAGCGACGATCAGCATCACGACCACTCCCATCGCGGTCGCACTCCCGAGCTGCTGCGCGTAGAACGACTCGTGGAAGATCGACATCACGACCGTCGTGGTCTCCCGACCCGGCCCTCCGTTGGTGAGGATCACGAACTGCTGGAAGGCGAGGAAGGACGCGATGACCGAGAGGACGGTCGCCATCGCGAGATTGCGCCGCACGAGGGGAACCGTGATCAGCATCTCCCGCTGCCACCCGTTGACCCCGTCGATGCGCGCGGCTTCGTAGATCTCGGCCGGGATCGACTGCATCCCGCCCAGCAGCAGAACCATCGTCGTGCCGACGGCGAACCAGATCACGAGCACACTCACCGCGGCGAGTCCGGTCACCCAGTGCAGCGACCAGCCGGTCTGCCCGTTCGTGATGCCCAGCGCTTTGAGCGTGACGTTCACGAGTCCGAAGTTGGGCCGCAGCTCCACGTACCACAGGAACGAGAGCGTGGACAGACCGACGACCGTGGGGAGGAACAGTAGGGTGCGGAAGAGTCGCGTGCCGGGTCGTTCTCCGCGCACGAAGGCGGCCAGCAGGTAGCCGAAGATCAGGACCGGCCCGGTGACCACTGCGGTGTAGAGCAGAGTGAAACCGACCGACTGCCAGAACTGAGCATCCTGAAAGACACGGATGTAGTTGTCGAGACCGACGAAGCTGATCTCGCCGAACAGCGGCCAGCGATTCGCAGAGATCCACAGTGCGAATCCGATCGGGATGACGACGACACCCACGACCAGGACAAGCGCCGGGACTGTAAGAAGGAACCCGGTTCGGGCCCGCCGCCGGGCGAGCACCGATGTGCGGTGCCCGCCCGACGAGGTCACGGCGTCCTCCGAGGACCGGAGCGTCATGATGGATGAAGCCATCCCGGTCAGTTCCCGTCCAGGATCGTCTGGATTCCGACCTGTCCTTCCGCTATCGCGGCGTCGACCTCTCCCTGGAACACCGCCTTCTGGAACATCGTCAGCCAGGGACCCGTGGCGTCGTTCATGATCGCCGCCTGGTAGTTCGTCTGGACTCCGAATCCGGTCTGGGCCGCCTCGATCGCCGGCACCACGTAGGGGTACTGCGCGGTGAAGGCCGCGTCGTCGAGCAGGTCGGAGCGCACCGGGGAGAACCCGGCCTCAGGCAGCGTGGCCTGCTGTTCCTTGGCCAAAGCGAACTGGATGAATTGCCACGCCCCCGCAGGGTTCTTCGCCTTCGCCGTGATGCCGAAGTTCCCGCCTCCGAGGTAGGTGCTGATGCCCCCCTCGGCGGTCGGCAGCGGCGCCACTCCGATGGAGTCCTTGACCTCGGCCGGAGCCGAGGTGTAGCTGCCGAGGCCGCCGGTGGCGATGCCGATGTTCCCCGCCTGGAAGTCCTTGTTCCAGGTGGCACCGGTCTCGGCCTGCGCGGCCTGCGGGATGAGCCCCTCGGCCCACGCTGCTTTGTACATCTCGAGCATGGCCTTGAGCCCGGGGTTGTCGGCGGCGCCGGCCTTCTGATCGTCGAGGTCGGCGCCGATGATCAGCGCCCCGCCCGTCGAGCTCCAGAAGTTCGGCATCGTGCTGAAGGCGAGACATCCCGCGCACGAGCCGCCGAGAGTGAGGCCGTAGTACTCGTCGCCGAGGGCGCTCACCTTGCGCGCGGAGTCGAGCATCTCGTCGAGATTCGTCGGCGGACCGCTGATGCCTGCCTGCTCGAAGAGATCCTTGTTGTAGAGCAGGACCGACGCATCCAGGAACGCGGGTGTCCCCCAGTACTTGTCGTCCCACTTGGTGCTCTCGAGCTGCGGCCCCGTGATGGATGCACCGCCGGCGTAGGCCTCGACCTGCTCGGTGATGTCCATGTAGTTGCCGCTCGTGATGTACGGCAGTGCTTGGCCCGGATCAGCGGCGATCACATCCGGCACGTTGTCGGTGCGGAATGCCGCGGACAACTTCGTAGGAATCTGATCGTCCGTGATCGAGGTGATCTCCACCTGAACCTCATGGGTCGCGTTGAACTCGGCAACGACCTTCTGTGCCCACTCATCGAGCACCGATCGCGTCCAGAACTGGACTGTTCCCGTCGGGTTTGGGTCGTCGATGGACGCGTCGGGGGCGGCCTCGCCACCCGAGCACGCGGTCAACAGTGCTGCTGCGGTCGCGACAGCAACGAAGCCGCCAGTCACCCTTCTGTGTTTCGCGAACATGATCCTCCTTGATCGTTCTTGGCAACGCGTTTCCGAACACCGTAGAAGCCATTCCAGCGCTGTGTCAACCAACAAGTCTCTACATCTTGGAAACGCTGTTTCCGTGATGTGGAGTCTCAGATGGTGGATCCGCGTGGCACGACCCGACTCAGAACGGGATGGACTCCAGGAACGGAGTCGCCAGCCATCAGGCGGAACAGCAGTTCGGCAGCCTTTCTGCCGACCCCCTGGTAGTTCGCGTCGACCGAAGACAGAGGGGGCCGAGCGGCAAGGGCAAGGGTCTCCCAGTTGTCATGACCGAGGACCGCGACATCTGTGGGTACACGACGGCCGTGTTCACGGAGGGAGTCGATGGCGCCACGCGCGATCTGGTCGTTTCCACACATGATCGCGTCGACGTCGGGGGAGCGCGTCACAATCTGACGCGCAGCCTCGAACCCCCAGGTCTCCGACCATGCCCCGAAGATCGGAGGCGTGATCAGCGCCATCCCCTTCTCACGGAGGAAGCCCTCGACACCCTCGACCCGCTCGTGCGCACCCCGGTATGACGCATCTCCACCGATGTAGGCGATGCGAGTTCGCCCGATGTTCACGAGGTGCTCCGCGCCGATGCGGCCCGCCTGCACATCGTCGGTCACAACCGAAGTGTCGTTCGGCTCGAGGGAAGGACCGAGGGCGTAGACGACCGGGACAGGAAGAATCCCCAAGGATGGCCGCGCCGCCGCTTTATCACCCACGGCGATCAGCCCGTCGACGCGTCGGGCGAGCAACGCCTCAAGATGGTATCGCTCGCGAATCGCGTCACCGCGTGAATCGCAGAGGAGAACCGACAGCTTTCCCGCGCCAAGCGCGTCCTCAGCTCCGACCAGGATGGGCAGGCAGAACCGGCCCTCGAGGTCGTGAGTGAGGAGGCCTACGGTGCGGGTGCGACCCTCCATCAGGCTGACAGCCTGCAGGTTCGGACGGTAGCCCAACTGCCGAGCAGCGGACTCGACCTTCTCGCGCGTTTCGGCTCGCAGACCTGCACGACCGTTGAGCACCTTGGAGACGGTGCCTTTGGAGACGCCGGCGACCCGAGCCACGTCGTTGAGAGTCGGGATGTACCGCGCATCCCGGGCAATGGCCGATGGGCGAGCGTCGGGCGCGTCCTTGGGCATGCGCACATTCTGGCACCCGAGCGGGCCGTCGCCGCGCATCTTGCACGTCGCGAAGCATATGCCTCACAGGACATGTTCTCGGGCCCGGCGCATCCATCGCTCCGCCGGCTCGAGGATCAGGTACTCGTGCGCGCCGTCGTCAGTGCAGGGAAGGTGGTCAGTGCGATCACCGCAGCCAGCCCAGCGGCGACGGCCGCGGCCAGGTTGGCAGCCTGAAGTCCGGCTTCCGCAGCCGCCAGAGATGTACCACCTGCCTCGAGTACGGCTGCTCGGCCCGCGGCGTCGAGTGCGCCGAAGACGGCGATTCCGATGGCTCCTCCCAATTGCGCGGTCGCGGACGCGAGGCCTGAGCTGACTCCGGAGTTCTGGGCGGCGATGCCTTCGGAGATGACGAGGGTCGTCGGGGTGAAGCTGAACGCAACGCCTGCGGCAGCGATCACGAGCGCCGGCAGGACGCGCAGCAGATACGAGTCCCCACTGTCGACGGTCGCGAAGATGAGATGCGCCAGTGCGAGAAGGAGGAGCCCGATGAGCGCCACCCGCTCGGGGCCCAGTCTGTTGAGCGCCCTGGGCAGCACGATGACGCTGATCAGGAACCCTGCCAGGGATGTCGGGAGCATGGCGAGGCCGGCCAGGCCCGGACCGTACTCGAGGACCTGCTGCAGCAGCAGTGCGACGAGCACGAAGCAGGCGATGCGGGCGGCCCCGCCGAGCAGGTTCACCGAGATGCCACCGCTCACACGGGGGTCGCGAAGCACCCCGGTGGGCAGGACGGGGTCCGCCGCTCGCCGCTCGACGAGGACGAAACCGGTCACGCAGGTGACCGCGAGGATTGCCGCACCGACGACCTCAAGAGAGAGGAGTCCGCGATGCGGTGCGGACAGCACACCGAAGACGACCGCGACTGCCGCCCCTGTCAGGAGGGCCGCGCCGGCCGCGTCGAATGGACGTCTCGTCGTAGCCTTCTCCGCCGGGAGGAGCATCCATCCGGCCACGCCGACGACGGCAGCGACCGCACCGGTGACGAAGAGGACGCTCTGCCAGGAGAAGGCCGCGGTGAGGATGCCGCCGAGCGTCACACCGGCGGCTCCGCCGACGGTGGATGCGGCGCCCCAGCCACTCATGGCTCGAGCGCGTCCCGGGCCGGTGAACCGGGCCAAGATCACCGACATGGCGGCGGGGCTCAGCATCGCCGCACCCGCGCCCTGGATCAGCCGGGCGCCGATGAGGACCATCTCGGTCGTCGCAAACCCGCCGAGAACCGAGCCAAGGACCAGCACACCGGCTCCGAGGAGGAACAGCCGACGTCGGCCGAAGACGTCCGCGGCACGTCCCGAGATGAGCAGCAGGCCGCCGAATGTCAGGAAGTAGGCGTTCAGTACCCAGGCGGTTCCGACCGGCGTGAGTCCGAGGTCGGTCGCAATGGAGGGCAGCGCCACATTCAGGATGCTCGAGTCGAGCATCACCGCGAACTGAGCCGCGATCAGCGTGAGCACGAGCCGCAATTCCGGCCAGCGTTGTGTCATGATCATCGATTCTCGCCCAGCCGTCAGGGTCGCGCCGACTCCCATGCGCCGACGGCCCCCGCCGGGGCAGGCTGCTGTCAGGACTTAGTCACCGCCGCGTGGCCCCGCCATTGACGTGGGGGGCAGGCGCGCTCCCGCACCTTGAGCCCGAACTCACCCATCGATGCCGCGTGCGGGGCGAATGTCGGCCTAATGTGGGCAATGCACCCTGCTCGCAATGCTGAAGGCCCTGCGATCCCAGTGTTTTCAAGGGATTGCGGGGCCTTCTTGGGGCGGAGACGGAGGGACTTGAACCCCTCGCGTGGCTTGTGCAGTTCCCGGCCGGCGGGTCTTTGACACCGCCGAAGTCCGCGACGTTTCCGGGCAGCCAACCGCAGAAGCACGCGGGTTCACCAACCGATCGCACCCGGTCTGATCGGTCGACACGTCGACGGATCGCCAGTCGTTGGGGTGCCCGGAAGTACCTGGGTTGACCTGTTTGCGCAGGTTGTGGGCAATATGTGGGCGCGCCGCGCTCAGCGCAAGCGTGCCGTCGACGCGCGGGGAACCAGGCTGGGGAATGCGAGCCGCACCGCGGCGTCCGCGCTCGTCGGGTCGTGGAGGAGGTCGAAGGCCGTCGCGGCGATCTGGTCGAAGGGCACCCGGACCGAGGTCAACGGGACGGAGAGTCGGCTGGCGAGAGGGATGTCGTTGTAGCCGACGATGGAGACGTCTGCGCCGATCGTCAGCCCCGCGTTGCCTGCCGCGCTGACGACCCCGAGCGCGATGTTGTCGTTCGCTGCGAAGACGGCGGTGGGCGGGTTCGCCTGAGCGAAGAGGTGCTCACCGGCTACCACGCCGTCGTCAACACCGTAGCCGCCCGAGACGATCCGGCCCGGTTCGAGCTGGAGGCCTGCCTCGGCTGCGGCGCGGCGAGCGCCGGCCAGGCGCGACCGTGCACTGGAGGTGAAGTCCGGACCGGTGACGACGGCGATTTCACGGTGGCCGAGATCGACGAGGTGGCGCACGGCGAGGTAGCCGCCCATCTCGTCGTCTCCGAGCGACGAGGGGCTCACCCCGTCCGTGCGGAGGACGAGCACATGAGGGATGCCGCGTGCCCGCAGCGACGCGGGAAGCATGTCGTCCAGGCGGGCGGTGGCGAGCATGACGGCGTCCACTCCCCGGTCGAGGAGGGTCTCCGTCGCACGGCGCTCGTCGTCCGGCTCGTCGCCCGCGGTTGCGACGACGGCGAAGTATCCGCGGGATCGAGCGACGCGCTCGATCGCCTCGAACATCAGCGCCATGACCGTGTCCGTCAGCCGGGGTACGAGCACGCCGATCGTGCCGGTCGCACCCCGGCGGAGGCCGGAGGCGGCGGCGTTGCGACGGTAGCCGAGCGAGTCGGCGGTCTGCCTCACGCGATCGGCCGTCGCCGAGCGGGAGTTCGGCGTGCGGTCGTCGAGGATCCGGCTGACGGTCGAGATGCTCACTCCGGCCGCTTCCGCGACATCGCGAAGGGTCACCGCGCGCCTCCCCGTCACTGCCACCTCCGATCGCTGTGGCGAGTCTATTGCGCCACCCCGCCGCGGACCGCGGGAGCCGCCCAGAACGAATTCCGCGGGAGGAGTTGACATGACGGCATCCTACTCGCATAATTGCAATCGTTCCTGCAAACGTTCCCGATAACGTTCTCACGCTACCGGGCCTCGACGAAGAGAAACAAGGAAGGCAGATCATGACCCTCGACATCCGCGGACTGAACCCCGCACCGATCACCCCGTTCACCGAAGACGGCGACGTCGACTACGCGGCCATCGAGCGCCTCGGCTCCTGGCTGGGTTCGATCGACGGCGTCAAGAGTCTCGTCGTCCTCGGCCACGCGGGTGAGGGCACGTTCCTCACCGACGAAGAGCAGCTCGACGTCATCCGCGCGTTCGTCGCCTCGACCGACGGCCGCGTGCCGGTCATCGCCGGCATCACCAAGGAGGGGAACAAGACCGCGGCGCTCGAGGCGAAGGCCGCCGTCGATGCCGGAGCCGCCGCAGGTCTCGTCTACCCCTCGCACGGCTGGCTCCGATTCGGCTATCAGAAGGGCGCCCCGCAGACCCGCTACCAGGAGATCTACGAGGAGTCAGGATTGCCGCTCATCCTGTTCCAGTACCCGGACAACACCAAGGCCAGCTACGACCTCGACACACAGCTCGAGATCGCCGGGCAGGAGGGCGTTTTCGCCACGAAGAACGGCGTCCGCAACATGCGCCGCTGGTACACCGAGATCCCCGCGCTTCGCGCCGCGTACCCCGACCTGCAGATCCTCTCGTGCCACGACGAGTACCTTCTCCCCACGATGTTCGACGTCGATGGGCTCCTGGTCGGGTACGGCAACATCGCACCCGAGCCGCTCATCGAGCTCATCGCCGCCGGCAAGGCCAAGGACTACGCAGCGGCTCACGCGATCCACGAGCGCCTGCTGCCCGTGACGAAGAACGTCTACCACCGCGGGTCGCACATGGAGGGCACCGTGGCGCTCAAGTGGGGCCTGGTCAACCGCGGCATCCTCGACCACGCCACCGTCCGCACGCCGCTGCTCCCGCTGCCCGACGGCGCGCCCGCCGAGATCGCGGCCGCGTTCGCCTCCGCCGGCCTCGGCACCGTCGCCGTCCCGGCCTGACACGTCGACGGGGCGGCGGCCGCGAAGGTCGCCGCCCCAACCTCCGAACCACCCCGCCACTCGAGTGGCGCCCAGTCAACGACGACTCGCGGCCCTGCCGCCCTCCAATGAAGGAGACCACCATGAGCGAGCGCACCACCACCCGTCACACATCCACCACGCCCGGCACTGGCTACGGCCGCATCTCGACTGAGACGATGAAGAGCATCGTCGACACACGCAGAACACGCCGGAGCTTCTGGCAGCAGCTGGCCCTCATCGGGCCCGCCTTCGTCGCCGGCGCATGGCAGTTCGGCCCCGGCAACCTCACCACGGCCGTCCAGGCGGGGAGCGGCTACCAGTACGCCTTGATCTGGGTCATCGTCGTCTCGACGATCCTCATGATCTTCCTCACCGACATGAGCGTCAGGCTCGGCATCAAGTCCCCGGTCTCGCTCATCGCCTCGATCAAGGACCACCTCGGGAAGTGGGTCGGCGTCCTCGCCGGAATCGGCATCTTCCTGATCACCCTCTGCTTCTCCGTCGGCAACGCCGTCGGGTCGGGCCTCGGCCTGTCGATGCTGTTCGGCGGAAACCCGGTCATGTGGACGATCATCTGCACGGTCGCAGTGGCATCGCTGCTGCTCCTGCGCAACGTCTACCGGGTCGTCGAGAAGGTCCTCGTCGCGATCGTCGCCCTCATGGCCATCGCCTTCATCGTGTCGGCGTTCCTCTCCAACCCGTCATGGGCGGCCGCGGCATCCGGTCTCGTCCCGACCGTCCCCGACGGCTCCTGGCTGCTGATCGTGGCGTTGGTCGGGACCAACTTCTCGATCAACGCCGCGTTCTACACGTCGTACGGAACCAAGGAGCGCGGCCGCACCGAGGCTGACTACCGCGACGTCACGATCGTCGACACCGTGCCCGGCATCGTCGCCCCCGGCATCATGACCGCGCTCGTGATCGTTGTCGCCGCAGCGGTCCTCGGCAAGACCGGCGAAGCCGCACCGACCATCGTCGCTCTCGCGGGGATCTTCGAGCCCCTCGCCGGGCCGATCGGATCCACGGTCTTCGCTCTCGGATTCTTCGGTGCCGCATTCTCGTCGATGATCGCCAACGCCACCGCCGGAGGCGCGATGCTCTCGGACGGGCTCGGCCGCGGCGCCTCGTCCAGCTCACTCACGGCCAAGATCGTCAGCGCCACGATCCTCGCCTTCGGCATCGTGATCACGCTGATCTTCCAGGCATCGCCCGTCGAACTGATCGTCATCGCTCAGGCGCTGACCATCTTCATCGCCCCGGTGCTCGCCGCGCTGATCATCATCATGGCCAACCGGTCATCGCTGATGGGCGACATGAAGAACCGCTGGTGGCAGAACCTCCTGGGCATCGTCGGCCTCGCCGCCGTGCTCGCGCTGTCGATCCGGCTGTTCGCGACACTGTTCCTCGCCGGCTGACGAACGCCCGACGACGGAGCCTCCCGGATGCCGCATCCGGGAGGCTCCGTCGTGCGCAGAGTGCTGGCCTCGGCCCAGCAGCTCCGGCGACGCCCACCTGCGACTCGTCGCTGTGCGCCCTCCCCGCTCCCTTGGAACACCTACGGTGATCGGAGCTGCGACTCCCCGGTGACAACGGCGCGGCGCCCTCGGACGGGTAGCCGCGGATCGCAGATGCGACGGCCGGCTTTCCCTTTTTCGTGCTCGCAATGCTGAAGGCCCCGCGACCCCAGTGTTCTCAAGGGATTGCGGGCCTTCTTGTGGCGGAGACGGAGGGATGTGAACTCCGCTGGGGCAGTCGCCACCCGCGAGAGATGAGGGCGATTCATGCGGATTCCCGCGCTTCGCGTGGTGACGGAAGCGAGCTCAGGGGCGTCACCGTTCACCGAGGCTTTCTCGAATCTTTTCTCACGCTCGCTGGGGCTCGTCTGAGCCGCCTGGGCCGTTCTCTGACTCTGCTTCCCCGCACATCGCGTGACATCGACAGTGGGAGTTGAACCCGTACTCAGTGAGATCACCACGCCTGCACTCGACTGCATTCGGTCTCGAAACCGCGACTTTCCGCGGGACCGAGTTCTCGGCCTCTACTTGCCTCTACCGCGAACGCGATTCGTTCTTCCTCACGGGCAGGGTCCGGTCTGCTGATTCCGCGCACTGTGGGATCTGGTCGAAGATGGGTCGCGACGACGACAATGGGGCCTGAAATTCGCTCGTCGTTCCACCAGGGCACGCGCGGGGTCGAAGCGCAGGAATTTCCCGACCATCAGCAGGGCGGTCGGCGCCGGCGCGGGCAGATCTCTTGGTCGTCGCGATGCGCTCTTCGACCAGCACGTTCATGCCAGCGCAGAGTGCGCGTTTTCCGAACGATGCATGCGTCGACAGGGGAGTGGGGAGCGACACGAACTGAACGGCGAGTCCGTGAGGATCGCGTCGAGGTCCTGAACTCTCTGTGCGTGCGGGGCTTCGGGCAGCGGACGGCGGTCGTACGAACGTGCAGGTGATCTTCGAGACCGAGCGCACCCACGCGGCGGAATGGACGCGTGCCATGCGGTCTCGGCAGACGATCCCGATCGCTCCCTGAACGGGCTATGCCTCACGACCGTGCCGAGGGGTGCGGTTCCGTCTCGCCGGCAGAGGCAAACCGACGGGACGGAATATCGGGCAAGGTTTGCCGAGCAGCCGATGCATCGAGGAGCACTGTGACCTCGTCGTGCTCGTGCAGGATCGACGCCGGGAACGAAGGGTCGGTGCCACCGGACAGGAGTCTCTCGACGGCGTCGGCTTTGGACTCTCCGCGTGCGATGAGCAGTATTCGTCGCGCGGACATGATCGTTGCGATCCCCTGAGTCACGGCGAGCGTGGGGACAGCATCGGCCGACGAGAAGAACCTCGCGTTGTCGTGCCGCGTCTGGTCGGCCAGTTCCACCACGCGAGTCCGGGAGTCGACGCTTGACCCGGGTTCGTTGAATCCGATGTGTCCATTTCGGCCAATTCCCAGCACCTGCAGGTCGACTCCCCCGGCGCGACCGATGGCCGTCTCGAACTCCGCGGCTGCGAGCTCTAGGTCCGGTGCATTCCCGTCCGGGACGTGCACGCGTGCAGGATCGAGACCCAGAGGAATGGTCACGGTCGCATCGACTACTGCGCGATAGCCCGCTGGGTGCCCTGGCGGAAGTCCGACGTACTCATCCAGGGCGAACACGGCGCGGGGGGCGAGTCCTCCGCTATCCGCGGCGAGGGCCGCCCAGAGCGGCGCCGGGGAGGACCCGGTCGCCACGCCGAGCACACGCAAGCCCGAAACTCTCCGGACGAGTTCGGCCGAGAGGGCGCCAAGGTCCTGCGCCGTTGTGGTGAGATGAACCCTCATCACGCTACTTCAGCGCTCCCTGAGTGATGCCGCCGTCGAAGCGCTGCGGTGCACGGCCTCCGGACCAGTATCGCCGAACCCGCTCGGGCCCCCGAGACCGCTCTCTCTTCCAGCCGCTGGAGCAGCAACGACCCGCTGGGCGTCGAGAGCCCTGTGAGCGTGCGCACGTCACTGCGGCTCAACGTGTCGTGCTCGATCAGAAGGTCGAGCACGACACGGCCATTCAGATTGCGTAGCAGGCTTGGCTGTGCGGGTGCCGGGCCGCGGCTGTCGCCTGGTACCGATGCGTTCATCGCGATCCTCCCGGAGGTTAGGAAACTTTACTATCTCGACCTTAGTGGCCGGGGTGAACGTGTCAACGCCCGCGCCCGCTGCAGTTCGCGTCTCACGGCTACCGGAGTTCGGATAGCCGTCGCGCGCGGGAACTCGTGGGATGGCGGTGGACCTACTCGGGGTTCAAGGGTTCACGCGTCGTCGGTGATCTGATGAGGCGGTTCCGACGCGAGTTCTCTCAGGACCTGTTTGCTGATCGAGCAGATTCGCGCTCTTCCTATATGACTGAGAAGACCACCACACGACGTTGTCACACGCCAGTGTGGTGGTCTTCTCATGCGGCTCGCGTCGCGCTACTCCTTGATGATGCCGTGGTAACGGCCCATCCAGTAGGGCAATGTGAACGTAAATCCGACGACAAACTCCCCGCTATTGTAGTCGTAATTGGGATAAACCCCCGTGGTCGAGTTCTCGGCTTCGAATGGATTCCCGTTGTTCTTCATTGCAGGTCGCTCGTCAGGCGGCAGAACGTAGTTCGTCTGCTTGTAATCGTCGCGATCGCCCGGTTCGATATAGAAGACATCCTGGCGGTTCATCTGCATCGGGAATTCGATCTGATACTCGTACTGCCGCGACAAGTATCGAACGGCCGACTGCAGATCGATGTCCTTTCGTTCCGGGTGTGCCAGCTGGTACAGGAACGTATAGTACGGATTCTGCTCGCGCACCTCATTCACGTACCACTGATCGAATGCCGTGACGATCTGCGGGCGCTTGGTCGGATCGTTCTCCTGCAAGATGAGCGGATACAGCGCGAACCAAGCCAACTCCTCGTCGGAGTAGTTGATGTACTGTGTCCAATCATTATGCAAGGTGGCGTTGATGTTGGAACGAGCCTGGATGTCGTCACCGGCTTCGGCATACGCAGCTTCATAATTGTCTCGGGTCACCAATTCATTATTGTTGATCCCGTACGCATTCGTCGCTTGCCTCACGAGACGGCGGTCAATATATTCGTTCGCCATGCCGATATAGCCCTTGCCGTTGATGTACGGCTCTTCCTTGCTGTATCCCGAAGCGTCGAACAGCAGATCATAGGCGTCCTTGTATTCCTGCTTGCCGATGATGTTGCCGGCTGTCTTGAGGATGGACATCACTTCCAGCGCATTCAGGGGCGCATCCTCGAAGCCGTATGAAAGCGAATCTTCGCCGTCCGCGTCGACGCCGACGTTGGAGGCCCATTCCGGACGCTGCTCCATCGCACCGGTCGTGTCGTTGAAATACTTCGCGAACCACTTGGACCACAGCGTCGATTTGCCGGTCGCGTCTTCGATGTAGAAGTGGTCGTCTTTCAAGACCAGGTCAGTCATACGTTCGGTCGACTGCTCGATGACGCCCTTGAGCGCGAGCATTTCCGGATCGTGACTATCGCCCACCAGGTACTCGTTGGCTGCAAAGAACAGAGCATAATGTCCGATGACTTCGTCAGACGACGTGTCTGCCTTATAGACGATCTTGCTCATGTCAATGTTGCCGTTCTTGATCGCCGACTCTGGGAACAAGTCGTTGAAGAACGTCGGGATCTGCTCGTAAACGGGCACTGTGAGCTGGAACAGGGGCGGGTTCGTGGCGCTCGTCGAAGTGTCAGCACTCGGCTTCAGCTTGGTATTGGTGGCCGAGGTGATGACAGGAAGCACCTGCTGCACCGAATCGTTCACTTCCACATAGATGTCAGTGCCCAGTTGTGCTTCGGCAGGTCGTGAAGCGTTCAGCTTCGCTACCGCATCCGCCGTCAGCGTAAGGCCGTTGTAGTTCATCTCGCCTTCTCCCCCTGAAGGGAACAGCTTGCCGCCGATCTTGGTCATCGCATCTTTGGTCACACGGGCGATCGAGTAGCCGATCGGCTCGATGGGGTTGTTGTCCTCATCGAAACGCTCCATGCTCGGAATGACGCCATTCGGATTCGGCGAGCCGTCCATCACAGGATGGAACCAGAATCCGTTCTGGCTCTGGTAGCCAAAGTCCGTGCCGTCAGATGTCTGCGCTCCCGCTTCGCTCGTCAGCATGTACGAGCGTGCCGGAAAGCCATTGCCACGGCCGGACACGTAGTCGAGCAGCAGCACCGCTTTCGTGGCGCGAAGCGCGGCACTCTTCGCCGCAGCGATTTCCGCTCGCGAACCGCCTTGCTCGAGCAACGTCCTGTAACGGTAGATCTCACCGATGGCGTACATCGCCGTCCACAGTCCGTCGTTGTCGGACGTTTCTGCAAGCGATTCGAACGCGCCGTCGTTGTAGTTGATCCCGCGAGTCGCGTCGGTGGGGGTGAAGGTGAACCGCGCATCCGAGGTCATCCCTCGGCGATCATGAACCGCCTGAATGATATCTTCATAGGCGGCGGCTTTCTCCTGCAGCGTCTTGAACGGCATCGCAATATGCGTAATACCTCGCGCATTCTGAACCCAAACGCCGCCTTGCCCGTCGCTGGCCAGCGCAGTCACATGATCGTCACCGTCGAACATGTAGCGCGGTCCAGCAAAATACTGCACGATGTCACGCTCATCCTCTTCTTCGAAGTTGACGCGCTGCAGTCCGTTCTCGGTTCCGATCCAGTAGACGCCCTCTGCGTCCTTCACCACACTCGTGACGTCATCAGTCACTGCGATCGGCAGGAACTTCGGCGCCGTCCCGTCGGTTACCCACCGTATCTGTGGCGTTGTCGTCCCGGGCCCGTAGTAGGTGACCTCTTTCGTGCGAGCGGGTTCCAGCTTGACCGCAGAGAACGAGGATGTCTGCGGCTTGGCCGCCAGCGCCGGCATTGCAGGCAACGAGAGCAGCAGAGCGGCGGCTGTAGCACTGCCGATCAGCGTTTTGAGCTTCTTGTTCATGATTGACATGGAGTCGCTCTCCTTCCTCACTGGGAAATCCGGGCAACGCCGGATTCCGTAATCGCGAACACGCCCTTGCCGCCATCGGAGATGAGCAGTAGCACTTTGTCGTCGACGAGTTGGTTGTCGTCTGCCTGGTACTCCGTCATCTTGTTGCTTTTCAGGTTGATCTTCGTAACGCCGTCATCGGTGCCGATCCACAGGTGCTTGCGGTTGTGGTCGAGAACCGAGGTGTTCACACCGCGAAGCGCTGGGAAAAGCGACGGCTTGACATCAAATTCGTGGTTGACGAAGGTGCCGGCGTTGGAGAGGTCTGCGGGCATATCGACGCCCGGGTTCGCGGTCGCGGGATGATACGTCGCATCCCGAACAAAGCCGATGTACTCCTTCACGGAGGCCTCCGCATCGGATGAACCGAGCTTGCTCAGCGCCTCATCGTAGGTGTAGAGAACTGTCGCCTTCCCTGCGTGCGCGGGCGGGGCGGCGAAGACGGGCGACGCTCCCATGAGGCAGGCGAGTAGGGCGAGGATGAGAATCGCTGGTTTCCATTTGATGCGCATGTCTTTTCCTTCCTGGTTGTGATGTTGCAATGACGCCGTATTCGATTCGACGTTCACTTCGAGCTTTCGTCAGTCCGCTGCACTGCGACCCTCCGTCAAGTTAGGAAACTTTACTATCTGGAAGTTAGCCGCCGCGGATCGCGGTGTCAACGGTCGGCTCCGCGCCAACAGGGCCCGCGGTGGCGGCCGGCGTTCGCGGCGCGCAGTGAGCGAGACGGTCGCCATCGAGTCGTCGCCGGGATTGCGGATCTCGACGAGAACGGGTCCTGAACCCGACGCCACCAGCGTCGATCCCGGCCTTTGTCATCCGCTTGCCGCGCTGCTCGCGCGCTCCCCAAGATTGTCAGCGCGTCATGCTCGGTCTCAGTACGGGCACGTGGTGACGCCCCCGCTATCCTCCATGTGGATGACGGCCGAGATGCCCCGGATCGAGGAGCACCGCGCGGCCAGAGGAGCATCCGTGCGCGGCTCGGCCCGGCGCATTGACAGTGGCCGCAACTCGCCGCTAACGTGAGATAGTAAAGTTTCCTAACCACGCGGAGGCGTTGTGACTTTCAGCTCACGGGGTGACAGCCGAGCCCCAGCTCCGGCTCAACCCGGACTGCTTCGCAGCATGAACAACCGGGTCGTCCTCGACCTTCTCATAGAACGCGGCACCCTGAGCCGCGGCGACGTACGCGACCTCACTGGACTGTCGAAGCCGACCGCGTCACAGCTGCTCACCCGTCTCGAGGAAAGCGGGCTGGTCCTTCCGAGCGGCTACGGCGAGACCGGCCCCGGCGGCCGGGCGCCGCAGCTCTACGCGATCAATCCGGGCGCCGGGCACGCCGCCGCCGTGGATGTTCGTCCCGAGTCGATCTCGGCGCGCATCGCCGACATCAGTGGCGTCGTGGTCGCGGAATTCGAGATCACGCAGCTCCCCGACCCACGCGGACCCGAGAACGTCGCACAGGTCCTCGCCGGCGCCTGCGGCATCGCGGGGATCGCCGTCGATGAGCTCGACGCCATCGTGGTGGCGGTCCCTGGCTCGTACGATGTCGCAGAGGATCTGCTCCGCTACGCGGAGCATCTCCCCGGCTGGCAGCAGCCCGGCATCGGCGAGGAACTGCGTCGCCATCTCGGGAAGGCCGCGGTGTCTCTCGAAAACGACGTGAACCTGGTCGCGCTCGCCGAGCACCGAGCCTCCGACGTCGCTGGAGAGAGCTTCTTCCTCCTGTGGCTCGATGAAGGCATCGGCGGCGCGCTCATGATGGACGGCTCGCTGTTCCGCGGCAGCCGAGGCGCCGCGGGCGAAGCGGCGTTCCTGCTCCCCCCTGGCTCGCGCCTCGATGGCGAGCATCGGTCAAAGGGCGCGTTCGAGGGTCTCGTCGGCTCGGACGCCTTGCGCGAGTTCGCCGCCGATGCCGGCCACCCCGTGGGCTCCACTGCTGATGCCATCGCCGCCCTGCTCGCAGATGCCGGTGCGGCCGAGACGATCCAGGAGATCGCCCAGCGCTACGCGTTCGGCCTCGCATCAGTCATCGCGCTCGTCGACCCCTCACGCCTCATCCTTGCGGGCGAAGTGGCCCGTATCGGCGGCAGCCGACTGCGTGACGCCGTGGCGGCGCACCTGGACCGGCTGGTCATCAGCGCCCCTCCGCTGGGCCTGGCCGCCGTCGCAGACGCGCCGATCCTCGAAGGCGCGATGCTGTTGAGTCTCGACCTCGCGAGGGAATCGGTGTTCACCACATGAGCAACGCGACACTGCGCGCCCTGCGGATCGTGGTCGTGGGCGGCGGATCCACCTACACGCCCGAACTCGCGGACGGGATCGCTCGGCTCCGAGAGTCCCTCCCTGTCAAGGAGCTGATCCTCGTGGACCCCGACCTCGCGCGGGCACGCGTGGTCGCCGGCCTGTCTGCGCGCATCCTCGCCGCTGCGGGCAGTGACTGCACCGTCGAAGCCACCACGAGCCTCGAAGATGCCGCGGTGGGCGCCGACGCGGTGCTCCTGCAGCTGCGCGTCGGCGGTCAGACGGCGCGCGCCCGAGACGAGGCGTGGCCCTTGGAGTGCGGCTGCATCGGCCAGGAGACGACAGGGGCAGGTGGCCTCGCGAAGGCGCTGCGCACCATCCCCGTCGTGCTCGACATCGCCGCGCGGGTTCGCGATGTCAACCCTGACGCCTGGATCGTGAACTTCACCAACCCGGTCGGCATGGTGACCCGTGCACTGCTGGATGCCGGGCACCGCGCGGTCGGACTGTGCAACGTCGCGATCGGCTTCGAGCGACTGTTCGCGGCCGAGCTCGGGGTTGCGCCCGAGGCCGTTGAACTCGACCACGTTGGACTCAACCACCTCAGCTGGGAGTTGGGCGCGCGAGTGCGCCATGAGGACGGCACTGCGACCGAGGTCCTCGATCGTCTCCTCGACGAGCATGGCGCGGCTCTCGTCCGCGAGACCGAACTCCCGCTCGACCTCCTCAGGACCGAGCGCTTCATTCCCTCCTATTACCTGCGGTACTACCTTGCGCACGACGCGCTCGTCGAGCACGCGCGCACCGCGCCGTCGCGCGCCCTGGAGGTGGCCGCGATCGAGAGTGAGCTGCTGGCCCGCTATGCGGATCCCGAACTCGCCGAGAAGCCGGCGCAGCTGGCTCAGCGGGGTGGTGCGTATTACTCCGAAGCCGCGATCGGGCTCCTCTCGAGCCTTCTGGGCACGGGAGCGGTCTGCGACCACATCGTGAATGTGCGCAATCGGGGAACGCTTCCGTTCCTGGACGCCGACGCGATCATCGAGACGAGGGTGGAGGTGGGGCCCGGCACGCTGCGCGTGCGCGCCGCACCCCCGGTCCCGGCGCTCGCCTCCGGGCTGATCGCGCACGTCGCCCGCTACGAGGAGCTCGGCGTCGATGCAGCGATCCAGGGCGGCCGTGACCGCGTCGTGCGCGCCCTGCTGGCACACCCGCTCATCGGGCAGTACGAGACCGCTCAGGCGCTCGCCGACACGCTCATCACCGAGAACCTGGAGTGGCTGCCGTGGGCCCGCTGAACGAACCTTGCCTGCTCGCCCTGGACGGCGGCAACAGCAAGACCGACGTCCTCCTCGTCGCCGAGGACGGTACCGTCATCACCCGCGCGCGAGCGGGCGCCTTCGTGCCGCACATCGTCGGAGCCCCGGCCGCCGTCGCCTCGCTGGCCGGTGCCGTGACCGAGGTGCTCGCGTCGGTGCCGGGCGGGCGCGCGTCGGTCGTCGCGGGCTACCTCGCCAACGCGGATCTCCCCGAGGAGGAGGAGGCGATCGCCGAAGCGATCGCTGCGCATGGCTGGGCTGATCACGTCGTCGTGGGCAACGACACCCTCGCCATGCTGCGGGCCGGTACGGATGCCGCAACCGCCGTCGCCGTGGTGTGCGGCGCCGGGATCAACTG